>CAUJIV010000117.1 GCA_963205435.1 Pseudomonadota bacterium
CGTGGCCGGCGCGGCCGCGCCTGGCTGTCCGCGCCGGGCGCCAGCCTGACCTTCTCCCTGCTCTGGCGGCTGGCCGAAGGAACGCCGCCGGTCGGCCTCAGCCTGGCGAGCGGCGTTGCCGTGGCGCGCGCGCTCGAAGGGCTCGGCGCCGCCGGCATCGGCCTGAAGTGGCCGAATGACATCCTCTTCGAGGAGGCCAAGCTCGGCGGCATCCTCGTCGAGACGCTGCGGGCGGAGGATGGCCATGCCGCGGTGATCGGCATCGGGCTGAATCTGCGCCTGCCGCCGGACATCGCCGCCGCCGTCGCCGCGCCGGCCGCCGCGCTCGAGGCGGCCCTGCCGGTCCTGCCCTCGCCCAGCCGCCTGCTCGCCGCCCTGCTCGACAGCCTTGCCCTGATGCTCGACGAGTTCGTCCGTAGCGGCTTCGCCGGGGCGAGGGAAGAGTGGCTGGCGCGCAACGTCCATGAGGGTCGGCGCGTCGCCGTCCTTGCCGAGGGCGCCGCGGCCGTCGAGGGCCGCTGCGCCGGCGTCGACGCCGACGGCGCGCTGCTGCTGGAAAGTGGCGGCGGCCTGCGCCGCATCCTCAGCGGCGAGGTCTCGCTGCGACCGCGATGAGCCGGCGCATCCTCGCCGTCGATTGCGGCAACTCGCGCCTCAAATGGGGCGTGCATGATGGCGATGGCTGGCTCGCCCAGGGCCTGCTCGGCTATGCTGAGCTGCCGCAACTGGAAGCCTTGCTGGGCAGCCAGCCGCGCGCCGACCACGCGGCGGCCTGCAACGTGGCCGGCGCCGAAGTGGGCGAGGCTGTCGCGGCGAGGCTGGCCGGACTCGGGTTGCCGCTGCATTGGGTTGCGGCGCAGCCCGCCGGCCACGGCGTGCGCAACCTCTACGAGGATCCCGGCCAGCTCGGCGCCGACCGCTGGGCGGCGCTGGTCGGCGCGCGCGCCCTGCACGGCCGCGCCTGCCTCGTCGTCAGCGCCGGGACGGCGACCACGGTCGATGTGCTCGACGGCGAGGGCGGCTTCCAGGGCGGCCTGATCCTGCCCGGCACAGCGCTGATGCGCCGCGCGCTGGCCGAGGGCACGGCGCGATTGCCGCTGGCCGACGGCCGTTTTTCCGCCCTGCCGCGCAACACGATGGACGCCATCGCCAGCGGCTGCCTGCTGGCGCAGGCGGGCGCCATCGAGCGCATGTTCGAGCAGGTCGCCGACCTTCCTGGCGCGGCCTGCCTGGTCGGCGGCGGCGCTGCCGGCGAACTCTTCGACCTGCTGCGCGTGCCGAAGCGGCGGGTTGACCATCTCGCGCTGGAAGGCCTGGCGCGGATCGGCCGCGATCTCGCGCCACTCAAACCACAGGAGCCGTCATGAACCTTCGCGCTGCCCGCAGCCTCCTCGCGCTGTCCCTCTTCGCCTTCCTGCCGGCGCATGCCGCCGAGACGGTCAGCCGCGGCGAGGACCGCACGGAGGCCGCCGTCACCATCTACAACGACTCGCTCGCCCTGGTGAAGGAAGTGCGCCGCATTCCCTTCGCGCGCGGCCTGAACAGCATCGCTCTGCGCGATGTCAGCGCCAAGATGCGGCCGGAGACGGCCAGCCTGCGCGCGCTGTCCGGCGGCGGACTGAAGCCGGTCGAGCAGAATTTCGATTTCGACCTGCTGACGCCGCAGAAGCTGCTGGAGAAGCATGTCGGCCACGCCGTGACGGTGATCCGGACGAACCCGGCCAGCGGCGCCGAGACGCGCGAGCAGGCCGAGGTGCTGGCGAGCAACGGCGGCGTCGTGCTGAAGTTCGCCGACCGCATCGAGACCGGCGTGCCGGGGCGCATTGCCTTCGGCGCGATCCCGCCCAACCTGCGCGACCGGCCGACCCTGGTGATGCAGTTGGAGAGCAGCCTCGCCGGCAGCCAGGCGGCGGAACTGTCCTACCTCACCGGCGGCCTGTCCTGGCGCGCCGACTATGTCGCCGAGCTGTCCGGCGACGAGTCGCGGCTCGACCTCGCCGGCTGGGTGACGCTGACCAACCAGAGCGGCGCCTCCTGGGAGAACGCCCGCCTGCAGCTGGTGGCCGGCGACGTGAACCGGGTGCGCGACGAAATCCGCGCGCAGCAGTTCGCCGTCAGGGCCGCGCCGGCGGCAGCGGGCGAAATGGCGCGCGAGGAGCTGTTCGAATATCACCTCTACACGCTCGCCCGGCCGACCACCCTGCGCGACAACCAGACCAAGCAGGTGGCCCTGCTGTCGGCGGCCGCCGTGCCGGTGCGCAAGGAGTACCGGCTCGAGGGCCAGGACGCCTGGTACCGCGGCGCCCAGGCCGACCTCGGCCGCCAGCAGAAGGTGGCCGTCTTCGTCGAGTTCGACAACAAGGGCGGCGAGCTCGGCGTGCCCCTGCCGAAGGGCGTCATGCGGGTGTACAAGAAGGATTCGCGCGGCAACGCGCTGTTCGTCGGCGAAGACCGCATCGACCACACGGCGAAGAACGAGGTGGTGCGCCTGCGCCTGGGCGAGGCCTTCGATGTCAAGGCCTCGCGCCGGCAGACCGCGTTCCGCAAGGTCGCCGACAAGGTCTACGAGAGCGGCTTCAGCATCGAGCTGTCGAACGCCAAGGACGCACCGGTGACGGTGAAGGTGATCGAGCCGATTCCCGGCGACTGGGAGATCGTCAGCGAGAACCGCAGCCACGCCAGGGGCGACGCCCGCTCCGCCGTGTGGCAGCTGGCCGTGCCGGCCGAGGGCAAGGCGACGCTCGAGTACAGCGTGAGGACGCGGTTCTAGCCGCAAGCATTAGCAAATGATGATCCAAAGCCAGGCCGGCTTGCACAGCCATGGCAACTCGCTTGTGTATGCAGTATACGAAGGATATTATTCGATCATCACTTGGGAAAGGTGATTCGCCAAGGTAGTATCGCCCGGGCAGCAGTGAAAAGAAATCAGCCCGGCATCCATTCGCAAATAACTAGGAGGAGACCGCGATGTCCGATGTGAAGATCTTGCTCAACGAATCCGATATTCCGACTCACTGGTACAACGTCGCGGCGGACCTGCCCAGTCCGCCGGCGCCGCCGCTGGCGCCCGACGGCAACCCGGTCACGCCGGAGCAGATGCTCGCCATCTTCCCCGGCCCGCTGCTCGAGCAGGAGATGTCGGCGGAGCGCTGGATCGCGATTCCCGAGGAAGTGCGCCAGATCTACCGCCAGTGGCGGCCGACGCCGATGTTCCGCGCCCGCCGCCTCGAGCAGGCGCTCGGCACGCCGGCCAAGATCTACTACAAGTACGAGGGCGTCAGCCCGGCCGGCTCGCACAAGGTGAACACCTCGGTGCCGCAGGCCTACTACAACAAGATGGTCGGCATCACGAGGCTCACCACCGAGACGGGCGCCGGCCAGTGGGGCTCGTCCATCGCCCTGGCCGGCCAGATGTTCGGCCTCGAGGTGCGGGTCTACATGGTCAAGGTGAGCTACCAGCAGAAGCCCTATCGCCGCTCGATGATGCAGGTCTGGGGCGCCGAGGTCTTCGCCTCGCCGACCGACATGACCAATGCCGGCCGCGCCGCGCTGGCCGCCGACCCGAACAACCCCGGCTCGCTCGGCCTGGCGATTTCCGAGGCGGTCGAGGAAGCGGCCTCGCGCAAGGACACCAACTACAGCCTCGGCTCGGTGCTCAACCACGTCTGCCTGCACCAGACGGTGATCGGCCTGGAGGCGAAGAAGCAGTTCGAGAAGGTCGGCGACTACCCCGACATGGTGTTCGGCTGCTGCGGCGGCGGCTCCAACTTCGCCGGCACCGCCTTCCCCTTCCTCGCCGACAAGGCCGCCGGCAAGAAGGTGCGCCTGGTCGCGGCGGAGCCCTCGTCCTGCCCGAGCCTGACCAAGGGTGTCTATGCCTACGACTTCGGCGACGTCTCCGGCTACACGCCGCTGATGAAGATGTACACCCTCGGCCACGACTTCATGCCGCCCTCGATCCATGCCGGCGGCCTGCGCTATCACGGCGACTCGCCGCTGGTCTGCCAGCTCTACCACGAGGGCCTGATCGAGGCGGTGGCGGTGCCGCAGATCGCCACCTTCGAGGCCGGCGTGCAGTTCGCCCGCGCCGAGGGCATCATCCCGGCGCCCGAGTCCTGCCACGCCATCCGCGCCTGCATCGACGAGGCGCTGCGCTGCAAGGCGAGCGGCGAGCCGAAGACGCTGTTCTTCAACCTGTCGGGCCATGGCCACTTCGACATGGCCTCCTACGACAAGTACTTCGCCGGCGAGCTGGTCGACTACGACTATCCGGCGGAGGCCGTGCAGGAAGCCCTCAAGCGTCTGCCCAAGGTCGCCTGAGCGCGGTGTAAAGCGACGGCATGCGGGTTCCGCGCACCCTGTTCCTGCTGCTGGTGCTCGGAAACCTGCTGCTGTTCGCCTGGGGCCGCGGCTACCTCGGCGTCGCTCCGCCGCAGGGCGAGGCGGGGCGACTGGCCGCGCAGATCCGGCCGGACAGCCTGCGCATCGTCGGCAAGGGCGCGGCGGCGGAAGGGCAGGCCGCCTTGGCCTGCCGCGCGCTCGGCCGGCTGGAGCGCGCGGCCGCCGACAGGCTGGTCGCGCTGCTGGCCGCGCGCGATGCGCGGCTGGGCGTTTCGCTGCGCGCCGTCAATGAGCCGAAATCCTGGTGGGTGCATGTGCCGCCGCTGGCCAACGCCTCCCAGGCCGAGAAGAAGTCCGCCGAGCTGGCCGGCCTCGACATCACCGACCTCTACATCGTGCGCGAGAGCGGCCCCAGCCAGTTCGCCATCTCGCTCGGCCTGTTCAAGAACGAGCAGGGCGCGCGCGACTTTCTCGCCGGCCTGCGCAAGAAGGGCGTGAAATCGGCGCGCATCCAGGCGCGCGAGGCGGCCGGCGACAAGTTCGTCGTCGAGGCGCGCGGCGGGGCGGAAGAACTCGAGCGCGCCTTCGCCGGCCTGCCGGAGGAATTCGCCGGGCTGGACCGGACGGAGTGCGCCGCCGCCCGGCCATGATCCCCGTCATCGGCCTCACCGGCGGCATCGGCAGCGGCAAGAGCGCGGCCGCCGCGATCTTCGCCGAGCTGGGCGCCGATGTCGTCGACACCGACGCCATCGCCCATGAGCTGACTGCGCCGGCGGGCGCCGCGATGGCCGCCCTCCGCGCCGCCTTCGGCGACGCGGTCGTCACCGCGGACGGCGCGCTCGATCGCGCCGCGATGCGCCGCGCGGTGTTCGCCGACGCGCGGCAGAAGGCCCGCCTCGAGGCCATCCTCCATCCCATGATCCGCGCCGAGGCCGAGCGCCGCTGCGCAACTGCCGCCGCGCCCTACGTCGTGCTGGTGGTGCCGCTGCTGCTCGAGTCGGGCGCCTGGCGCGAGCGCGTCCGGCGCGTTCTCGTCGTCGACTGCCCGGAAGCGCAGCAGGCGGCGCGCGTCATGGCGCGCAGCGGGCTCGGCGAGGAGGAGGTGCGCGCCATCATGGCCGCCCAGGCCAGCCGCGAGGCGCGCCTCGCCATCGCCGACGATGTCATCGACAACGGCGGCGAGCTGGCGCGGCTGCGGCCGCAGGTCGAGGCGCTGCACCGGCGCTATCTCGAAATGGCCGCAGTTTCATAGGCTTCCGCAGCCTATTTGTTGTGCTTTGTCGAAGAATAGGTCAGAATTGGCCGAATCCAACCGACGGCAACGACGGCGCGGCGTGGCGTGATCACCTATGAATATCCTCTGAACGAGCGCATTCGCACTCTGCTGCGTCTGGAGGATCTGTTCGACAAGGCCGGGCACTTCATCGGTGCCGACGGCGCGCAGGAACACCACGTTGCCCTGGTGACGCTGTTCGAGATTCTCGAGGTCGCCGGCCGCAGCGATCTCAAGTTCGACCTGGTGCACGAACTCGAGCGGCAGCGGCAGATCCTGCTCTCCTTCCGCAACAATCCCGACATTTCCGAGACGGCGCTGTCCGGCGCGCTCTACGAAATCGAGCAGGCGAGCGGCGCCCTGCTCGCCATGCAGGGCAAGATCGGCCACTACCTGCGCGAGAACGAGTGGCTGATGGGCATCAAGAGCCGCGCCTCGATTCCCGGCGGCGTCTGCGAATTCGACCTGCCTTCCTACCACTACTGGCTGCATCGCGAAATGGCGGTGCGGCAGCGCGACCTCGCCGGCTGGCTGAATCCCATGTTGCCGATCCGCGACGGCATCGCCATCGTCCTGCGCCTGCTGCGCGCCTCCGGCCGCCAGGAGGAGCAGCTCGCCCAGGGCGGCGCCTACCAGCTGATGCTCGGCGGACGCACGGCGCAGATGGTGCGCCTGCGCGTCGCGCGCGGCGTGCCCTACGTGCCGGAAATCAGCGCCAACAAATACGCCCTCAACATCCGCTTCACTTCGCCCGGCACGGACGCCCGTCCGCGCCAGGCCGAGACCGACGTCGTCTTCGAGATGACGTTCTGCAATCTATAAGCATATCCATTAGCGTCCCGGGTAATCCCGAATTCATAACATAAGCCAGCGTAAATGCTGGATTTTTTATCTTACAATGTCCAAAGATGTAGTCAGGAATCTAGCTACTTATGGGTAGCTAGACGGGTAGCTATGAGGAAAATGGGTAGCTAAGAACGGTCTAGCTACCCATTCCAAGGGGATAGGGGGCGAACATGGGTAAACTCAAGGATGTGCAGTTGCGGAACTGGGTCAAGGCCGGCAGGCCGCTGGCGAAGGCCGACGGCGACGGCCTGACCTTCACGCTTTCGGCCAGCGGGACGACGGCTTGGGTACTGCGCTACTACGTCGCCGGCAAGCGCAAGGAGCTGACCCTGGGGCGGTACCCTGACATTCCCCTGACCAAGGCGAGGGAGCGCGCCCTTGAGGCGAGGGCGAAGATTCAGGGCGGCGTCGATGTGGGGCGGGAAAAGCAGCGCGCCAAGCAAGCCGAGGCTCGCGCTTGGACGGTGCGCAAACTGGTAGAGGACTATCTGACGCGGGCAGCGGAACGTCTGGCCGAAGGCACCATATCGCAGCGGCGCCAGCAGCTGAACGCACATGTTCTACCGATCATTGGGTAGGGATTCACACCAGCAGTGGTGTCGGCATTGCCGACACTCTGCCCGGACCGGCAGGCCACACGCGGGAACGCGCAGGCTCTGTCGCTTGGCGATTGGGGAAGAGCACCCTCGGGATAGAACCCCCATGGGTATATAGCCCCCCACCGATCCGACCACAGCACCTTGCAGTAGGTGCTGCAGGACAGCTGTCTGTGATGTTTAAAATCACCAGGCCGCAATTCGAGTGTCGCAGCCCACAGCTATATTGGAATTGGAATTACCCCGTTCCACCAATCCTGGCTTTCACCATGAGTCACGGGTGCTTTGCAACGACTGACATGGTTGTGCACCATGTGCTTGTCGAGTCGCCGCCGGAAAGGCAGCACGCAAAGAATTCCAGTTTGACCGGACGCAGTCCGTCCGATAGAGATGCCCTTCAATACAGCCGAAGGGGGTGGGCGATGCCCACCTTTGTGTCGCCCACTCGGGGCAAAGATGCATCCGACTTGATTTGACTTTTGTCGGCGGCTTCCTGGATGGCTCGTCCAGAACTAGGCGCGGGGCTTCTCTCTGTAATACCGAGATTTGACGGGTCTTCCCTCGTGATTCCCGAGCGCCGGCAGGGCGCTAAAAAAACCTTTTGCAAACGCGCGATTTACTTCGCATCACGCTTGCAACCACTGTAAATAAAAAATCCGGTCGCCGTCAACAACTTCACCGGATTTTTCTTTTGTGTGATTATTTCTGTCCGAAACCGGCCGGAAAACAAGCACTGGCGCGGCTCTCGAAGTATGTCTGGTTCCGAAGATTGTACGCGCGCCTTCCGTTTTCTGCCCGCTTGCCTGGCAACTTTCTGCTCGCCATGCAAGGTTTCGTCAAAGCTTGGGATGCTATTTGGCTAAATCCCCTGCCGCTGTAGAATCCCGTCATTGCTGTAACCTTGCGGCTCAACCCATCCCATAAGGGCGTCCTACGGCGCGATGAATAACCGGTTTTTCGAGCGGCCCATCCTGAACTCGCCCTACCGTTATCCGGTGCGGCACTGGGAGCTCGACGCCTCCGGCCAGCCGACCCAGCGCATCGTCGAGTCCCGCCGCCGGGCCGAATTCATCACCCCGATCCCCAAGCCGAAGAAGCAGAAGTCGGCCCCCCAGCAGGACGCTCTGTTGTTCGACAATGAGTTGTCCTCGCAGGCCCAGCAGTACGCCCACACCGCCATCATCAACGGCGTAAGGCAGGAGGTGGATAAATGGCGGGCTCTGCCCAATCCGGCCGATTGGCGCGTAACCCCCGAAACTGCCCGGTTGCTCCAGCACTGGCGGCACCATCGGTTCAGCGGCATCCGGCCATTTTTCTGTCAGGTCGAGGCCGTCGAGACCGCCATCTGGCTGACCGAGGTGGCGCCGCAGAGCGGCAAGAACGGCGAGCGCTTCCTGCAGCACCTGGCCAATGCCAACAACGATGCCAATCCCGGCATCCTGCGCCTGGCGCTGAAGCTCGCCACGGGCGCCGGCAAGACCACCGTGATGGCCATGCTGATCGCCTGGCAGACCGTCAATGCCGTGCGACGGCCGAACAGCAAGAAGTTCACCCGCGGCTTCCTTGTCGTCACGCCAGGCCTGACCATCCGCGACCGCCTGCGTGTGCTCCAGCCGAACGATCCGGACAGCTATTACCTCAGCCGCGAGTTGATTCCTGGCGACATGATCGGCGACATCGAGCGCGCCAAGATCGTCATCACCAACTTCCACGCCTTCAAGCTGCGTGAACGCATGGAGCTATCCAAGGGCGGCCGCCTGCTTCTGCAAGGGCGTGGCAACGAGGAGCTCAATACCCTCGAAAGTGAGGGTCAGATGCTCCAGCGCGTCATGCCCGAACTGATGGGCATGAAGAACGTGATGGTCATCAACGACGAAGCCCACCACTGCTACCGCGCCAAGCCCAAGCCGGAGGGCGATGATGACCTCAAGGGCGACGACAGAAAGGAAGCCGAGAAAAACAACGAAGCCGCCCGCCTGTGGATTTCTGGCATCGAGGCCGTTGCCCGCAAGCTCGGCGTCGCCTGGGTGATGGACCTGTCGGCCACGCCCTTCTTCCTGCGCGGCTCGGGCTACGCCGAAGGCACGCTCTTCCCCTGGACGATGAGCGACTTCTCGCTCATGGACGCCATCGAATGCGGCATCGTCAAGCTGCCCCGTGTGCCGGTGGCCGACAACATTCCCGGCGCCGAGATGCCCATGTTCCGCAACCTGTGGGAACACATCCGCAAGGACATGCCGAAGAAGGGCCGTGGCAAGGCCGAGGGACTCGACCCCCTGGCCCTCCCCACGCCATTGAAGACTGCACTTGAGGCCCTCTACGGCCACTACCAGAAAACCTACGAACTATGGGAGAAGGCCGGGATTCGCGTCCCGCCTTGCTTCATCGTGGTGTGCAACAACACCTCCACGTCCAAGCTGGTGTATGACTACATCTCCGGCTTCCAGCGCCAGAAGGAAGACGGCAGCTCCACACTGGAAAACGGCCGCCTGCCGCTCTTCCGCAATTTCGACGAGCATGGCAACCCGCTGGCCCGGCCGCGCACCCTGCTCATCGACAGCGAGCAGATCGAATCCGGCGACGCCCTCGACGACAACTTCCACAGCATGGCCGCCGACGAGATCGAGCGCTTCCGCCGTGAAGTCGTCGAACGCACCGGCGACCTGAAAGCCGCCGACAGCCTCACCGACCAGGACCTGCTGCGCGAGGTCATGAACACTGTAGGGAAGGCGGGCCGGCTGGGCGAATCCATCCGCTGCGTGGTCTCCGTCTCCATGCTCACGGAGGGTTGGGACGCCAACACCGTCACCCACGTCCTCGGCATTCGCGCCTTCGGCACCCAGCTGCTCTGCGAGCAGGTCATCGGCCGCGCCTTGCGTCGCCAGTCCTACGAGATCAACAACGAGGAACTGTTCGATGTCGAGTACGCCGACGTGCTCGGCATCCCCTTCAATTTCACCGCCAAGCCGGTGGTTGCGCCGCCGCAGCCGCCGCGCGAGACCGTGCAGGTCAAGGCCGTGCGTCCCGAGCGCGACGCCCTGGAGATCCGTTTCCCCCGCATCCAGGGTTATCGCGTCGAGCTGCCCGAAGAGCGCCTCGTCGCCGAGTTCAACGACGATTCCGTGCTGGAACTCACCCCGGACCTCGTCGGCCCCTCGATCACCCGCAACGCCGGCATCATCGGCGAGGGGGTGGATCTGAGCCTTGCCCATACCCGTGACCTGCGCCCCTCCACGCTGCTGTTCCACCTGACCCAGCGCCTGCTCTATACCAAATGGCGCGATCCCGGCGAGGAACCGAGGCTCTATCTCTTCGGCCAGTTGAAGCGCATTACCAAGGACTGGCTCGACACCTGTCTTGTCTGCAAGGGCGGCACCTATCCCGCCCAGCTCATGTACCAGGAGCTGGCCGACATGGCCTGCGAGCGCATCACCGCTGCCATCACTCGCGCGGAGCTTGGCAAACGCCCGATCAAGGCCGTGCTCGACCCCTACAACCCCGGCGGAAGCACGGCGCATGTCAATTTCAGCACCTCGAAAACCGCCCGCTGGGAAACCGACGCCCGCCGCTGCCACGTGAATTGGATCGTGCTCGACAGCGACTGGGAGGCCGAATTCTGCCGTGTCGCCGAATCGCACCCGCGCGTCAGGGCCTACGTCAAGAACCACAACCTCGGCCTCGAAGTGCCCTACCGCTACGCCTCCGAAACGCGCACCTACCTGCCCGACTTCATCGTGCTGGTGGATGACGGCAGGGGCGAAGACGACCTGCTGCACCTGGTCGTCGAGATCAAGGGTTACCGCCGCGAGGACGCCAAGGAAAAGAAGGCGACAATGGAAACCTACTGGGTGCCCGGCGTGAACAACCTCGGCCAATACGGCCGCTGGGCCTTCGTCGAGTTCACGGACGTGTATGAAATGCAGGACGACTTCGCCAAAAAGGTCGAGGCCGAGTTCAACAGAATGATCGAGTCTTTCGTAGGCCTCGATACGGCAATGGGTAGCTGATATGGCCACCAGAAAACCAAACAAACTCACCGTCGAAGCCCTCAAGCACGACGACGCCACGCGCAAGAACATCCCCACCGCCGAATACCAGTCGGTGATGCACAAGGAAGAGCAGTCGCCCTTGCGCGTAGCCTACGAGCGGCGCAACCGCGATCTCGACCCGCAGCTCGTCTGGCGCGGCAAGGACCAGCAGGACTGGTCCGACCTGGTCGTGCACGCTCCGCCCATCTACATCCAGGAAAAGCTGCATCCGAAGGTGCTGATCGACGACCTGCGTCGTCGGAGCGAGACGGGCGACAAGAATGCCGACATGCAGGTCGACATGTTCGCCGACTTCAACGGCCTACCCGAGGACGCCGACAAGACCGATTTCTACCAGCACGAAGGCCACTGGTCGAACCGCATGATCCTCGGCGACAGCCTGCAGGTGATGGCTTCGCTTGCCGAGCGCGAGGGCCTGCGCGGCAAGCTGCAATGCATCTATTTCGATCCGCCCTATGGAATCAAATTCAACTCCAACTTCCAGTGGAGCACCACCAGCCACGACGTGAAGGACGGCAATGCCGCCCACATCACCCGCGAGCCGGAGCAGGTCAAGGCTTTCCGCGATACCTGGCGCGACGGCATCCACTCCTACCTTACCTATCTGCGCGACCGGCTCACCGTGGCGCGGGATTTGCTGACTGATTCCGGTTCGATCTTTTTGCAGATCGGGGACGAGAATGTGCACCGGGTAAGGGCGGTGATGGATGAGGTGTTTGGGGAGGACAACTTTGTCTCAACAATTGCATACGCAAAGACCACAGGGTTCTCCGGCGACACCCTTTCAAATGTTGCCGACTACATGGTTTGGTATGCCAAGAAAAAAGGCCTGCTTAAGTACCGCGATCTCTATACAGTAAAGCAAGCGGGTGAGACAGGTGCAACAAAATATCGTGAAATATCGTCCATTCAAGCGCTAAGAAACTCTGCGCATGAACGGACACGCCTTGCGACATCAGATCAGCTGACGTCGCAAGGCGCATCCAGTTCGGAGCAACTGTTTCCTTTCGCAGGGCGTGAATGGGCTGCGCCGAAAGGACTGCACTGGAAAACGACCGTTGAAGGTTTGATCCGTACCGCAAAAGCAGAGCGAATAGTGGAAGAGGGCGCATCAGTCAGGTACATACGCTGCCTTGATGATTTCGCAGCCACACCAAGAACAAATCTCTGGCTTGACATTGGAGGCGTCCAAAGTCGAACCGATCCCAAGATCTATGTGGTGCAGACAGCAACGGAGGCTGTGCAACGCTGTGTTCTCATGACTACCGACCCCGGCGACCTCGTCCTCGACCCCACCTGCGGCTCCGGTACCACCGCCTATGTCGCCGAGCAATGGGGTCGCCGCTGGATCACCATCGACACCTCCCGCGTTTCGGTGGCGCTGGCCCGCGCACGCGTAATGGGTGCACGCTATCCCTACTATCTGCTGACCGATAGCAAGGACGGCCTAATCAAAGAAGCCGAAGTTACCCGCAGCGCGCCCTCTACCAAACCCACCTACGGCAGTATTCGACACGGCTTCGTCTATGAGCGCGTGCCACACATAACGCTGAAATCTATCGCAAACAACGCGGAAATTGATGTCATATGGGACAAGTTTCAGGAACGGCTGGAACCCCTTCGCGAGCAACTCAACAAGGCGTTAGGCAAAAAATGGCAGGAGTGGGAAATCTCGCGCGAAGCCGAGGCGAAGTGGAGCGAGGTGGCGAAGAAACTCCATGCCGACTGGTGGCGCGAACGCATCGCCCGGCAGAAGGAAATCGACGCATCGATCGCCGCCAAGGCCGAGTTCGAATATCTCTACGACAAGCCCTACGAGGACAGGAAGAGGGTCCGCGTTGCTGGCCCCTTCACCGTGGAAAGCCTTTCGCCCCATCGCGTCCTCGGCGTCGATGAAAACGACGAGTTGATCGATCCCAACCAGCAGAAAACTGCCGAACCTGGCAGCGGCTACGGCGAGCGCGACTTCGTGCAGATGATCCTGGAAAACCTGCGCACCGCCGGTGTGCAGCAGGCGCACAAGGAAGACCGCATCGTCTTCACCGCACTCACGCCCTGGCCCGGCGACCTGGTTTGCGCCGAGGGGCGTTATGTCGAGGGCGGAGCCGCCAACGGAAAAGTCGGTCCCGGCGGGACGGCGACCGCTGTGTCAGAGAAGCGCGCCGCCATTTTCATCGGCCCCGAATTCGGCACTGTCTCCCGCCCCGATCTCGTCGAAGCCGCCCGCGAGGCCGCCGACGCCGGCTTCGACGTGCTCATCGCCTGCGCCTTCAACTTCGAGGCCCGCACCACTGACTTCAACAAGCTCGGCCGCATCCCCATCCTGCGCGCCCGCATGAACGCCGACCTGCACATGGCCGAAGACCTCAAGAACACCGGCAAGGGCAATCTCTTCGTCATCTTCGGCGAGCCAGACATCGAGAAGATCGATCTGGACGATGGGCAAATCCAGATCAAGGTAAAGGGCGTGGATGTTTTCGACCCCAGCACCGGCGAAGTCCGCAGCGACGGCGCAGAAGGCATCGCCTGCTGGTTCATCGACACCGACTACAACGAGGAAAGCTTCTTCGTCCGCCACGCCTACTTCCTCGGCGCCAACGATCCCTACAAGGCGCTGAAGACCACCCTTAAGGCCGAGATCAACGAGGAAGCCTGGGCCACCCTGAACAGCGACACCTCCCGCCCCTTCGAAAAGCCGAAATCAGGGAGAATCGCTGTGAAGGTCATCAATCACCTCGGGGATGAGGTGATGAAGGTTTTCAGGATTTAGGGAAGTGCTACCATTGGTTTTGCAATGAAACAGTCTGAATTCACTTTACCAAACCCGCCGATAATTGAAGCGGTATTGGATATCGAATGTGATCTACAACCTGGCCAGCAATTAGCGGCGCTGGAAGCGCCAGCACGCAAATCTTTTGGTGATCAGTACCCCAAGTTCCGTGTTCAGCTTATTCAGGAACATCTGATAGAGACGAAACCTGATGCACCAGTTGAATTGTCAGTGCGCCATGGAGTGCAGGCATATCAGTTTTTAAATAATGATGAGAAGCAACTGGTCCAAGTTAGAGCTCAAGGTTATTCGTTTAATCGGCTTGCGCCATACTCCAGTTTGGATGACTACCTTCAGGAAATCGAACGCACATGGCGTTTATATGTAGAACTTGCGAAGCCCGCCCAGATTCGCTTGATTCGCCTGCGCTACATCAACCGTATTCTCCTACCTTTGGATGAGGGACGGGTTCAACTGGATGATTATTTCAACATTGCACCACATCTACCAGATGAGGATAAGCTTACTTTCATAAGCTTTCTCAATCAGCACTCAGCAGTAGAGGCTGAGACTGGCAACGAGGTGAATATCATATTAACCACACAGCCTTTAGATGGCGGCAGGCTTCCTGTCATTTTTGACAATACAGTAACATCACCAATACAAGGGGAACCCGATGATTGGGCTTGGATTTCATCCAAGATTCTGGTATTAAGGGCTTTGAAAAACAACATTTTTCGCAGAGCACTTACTGACAAATGCTTAGACCTGTTTCGACAACAGTAGGAATTTGCTGTCTGGGCTATGCTGCTCTGAACACCTATGCTTTACCAGGCAGCGCAATTTCAGAAGAGGCAGCTAGCGTAACTCGCGCTGTTTCAGCTCTCATAAGGGATGCTGAGAAATCACACGCTCTGTTTGGGTCTAAGGCTGCAGCCATTTCACAACTTAAATTGCTTGCAAACGAATGTAGTCAACCCGACTGGGATGGTAGTGGAGCATTCGCTATCAATCCTCTGGCGCTTCTTAACGCCGAGAACTTTATCAGAGTCTTACCGGAAGACATTCCGTTGCCCGAATTTGCTCCTGAGCCTGATGGGGCAATATCCTTGGACTGGATTCATTCACGACATCGTTTCTTTACTCTTAGCATTGGCTCCAACAATCGTTTTGCATACGCTTGGCTAGATGGCTCGGATAAAGGTCATGGTGTGGCTCGTTACGACGGTCACAACATTCCCGCGAGAGTATTGGCCGAAATTCTTTCCGTAGTAAGCCAAGCACATGCTTCCGTCAGGGCTACCTAGGCTCGTCAAAGATGATGAGGATCTAGTTAGATTCCTCACGCAAAGCAACCAGTTCAACACCACGATAGTAAAACCTGCGGCATTTCTGCCGAGTCCAAAGGACCAGGAAACATCAGTCTTCCGGCACGGGAGAGAACCGAAGGATAACCTCCGGGAAATAGGTGTTTCAGCCGCGGGAGGTCGTTCGCTTTACGGGGTTGCGCTCTTCAAAGCTCTGTGTGTGCGAAATGCACGTCTTGAAGTAGCCTCAGATGAACCACCGCCCCTCCATGCCGTTATTCGTGGTTGGCCATGGATTGAAGGAGACCAAGAACTCCAAAAAGCAAGGCAAAAAGAATTGGCCGCACTAATTGCTAGCGACGCCGGCCCCCCAATACTTTTCTAAGACCATCTGTTTGACGATGAACTTCCTCATCGCCGACACATTCACCGACAGCCTCGCCCGGCTGACCGGCGATGAGCAGAAAGCCGTCAAGACCACTGCCTTCGACTTACAGGTGAATCCCGCCAATCCGGGCCTCAGCTTTCACAAGCTGGACAAGGCGCGCGACAGGAATTTCTGGTCGGTGCGGGTGAGCGGCGATATCCGCCTGATCGTACACAAGACAGCCGGCAGCCTGATGCTGTGCTACACGGATCATCATGACAAGGCCTACCAGTGGGCGGAGCGGCGCAAGCTGGAGGTGCACCCGAAGACCGGTGCGGCTCAATTCGTGGAAGTCCGAGAGCGTGTAGAAGAAGTGGTGGTACCGCAATACGTATCGGAATCGCGTCCGGCACCATACCAGTCAAAACCCATGCTGTTCGGCCATATCGCTGATGAAAAACTGCTGAGCTACGGCGTGCCGGCAGAGTGGCTGGCGGATGTAAAGCAGGCGAACGAGGACAGTCTGCTGGAACTGAGCGACCATCTCCCGGCCGAGGCGGCAGAAGCCCTGCTGGAGCTTGCCACAGGCGGGCAGCCACGGCCGATGCCAGGAGTTGCGGCTGATGCCGACCCATTCGCTCACCCTGATGCACTGCGCCGATTCCGTGTGATGAGCAACGTGGAGGAACTTACCCGAGCGCTGGAATTCCCCTGGGAGAAATGGACTGTCTTTCTGCACCCGGCCCAGCGGGAACTGGTGGAGTGCGACTATAACGGGCCGGCGCGCGTGTCGGGCTCAGCGGGTACGGGAAAGACGATTGTCGCCCTGCATCGAGCGGTATTCCTTGCCCGCAAGAATCCCGATGCCCGTGTGCTGCTGACGACATTTTCAGACACATTGGCGCACTCGCTGCGCACCAAGCTGCGGCGGCTGATTAGCAGTGAGCCGGGGCTGGGCGAACGGCTCGAAGTCCATTCCATCGATGCGATCGGCGCACGTCTCTACGAACGGCATTTCGGGCGACATCGCATTGCGGAACGCGATTCGATTCGCACGCTTCTGGCGGATGTCGCATCGTCAGCCAGCGGCGTGACGGTCACTCAAAATTTTCTGCTGGGCGAGTGGGAAGACGTGGTGGACGCCTGGCAGCTCGACAGTTGGGAGGCTTACCGCGACGTCAGGCGGCTGGGCCGCAAGACCCGACTCCCCGAGGCTCAGCGAGCAGCGTTGTGGTCTGTTTTTGAGGCTATTTGGCATCGACTTGAAGACGAAGGTCTCCTTACCCGCGCGACGATGTTCAACCGTCTGGCGGGGAAACTCTCGGCGCGCAAGCAACCGCCCTTCGATCATGCAGTGATCGACGAGGCGCAGGATGTGGATGTGCAGCAGTTGCGCTTTCTCGCCGCACTTGGCGGTGACCGGCCAAATGGCTTGTTCTTCGCGGGGGACCTTGGGCAACGCATTTTCCAGCAGCCGTTTTCCTGGAAATCAATGGGAGTCGAGGTGCGCGGCCGTTCCCGCACACTGCACATCAACTATCGTACCTCGCACCAAATCAGGCGCCAGGCCGACCGGCTGCTGGGGCCGGAACTTGCGGACGTCGATGGCAACGTTGAATCCCGGCGCGGCACAGTGTCGGTATTTAACGGGCCAGTACCTGTGATAGCCGCTTCCGACAATGCGAATGATGAAGTGGCCAAGGTTGCCGAATGGCTGGCAGGTCTCCAAAAGGATGGGTTGCTTCCCCACGAGATCGGAATTTTCGTGAGATCCCAGGCCGAACTCGATCGCGCACGCGCCGCTGTCGAGCGGGCCAGGCTGGCCTACAAGGTGCTCGACGAGCATGTGGAAACCGTGAGTGGCAGGGCGGCTATCGGCACCATGCACCTGGCCAAGGGCCTGGAATTTCGCGCTGTTGCCGTGATGGCCTGTGACGACGAGGTGATCCCGCTGCAGGCCCGCATCGAGGCAGTCACCGACGACGCCGATCTGGAAGAGATCTACAACACCGAGCGGCACCTGCTTTACGTCGCCTGCACACGCGCCAGGGATCATTTGCTCGTCAGCGGAGTCAAGCCAGTATCCGAATTCCTCGGCGACCTGCAAAATAGCGGGAATCACCGAACTGAATCATGAGCAACACCAGTTCAATGGGTAGCCAGACAGGTAGCCAGGAGGAAACATGAAGACGAAACACCGCGCCAGTACTGGCTTTCCGCCCCTCTTCAACTTTACGTTCTGATCTCTAGGCCGCGCCCGCCGCGCCGTGGTGCAGCCCTCCGCTCCGCGCGTCGTCAGCTGCCCGATTTGCGGCAAGCCGGTGAGCTGGCTGCCGGAGAGCCGCTTTCGTCCCTTCTGCTCGGAGCGCTGCCGCGACATCGACCTCGGCGCCTGGGCGGCGGAGGAGTATCGCCTGTCGGAGAAGGCGCCGCCGGCGGAGGAGGAGCAGTAAGTCCGCCGGGCCTCACGAATTGACGATGGCGCGGATCTCCTCCTTGACGGCCTTGATCGTGGCGGAGAAATCGACGGTTTCCGGTCCCGAGGCGATGCCGGGAAGTTTCAGGGTCGCGATGGTCTTGCTGCCGTTCTTGTAGGGATAGACCTGGACGGAGAGGCGCACGTCCCTGTCCCGGTGCCGCAGCAGGTAGGTTCCCCTGAAGATCTTTCCGGTGATGCGATCCCGGCCGTCCTCCTCCGAGGGGTCTTCCTTCAACTGTCGATGGAAGTTGGCCAGCGTCGACTCCGAGTTCCACGGCGAGTCGAGCTCGAACGTGTAGCTGACGCTGACCGCGTCCTTAAGGTAGGCGGCGAGGTCCTGCGGGGCGAATAGCCTGGCGTCATGGCGGCTGCCGACGCCGAAGGAGGTGTGATCGAAGGTTTTCCTGCCGGCGAGCGCGCAGACGAGGCGGACCTCGGCCTCGCCCTCCTTCGGCTCGCAGCGCAGCGTGTACTGCACGCCGACCTCGTCGCGCTTGACGAGGTCGATCCCCGGCTGGTCGAACCTGCCCTTGCGGTCGGTGATGAAGCTCTGGTTCGTCACCACGATGGCGTCGCCCTCGATGGTCGCCTTGCGGCTGAGCAGCTCGGACGACGAGCCGCGGCGGACGACCTCGAGGAGCGGCTCGAAGCGCAGCGCCGCCAGTCCCGTGCCCGCGAGATTCCTGTCCCTGGGCAGGACGTAGGTGAGCGGCTGGAATGTCAGCTTCTCCGGTTCCGCTTGTTCGATGCTGGCGCAGGCGGCGAGAAGCAGCGGGACGACTAGGCAAAGACTGGACCTGGCTTTCATGCGGATCTCCCCCTTGGATGGACAGCCGCGATGATGGGCCAGGCGACATGAACGCCTGCTTAACGCCGCGCTGCGCAGCGGCGGCGCTTGCCGCCGCTCAGTCCCACGCCGCGCGGATGGCGGCGATGCCATGGGCGCCGGCCTGCCGCGCCTGGGCCAGGTCCTGCCGCCCCAGGCCGCCGAGGGCATACACCGGCAGGGAAACGTTCTCCAGCAGCTGCGCCGTGCGCGGCCAGCCCAGCGCGGCGGCGCCGGGGTGGCTGAGCGTCTCCTTGACGGGACCGAGCACGGCGAAATCGAGCTCCAGTTCCGCGGCGCGCGCCAGTTCCGCCGCGCCGTGGCAGGAGGCCGCCACCAGGGGCAGGTCGGGCCGCGCCTCGAGCCGCATCAGCTGGGCGGCCGGCAGGTGCACGCCGTCGGCGCCGACGTGGCGGGCCAGCGCGCTGTCGCCATTCACCAGCACGCGGGCGCCGCGGGCGCGCGCCCGCCGCGTCGCCTCGCGGGCGAAGGCCTCGCGCCTCTCCACCGCCAGCAGCGGCTCGCGAATCTGCAGCAGGCGCAGCCCGCCCTCGAGCGCGCGCTCCAGCCTGTCCAGCTGCGTGTCGGTGCCGATCACGGCGGCGTGGGTGATGGCGTAGAAGTCGGGCAAGGCCAGCGCGCGCAGCACCGCGGCGTTGGCCGGCAGCATCGGCGCGACATCGACGCCTTCCGCGCGCTGCCAGGAGAGGGCGTCGTGCTGCAGGGCGCGAACCTCGCCCTGCCAGTCGCCGACGCGGAAGAAGCGCAGCCGCACGCGGGCGTGCGGGTAGGCGAACTCGCGCGTGATCCACGGCGCGCAGCGGCCGATAGCGATGCCGAGCTCCTCCTTCAGCTCGCGCGCCAGCGCCTGCGCCGCGGTTTCGCCGGCCTCGATCTTGCCGCCGGGGAACTCCCAGTAACCGGCGTAGGGCGTGCCCGGCGGCCGCCGCCCGAGCAGGAAGCGGCCGTCGGGCCGCAGGATGACGGCGGCGGCGACTTCGATGAAGGGCGTCACGGGCGGGGCGCTTTCGGCGCGGGCAGGCGCGGACGGAACACGAAGCGGGCGGGAAACTAGCGGCGCCTGGCGCGGCGCCCGCTGTCGCCGCCGCGCCCGGCGTAGTCGCGGGCGAACTGCCAGGCGACGCGGCCGCTGCGCGAGCCGCGCATCAGCGCCCACTGCAGCGCCTCCTCGCGGGCGGCGGCGATCTTCACCGCCGGCACGCCGTAGTGGCGCAGCCAGTGCTCGGCGATGGCGAGGTACTCGTCCTGGTCGAAGGGATAGAAGGACAGCCACAGGCCGAAGCGCTCTGACAGCGAGATCTTCTCCTCGGTGGTCTCGCCCGGGTGGATCTCGCCGCCGACGTGGCGCGCCTCGAGGTTCTCCGCCATGAATTCGGGCATCAGGTGGCGGCGGTTCGAGGTGGCGTAGAGCAGCACGTTGTCCGGCGTGCTCGCCACCGAGCCGTCGAGGATGCTCTTCAGCGCCTTGTAGCCGGGCTCGCTCGCCTCGAAGGAGAGGTCGTCGC
>CAUJIV010000118.1 GCA_963205435.1 Pseudomonadota bacterium
GCCCCGCGCCGGCCCCGCCTGCGCCGCCGCCGACGGCGAGGACGACGGGCGCCTGCGCGGCGCCGCGCCGCGCCACCGCCTCGGCCAGCTCGCGCATGAAGCTGCGCCCGCCGATCGCCGTCTTGATGCCGACCGGCTTGCCGGTCGCCTCGCGCACGCGCGCCAGCATGTCGAGCAGTTCGTCGGCGTCGGCGATGTCGCGGTGCCGGTTCGGGCTGATCGAGTCGACGCCGGCGGCGATGCCGCGGATGACGGCGATCTCCGCGGTCACCTTGGCCCCCGGCAGCACGCCGCCCTTGCCTGGCTTGGCGCCCTGGGAGAGCTTGATCTCGAAGGCGCGCACCGTCTCATGCGCAGCAAGCTCGCGCAGCTTCTCCAGGCTGAGGCGGCCCTCGGCGTCGCGCACGCCGTATTTCGCCGTGCCGATCTGCATGATCAGGTCGCAGCCGCCCTCGAGGTGGTAGGGAGACAGGCCGCCCTCGCCGGTGTCGAGCCAGCAGCCGGCCGCGGCGGCGCCGCGCGACAGCGCCCGCACGGCCGGCTTCGAGATGGCGCCGTAGCTCATGCCGCTGATGTTCACCAGCGAGCGCGCCGTGAACGGCCGCTCGCACCAGCCCTCGCCGATGGCGAGCGGCGGCGTCGGCAGCTGCTCCTCCTCGAGCACGGGGAAGGGGGCGTTGACGAAGACCAGCGCGCCGGGCGCGCGCAGGTCGTAGGTCGAGCCGAAGCCGATGATGCCGCCCTCGTTCTTCGCCAGCCGGTAGACCCAGGCGCGGGTGGCACGGTTGAAGGGCATCTCGTCGCGGTCGCCGGTGAAGAAATACTGGCGGAAGTACTCGCCCAGCTGCTCGAAGAAGTAGCGCAGGCGGCCGATCACCGGATAGTTGCGCAGGACGGCGTGCTTCTTCTGCGTGATGTCCTGCACGTACCAGACCGCCAGCGCCAGGACGGCGAGAATGGCCAGCAGCGTGCCGAGGCTGACCGAAAGGATGCTGACGAGATCGGGCATGCCGTCCTCCGGGCGGGTAGAATCCGCCCTCAGAATAGCCTGAGCGCCGCCCTTATGGAACGCCCGCCTGAACGCCCGCTGCCGCCCGCCGCCGAAATCGCGCGCAACGTCGACGCCGCCCTCGCCGAGGACATCGGCAGCGGCGACCTGACCGCCCTGCTCGTCCCCGCCGGCCAGCCGGCGCGCGGCGCCGTCGTCAGCCGCGAGGAGGCGGTGCTGTGCGGCACGGCCTGGTTCGACGCCTGCTTCCTGAAGCTGGATTCACGGGCGCGGATCCGCTGGCAGGCCGCCGACGGCGAGCGCATCGCGGCCGGCCAGCGGCTGTGCGAGATCGCCGCCGACACCCGCGCCCTGCTCAGCGCCGAGCGCTGCGCCCTCAACTTCCTCCAGCTGCTCAGCGCCACGGCGACGACCACCCGCCGCCACGTCGATGCCGTCGCCGGCACCCGGGCGCGCATCGTCGACACGCGCAAGACCCTGCCCGGCCTGCGCCTGGCGCAGAAATACGCCGTGCGCTGCGGCGGCGGCGAGAATCACCGCCTCGGCCTCTACGACGGCATCCTGATCAAGGAAAACCACATCCTCGCCGCCGGCGGTGTCGCCGCCGCGCTCGAGCGCGCGCGCGCGCTGGCGCCGTCTGGCGTCTTCGTCCAGATCGAGGTGGAAAGCCTGGCCCAGCTCGAGGAGGCCCTCGCCGCCGGCGCCGCCATGGTCCTGCTCGACAACATGGATGTCGGGCTGATGCGACAGGCCGTGGCTCTGAACGGCGGACGCGCGCTGCTGGAAGCCTCCGGCGGAGTCGACCTGGCCAGCGTCAGGGCCATCGCCGAGACCGGCGTCGACCGCATCTCGATCGGCAGCCTGACCAAGGACGTGCGCGCAGTCGACCTGTCGCTGCGCCATGTCGAAAAATAAGTCGCGGCGCGCCTTGCCTTGACTGGTCGAAACAGGTATAAATTTGCCGGAGCCGGACGCCGCGATGCGGCGACCAGGACACAAAAGGAAAAAGCTGGATGCTCTTCATCCTCTACTACGTCGTTGCCATCACCGTCTTGATCCTGCACTTCACCGGCTTCCTGGCGCGGAACAACCTGGAGTGGCTCATCCTGGTGCTGGCCGTGACGGTGTTCCCGGCCGTCATCTACCTCTGAATTTCCGCAGTCCGCGGCCGCTCAGGCGCGGGCGGCGACGTAGGCCTTGACCGCCGCCGCGTCGGCCTCCATCACCTCGACCCGCTGCGGTAGCGCTTCCAGTCCTTCCAGTTCCGCCGGCCGCGGTGGCTCGCGACCGAGCGCCTCGCGGATGGTCGCGGCGAATTTCACCGGCTGCGCCGTCTCCAGCACCACCATCGGCACGCTCGACTCGCGCTCGGCCAGCGCCACCTTGAGGCCGTCGGCGGTGTGCGGGTCGATCAATACGCCGTAGTCCCGCCAAGCGGCGCGGATCGTCGCCAGGCGGTCGGCATGACTGCTGCTGCCGGAGACGAAGCGGTATTCGGCCAGCCGCGCCAGGTAGGGCGTGCCGCGCAGGTCGAAGCCGCCGCCGGCATCAACCTGCGACCACCAGCGGCGCACCGTCGCGGCGTCGCGCCCGGCGAGGTCGAAGGCGAAGCGCTCGAAATTGGAGGCCTTGGAGATATCCATCGACGGGCTCGAGGTGACGCGCGTCTCGGCGGCGCCGCGCGGCCGATAGACGCCGCTGCGGAAGAACTCGTCGAGCACGTCGTTCTCGTTGGTGGCCAGCACCAGCCGCGCCACCGGCAGGCCCATCATGCGCGCGATGTGGCCGGCGCAGATGTTGCCGAAGTTGCCCGAGGGCACGGCGAAGGCCACCTCCTCGCCGTTGTCGCGGCTGGCGGCGAAATAGCCCTTGAAGTAGTACACCACCTGGGCGGCGACGCGCGCCCAGTTGATCGAGTTCACCGCGCCGATGCGGTGGCGCGCCTTGAACGCGGCGTCGCCGGCGACCGCCTTGACGATGTCCTGGCAGTCGTCGAACATGCCGCGCACGGCGATGTTGAAGATGTTGGCGTCTGGCAGCGAGTACATCTGCGCGCGCTGGAATTCGCTCATCAGGCCGTGTGGCGAGAGCATGAAGACCTTCAGCCGCTGCTTGCCGCGCATGGCGTACTCGGCCGACGAGCCGGTGTCGCCCGAGGTGGCGCCGAGGATGTTGAGCGTCTCGCCGCGCTGCTCCAGCACGTGCTCGAAGAGGTTGCCGAGCAGTTGCATGGCCATGTCCTTGAAGGCCAGCGTCGGCCCGTTCGACAGCTCCAGCAGGTGCAGGCCCGGCTCGAGGGTGGTGAGCGGCGTGATCTCGGCGGCGTCGCGGCCCGGCCGGCAGTGGCGGTAGGCCTGCGCCGTGTAGGTGCGCGCGACGATCGTCCGCAGTTCCTCGCGCGGGATGTCGCCGATGAACTTCGAGAGCACCGCCAGCGCCAGCTCGGCGTAGGGCAGCGCGCGCCATGCGTCCAGCTCGACGCGGCTCACCCGCGGATAGGCCTCTGGGAGGTAGAGGCCGCCGTCGGGCGCCAGCCCGCCGAGCAGGATGTCGCAGAACTCTCGCGCCGGCGCCCCGCCGCGGGTGGAGAGGTATTTCATCCGCTCAGCTCTTCCAGCCGCAGCCGCACCACGCTGCCCGTCACCACCGGCAGCGCCTCGATGCGGCGCAGCGCCGCCTCCATGTTCTTCTCGCGCGTCAGGTGGGTGAGCATGATGATGTCGGCCTGCTCCTCGCCCTCGGCCGGCTCGCGCTGGATCATGGCGTCGATGGAGATCTGCTGGTCGGCGAGGATGCGCGTGATGTCGGCCAGCACGCCGGGGCGGTCCTCGACGCGCATGCGCAGGTAGTAGGCGGTCTCCACCTCGCCCATCGCCAGCACCGGGATGTCGCGCACGGCGTCGGGCTGGAAGGCCAGATGCGGCACGCGGTTGCCCGGGTCGGCCGTGTGCATGCGCGTGACGTCGACGAGGTCGGCGATCACCGCGCTCGCCGTCGGCTCGGCGCCGGCTCCCTTGCCGTAGTAGAGGGTGCTGCCGACGGCGTCGCCCTTGACCAGCACGGCGTTCATGGCGCCCTCGACGTTGGCGATCAGGCGCCTGGCCGGGATCAGCGTCGGATGCACGCGCAGCTCGACGCCCTCGGCCTTGAGGCGGGTCAGCCCGAGCAGCTTGATGCGATAGCCGAGCTGCTCGGCGTAGCGGATGTCCGCCGCCTGCAGCCGCGAGATGCCCTCGATGTAGGCCTTGTCGAACTGCATCGGGATGCCGAAGGCGATGGCCGACATGATGGTCAGCTTGTGCGCGGCGTCCACCCCCTCGATGTCGAAGGTCGGGTCGGCCTCGGCGTAGCCGAGCCGCTGCGCCTCCTCGAGCACCGCCTCGAAGGGCAGGCCCTTGTCGCGCATCTCGGAGAGGATGAAGTTGGTGGTGCCGTTGATGATGCCGGCGATCCACTCGATGCGGTTGGCAGTGAGCCCCTCGCGCAGCGCCTTGATGATGGGGATGCCACCGGCCACCGCCGCCTCGAAGGCGACCATCACGCCGCGCTTCTGCGCGGCGGCGAAGATCTCGTTGCCGTGTAGGGCCAGCAGCGCCTTGTTGGCGGTGACGACGTGCTTGCCGTTGGCGATGGCGGCGAGGACGAGCTCCTTGGCCACGCCGCAGCCGCCGATCAGCTCGATGACGATGTCGACCTCCGGGTCGGCCGTCACGGCGAAGGCGTCGTCGGTGAGGCGGCAGGCGCCGCCGGTGTTTTTCTTCGCCAGCTCGAGGTTCTTGTCGGCGACGACGGAAATGCGGATCGGCCGCCCGGCGCGGCGGGTGATCTCCTCGGCGTTGCGCGCGAGGACGGTGAAGGTGCCGCCGCCGACGGTGCCGATGCCGAGCAGGCCGGCGTTGATGGGTTTCATGCTGTTCCAGTTTCGGGTTTCGGGTTTCGGGTTTCGGGTTTCGAGTTCCGCGCCGGACTGCGTGCCCCGACTCGAGACTCGCAAGCCGGAACTCGCAACGGCTTTATCCGCCGTGCCGCTTGCGGTAGCCGGCGAGAAACTTGCCGATGCGGCCGATCGCCTCGCGCAGGTCGTCCTCGCTGGGCAGGAAGACGACGCGGAAATGGTCGGGGCGCGGCCAGTCGAAGCCGCTGCCCTGCACCAGCAGCACTTTCTCCTCGAGCAGCAGGTCGAGGATGAACTGCTGGTCGTCGGCGATCGGGTACAGCTTCGGGTCGAGCCGCGGGAACAGGTAGAGCGCCGCGCTCGGCTTGTGGCAGCTCACGCCCGGGATCTGCGTCAGCAGCTCCCAGGCGAGGTCGCGTTGGCGCGCCAGGCGACCTTCCGGCGCCACCAGCTCGGCGATGCTCTGGTAGCCGCCGAGCGCCGTCTGGATGGCGAACTGGCCGGGCACGTTGGAGCACAGCCGCATCGAGGCCAACATGTCGAGGCCTTCGATGTAGTCGCGCGCATGGCGCTTCTCGCCGGAGACCACCATCCAGCCGGCGCGGTAGCCGCAGGCGCGGTAGTTCTTCGACAGGCCGTTGAAGGTGACGAACAGCACGTCGTCGGCGAGCGAGGCGACCGAAGTGTGCGCGACGCCGTCGTAGAGCACCTTGTCGTAGATCTCGTCGGCGAAGACGATCAGTTCGTGCTGGCGGGCGATCTCGATCACCTCGCGCAGCAGGTCGTCCGGATACAGCGCGCCGGTCGGGTTGTTCGGGTTGATCAGCACGAGGGCGCGCGTCTGCGGCCCGATCTTGCCGCGCAGGTCGTCGAGGTCGGGCAGCCAGCCGGCGCCCTCGTCGCACAGGTAAT
>CAUJIV010000119.1 GCA_963205435.1 Pseudomonadota bacterium
GTCGCGCGCCTCGCCGCCAAACTTGCTCGACAGCACCGTCGTGATCGCCGCCGTCAACGTCGTCTTGCCATGATCAACGTGCCCAATCGTCCCCACATTCACGTGCGGCTTGGTACGCTCAAATTTGCCTTTGGCCATGTCTTACCTCTAACAAGTCACTTCTTGTTGATGATCGCCTCGGCGACGTTCTTCGGCGCCTCGGCGTAATGCTTGAACTCCATGGTGTAGGTGGCGCGCCCCTGGGTGAGCGAGCGCAGCTGCGTGGCGTAGCCGAACATCTCGGCCAGCGGCACCTCCGCCCGGATCGTCTTGGCGCCGCCGGGCAGGTCCTCCATGCCCTGGACCATGCCGCGACGGCCGGACAGGTCGCCCATGACGTTGCCCATGAAGTCTTCTGGCGTCTCGACCTCGACCGCCATCATCGGCTCGAGCAGCACCGGGTTGGCCTTGCGCATGGCATCCTTGAAGGCGATCGAGGCCGCCATCTTAAAGGCGTTTTCGTTCGAGTCGACGTCGTGGTAGGAACCGTCGAACAGCGTGACCTTGACATCCACCACCGGGAAGCCTGCCAGCACGCCGTTGGGCAGGGTGTCCTGCAGGCCCTTGTCCACCGCCGGGATGTATTCGCGCGGCACGGTGCCGCCCTTGATGGCGTCGACGAACTCGTAGCCCTTGCCCGGCTCGTTCGGCTCCAGCTTGATCCAGACATGGCCGTACTGGCCGCGGCCGCCGGACTGCTTGATGAACTTGCCCTCCTGCTCGACCGCCTTCTTGATCGCCTCGCGATAGGCCACCTGCGGCGCGCCGACGTTGGCTTCCACGCCGAACTCGCGCTTCATGCGGTCGACCAGGATCTCCAGGTGCAGCTCGCCCATGCCGGAGATGATGGTCTGGCCCGACTCCTCGTCGGTGCGCACGCGAAAGGAAGGGTCTTCCTGGGCCAGGCGGTTGAGGGCGATGCCCATCTTCTCCTGGTCGGCCTTGGTCTTCGGCTCGACGGCGACATGGATCACCGGCTCGGGGAACTCCATCTTCTCCAGCGTGATGACGTGCGCCGGGTCGCACAGCGTCTCGCCGGTGGTCGCCTCCTTGAGGCCGACGGCGGCGGCGATGTCGCCGGCGCGCACTTCCTTGATCTCCTCGCGCTGGTTGGCGTGCATCTGCAGGATGCGGCCCATGCGCTCCTTGCGGCCCTTGAGCGGGTTGTAGATGGTGTCGCCCGAGTTGATGACGCCGGAATAGACGCGGAAGAAGGTCAGTTGGCCGACGTAGGGATCCGACATGATCTTGAAGGCCAGCGCGGAGAAGGGTGCCGCGTCGTCCGCCTTGCGTTCGCCGGGCGCGCCGTTTTCCAGCTCGCCCTGGACCGGCGGAATGTCGATCGGCGAGGGCAGGTACTCGATGACGGCGTCCAGCATCATCTGCACGCCCTTGTTCTTGAAGGCGGAGCCGCACAGCATCGGCACGATCTCGCCGGCGATGGTGCGCTGGCGCAGCCCCTTCTTGATGTCCGCCTCGGAGAGATCGCCCTCGCCGAGGTACTTGTCCATCAGCTCCTCGCTCGACTCGGCCGCCGCCTCGAGCATCTTCTCGCGCCATTCCCGCGCCTGCGCCTCGAGCGCCGCCGGAATGTCGCGCAGCTCGAATTTCATGCCCTGCGAGGCCTCGTCCCAGACGATGGCCTTCATCCTGACCAGGTCGACGACGCCCTCGAAATGGTCTTCGGCGCCAATCGGGATGACGACGGGGATCGGGTTGGCCTGCAGGCGCTCGCGCATCTGGTCGTGCACCTTGAAGAAGTTGGCGCCGGTGCGGTCCATCTTGTTGACGAAGGCGAGGCGCGGCACCTTGTGCTTGTTGGCCTGGCGCCAGACGGTCTCCGACTGCGGCTGCACGCCGCCCACCGCGCAATACACCATGCAGGCGCCGTCGAGCACGCGCATCGAGCGCTCGACCTCGATGGTGAAGTCGACGTGGCCCGGCGTGTCGATGATGTTGATGCGATGCTGCGGCATGGACAGGTCCATGCCCTTCCAGAAGCAGGTCACCGCCGATGAGGTGATGGTGATGCCGCGCTCGCGCTCCTGCTCCATCCAGTCCGTCGTGGCGGCGCCGTCATGCACCTCGCCCAGCTTGTGCGTCACGCCGGTATAGAACAGGACGCGTTCGGTGGTCGTGGTCTTGCCGGCATCGATATGGGCGCTGATGCCTATGTTCCTGTAGCGTTCGATCGGGGTCGTGCGTGCCACTTGGTAACCTGCCTCGTTTGAACCGGACTGCCAGGATGCCCGTGGCGGGCAGCGTGGCGAACGATTGCTTGCAAATCGATGGCCGGGATGCCCGGCCGCCCATCAGAACCGATAATGCGCGAAGGCCTTGTTGGCCTCGGCCATGCGGTGCACTTCCTCGCGCTTCTTCACCGCGCCACCGCGCCCTTCGGACGCCTCGAGCAATTCGCCGGCAAGGCGCGCGCCCATGGACTTCTCCGAGCGCTTGCGCGCCGATTCGCGTATCCAGCGCATGGCCAGGGCAGCGCGGCGCACCGGGCGCACTTCCACCGGCACCTGGTAGTTGGCGCCGCCGACGCGGCGGCTCTTCACCTCGACCGACGGCTTGACGTTGCCCACCGCCTGCAGGAAGACTTCCAGCGGATCCTTGCCGGACTTGCTCCTGATCTGGTCGAAGGCGCGATACACCGTGCCCTCGGCGACGGATTTCTTGCCGCTCATCATCAGCACATTGACGAATTTGGCCACGTCCTGGCTGCCGAATTTCGGATCGGGCAGGACGTCGCGTTTCGGTACTTCCCTGCGTCGTGGCATGGTTTCTTGACTCCGCTTGGTTCGCTCAGGCCGCCTTCGGCCGCTTGGCGCCGTATTTCGAGCGCGACTGCTTGCGGTCCTTGACCCCCTGCGTGTCCAGGCTGCCGCGCACGATGTGATAGCGCACGCCCGGCAGGTCCTTGACGCGGCCGCCGCGGATCAGCACCACCGAGTGCTCCTGCAGGTTGTGGCCTTCGCCGCCGATGTAGGAAATCACCTCGAAGCCGTTGGTCAGGCGCACCTTGGCGACCTTGCGCAGGGCCGAGTTGGGCTTCTTCGGCGTCGTCGTGTAGACGCGCGTGCATACGCCGCGCTTGGCCGGACAGTTGGCGAGCGCCGGCACCTTGCTCTGGATGACCGGCGACTTGCGCGATTTCCGTACTAACTGATTGATTGTAGGCATTTGTTCATTTCCAAAAAACCGAGGCGGCTGCCGTTTTGCGCTGCGCCGCCCCGGATGATCTGCTCTGCGCGGCACGCGGTTTCGCCGCGCCGTTCGCAAAGAGGCCGGATTATAAGGAGTTTTCCGGCATTGCGTCAACCGGCCTGGATGTCCTCCTGGGGCGCGGCCTCCCCTTCGGTTCCTTCCGCGCCTTCCACCCCTTCGGCCATCTCCAGCTCGCGCTCCGGAGCGATGTCCTCGCCCACCGCCTGCAGGCGTCGCGTGCGGTGGTAGGCCAGTCCGGTGCCGGCGGGAATCAGGCGGCCGACGATGACGTTTTCCTTGAGCCCGCGCAGTTCGTCGCGCTTGCCCATGATGGCCGCCTCGGTCAGCACGCGGGTGGTCTCCTGGAAGGAGGCGGCCGAGATGAACGAATCCGTCGACAGCGAGGCCTTGGTGATGCCGAGCAGCATGTACTGGTACTCGGCCGGCCGCTTGTCCTGGTTGACGGCCTTGTCGTTCTCGTCGAGGACCTCGGCCCGCTCGACCTGTTCCTCGCGGATGAAGTGGGTGTCGCCCGGATCGGTGATGACGACCCGGCGCAGCATCTGGCGCACGATCACCTCGATGTGCTTGTCGTTGATCTTGACGCCCTGCAGCCGATAGACGTCCTGCACCTCGTCGATGATGTAGCGGGCCAGTTCCTCGACTCCCTTCAGCCGCAGGATGTCGTGCGGGTCGGCCGGCCCGTCGACGATGAACTCGCCGCGGTTGACGACCTGGCCGTCGTGCGCCATGACGTGCTTGTCCTTCGGAATCAGGTACTCGTTGGCAGTGCCGTCGGGCTCGGTGATGACCAGCCGCTGCTTGCCCTTGGTGTCCTTGCCGAAGGACACCGTCCCGGTCACCTCGGCCAGCATGCCGGCGTCCTTCGGCGAGCGGGCCTCGAACAGCTCGGCCACCCGCGGCAGGCCGCCGGTGATGTCGCGCGTCTTCGACGACTCCTGCGGGATGCGCGCCAGGATGTCGCCGACGCTGACTTCCTGGCCGTCCTTCACCGTGATGATCGAGCCGACCTGGAAGGTGATGCTCACCGCGTGGTCGGTGCCGTGGATTCTCACCTCCTCGCCGGCGGGCGTCAGCAGCTTGACCTGCGGGCGCAGGCCCTTGGCGGCGGCGCCGGCCTTGCGTTTCGGGTCGATGACGACGAGGGTGGACAGGCCGGTCACCTCGTCGATCTGCTTGGTCACGGTGACGCCCTCTTCGACGTGCTCGAACTTCACGGTGCCGGCGTACTCGGTGACGATCGGCCGGGTGTGCGGATCCCAGGTGGCCAGCAGGGTGCCGGCCTTGATCTGCCTGCCGTCATCGACGGCGAGCAGGGCGCCGTAGGGCACCTTGTGGCGCTCGCGCTCGCGACCATGGTCATCGGTCACCAGCACCTCGGCCGAACGGGCAATGACGACCTTCTCGCCCTTCGGATTGGTGACATAGCGCATGTTCTGGGTAAAGCGCACCGTGCCGGCGGACTTGGTCTCGACCTGGGAGGCGGCGGCGGCGCGCGAGGCGGCGCCGCCGACGTGGAAGGTGCGCATGGTGAGCTGGGTGCCCGGCTCGCCGATCGACTGGGCGGCGATCACGCCGATCGCCTCGCCGGCGTTGACCAGGGCGCCGCGGCCGAGATCGCGGCCGTAGCACTTGGCGCACAGGCCGTAGCGCGTCTCGCAGCTGAGCGGGGTGCGCACGCGCACCTCGTCCACGCCGAGCGACTCGATCAGCTCGACCGCGCCCTCGTCGAGCAGGTAGCCGGCGGGGAACAGCACGTCCTGGGTTTCCGGGTGGATGACTTCGGTCGCCGTGACGCGGCCGAGCACGCGCTCGCGCAGGGGCTCGACGACCTCGCCGCCCTCGACCAGCGCCTTCATGGCGAAGCCGTTGCTGGTGCCGCAATCGTCCTCGGTGACGACCAGGTCCTGCGTGACGTCCACCAGGCGGCGGGTCAGGTAGCCCGAGTTGGCCGTCTTCAGCGCGGTGTCGGCGAGACCCTTGCGCGCGCCGTGGGTCGAAATGAAGTACTGCTGGACGTTGAGGCCTTCGCGGAAGTTGGTGGTGATCGGCACCTCGATGATCGAGCCGTCGGGCTTGGCCATCAGGCCGCGCATGCCGGCCAGCTGGCGGATCTGCGCGGCGGAGCCGCGGGCGCCGGAATCGGCCATCATGTAGATCGAATTGAGCGACTCCTGGGCGACCGTCCGGCCGCTGCCGTCCTCGACTTCCTGGTGCGACAGCTGCTCCATCATGGCCTTGGCCACCTGGTCGCCGGCGCGGCCCCAGATGTCCACCACCTTGTTGTAGCGCTCGCCGTCCGTCACCAGGCCGGAGGTGTATTGCTTCTCGATTTCCTTCACCTCGCGCTCGGCGGCGGAGATGATCTCCTGCTTCTGCGGCGGCACCAGCATGTCGCCGACCGAGATGGAAATGCCAGCGCGGGTGGCCAGGCCGAAGCCGGCCTGCATCAGCTTGTCGGCGAAGATCACCGTCTCCTTCAGCCCGCAGCGCCTGAAGCAGGCATTGATCAGGCGCGATATTTCCTTCTTCTTCAGCGGCTTGTTGATGATCGAGAAAGGCAGGCCCGCCGGCAGGATCTCCGACAGGATGGCGCGGCCGACCGTCGTCTCGTAACGGGCGACCTTCTCGGTCTTCTCGCCGGACTCGGCCACCTCGAACTCCCTGATGCGCGCCTGGATGCGCGCGTGCAGGTCGACCTTGCCGCAGTCGTAGGCGCGCTTGACTTCGGCGATGTCGGCGAAAGCCATGCCCTCGCCGCGGGCGTTGATGCGCTCCCGCGTCGCGTAATACAGCCCGAGCACGATGTCCTGCGAGGGCACGATGATCGGGTCGCCGTTGGCCGGCGACAGGATGTTGTTGGAGGACAGCATCAGCGTGCGCGCCTCCATCTGCGCCTCCAGCGACAGCGGCACGTGCACCGCCATCTGGTCGCCGTCGAAGTCGGCGTTGAAGGCGACGCAGACGAGGGGGTGGAGCTGGATCGCCTTGCCCTCGATCAGCGTCGGCTCGAAGGCCTGGATGCCGAGGCGGTGCAACGTCGGCGCGCGGTTGAGCATCACCGGATGCTCGCGGATCACCTCCTCGAGGATGTCCCACACCTCGGGCACCTCCTGCTCGACCAGCTTCTTGGCGGCCTTGATCGTGGTGGCCATGCCGAGCAACTCGAGCTTGTTGAAGATGAAGGGCTTGAACAGTTCGAGCGCCATCTTCTTCGGCAGGCCGCACTGATGAAGCTTGAGCTGCGGGCCGACGACGATCACCGAGCGGCCGGAGTAGTCCACCCGCTTGCCGAGCAGGTTCTGCCGGAAGCGGCCGCCCTTGCCCTTGATCATGTCGGCGAGCGACTTCAGCGGCCGCTTGTTGGCCCCGGTCATGGCCTTGCCGCGGCGGCCGTTGTCGAGCAGCGAGTCGACCGCCTCCTGCAGCATGCGCTTCTCGTTGCGCACGATGATCTCGGGCGCCTTCAGCTCGAGCAGCCGCTTCAGGCGGTTGTTGCGGTTGATGACGCGGCGGTAGAGGTCGTTCAGGTCGGAAGTGGCGAAGCGGCCGCCGTCGAGCGGCACCAGCGGCCGCAGGTCCGGCGGCAGCACGGGCAGCACCTCGAGGATCATCCAGTCCGGCTTGATGCCCGACTGCTGGAACGCCTCGAGCACCTTGAGCCGCTTGGCGATCTTCTTGATCTTGGTCTCCGACCCGGTGGTCTCCAGCTCCTTGCGCAGCTCGTCGATCTCGTGATTGCTGTCGAGCGAGCGCAGCAGCTCGCGGATGCCCTCGGCGCCCATCACGGCGGTGAAGTCGTCGCCGTGCTCCTCGACCTTGGCCAGGTAGTCGTCTTCCGAGAGCAGCTGGCCGCGGCTGAGCGGCGTCATGCCCGGATCGACCACCACATAGGCCTCGAAATAGAGCACCCGCTCGATGTCGCGCAGGGTCATGTCGAGCACCATGCCGAGGCGGCTCGGCAGGGACTTGAGGAACCAGATGTGGGCCACCGGGGAGGCCAGCTCGATGTGGCCCATGCGCTCGCGGCGGACCTTGGACAGGGTCACCTCGACGCCGCACTTCTCGCAGATGACGCCGCGGTGCTTGAGGCGCTTGTACTTGCCGCAGAGGCACTCGTAGTCCTTCACCGGGCCGAAGATCTTGGCGCAGAACAGGCCGTCGCGCTCCGGCTTGAAGGTGCGGTAATTGATGGTCTCCGGCTTCTTCACCTCGCCATAGGACCAGGAGCGGATCTTCTCCGGCGAGGCGAGGCCGATGGTGATGGCGTCGAACTCCTCCTCCTGGGTTACCTGCTTGAACAGATCGAGTAGCGCTTTCATGCCTTCACTCCTGTCGGGGGTGAAACTTCAAATCAGAACCGGCGCGCGGCGCCAATGCCGCATCAGTAGCGCTCGAGGTCGATGTCGATCGCCAGCGAGCGGATTTCCTTGACCAGCACGTTGAAGGATTCCGGCATGCCGGCGTCGATCTTGTGCTCGCCCTTGACGATGTTTTCATAGACCTTGGTGCGGCCCGAGACGTCGTCGGACTTCACCGTCAGCATTTCCTGCAGCGTATAGGAGGCGCCATAGGCCTCCAGCGCCCACACCTCCATCTCGCCGAAGCGCTGGCCGCCGAACTGCGCCTTGCCGCCGAGCGGCTGCTGCGTCACCAGGCTGTAGGGGCCGGTGGAGCGCGCGTGCATCTTGTCGTCCACCAGGTGGTGCAGCTTGAGGACGTGCATGTAGCCGACGGTCACCGGGCGCTCGAACGGCTCGCCGGTGCGGCCGTCGAAGAGCTCGGCCTGGCCGGTCTGCGGCAGCCCGGCCAGCTCGAGCATGCTCTTGATCTCGGCTTCGTGGGCGCCGTCGAACACCGGCGTGGCGAACGGCACGCCGCCGACGAGATTTTCCGCCAGCTCGACGATCTCCGCGTCGCTCAGGGCGCCGATGTCCTCGCCCTTGCCGCTGCTGTTGTAGATGCGGTCGAGGTAGCGGCGCAGCTCGCCGACCGCCGCCTGCTGCTTCAGCATCCGGCCGATCTTCTCGCCAAGGCCCTTGGCCGCCCAGCCGAGGTGGGTCTCCAGGATCTGGCCGATGTTCATGCGCGAGGGCACGCCGAGCGGGTTGAGCACGATGTCCACCGTCGTACCGTCGGCCATGTGCGGCATGTCCTCGATCGGCACGATGCGCGAGACGACGCCCTTGTTGCCGTGACGTCCCGCCATCTTGTCGCCGGGCTGCAGGCGGCGCTTGACGGCGAGGTACTCCTTGACCTTCTTCTGCACGCCGGGCGGCAGCTCGTCGCCCTGGGTGAGCTTCTTCCGTTTCGCCTCGAAGGCCTGGTCGAAGTCGCGCCGCGTCTGCTCGATGCTCTCGCGCAGGCTCTCCAGCTGCTGCGCCGCCTCGTCGTTGGCCAGGCTGATGTCGAACCAGTGGTAGGGCTCGAGCGACTCCAGGTAGGCCTTGGTGATCTTGCTGCCCTTGGCCAGCTTCTTCGGGCCCTTGCTGGCCGTCTTGCCAAGCAGCAGGCGCTCGATGCGGGCGAAGGTGTCGCGCTCGACGATGCGCATCTGGTCGGCGAGGTCGGTCTTGTAGCGGCGCAGCTCGTCGTCGATGATCTGCTGGGCGCGCTTGTCGCGTTCGATGCCCTCGCGCGTAAACACCTGGACGTCGATCACCGTGCCGGACATGCCCGAGGGCACGCGCAGGCCGGTGTCCTTCACGTCCGAGGCCTTCTCGCCGAAGATGGCGCGCAGCAGCTTCTCCTCCGGCGTCAGCTGGGTCTCGCCCTTCGGCGTCACCTTGCCGACCAGCACGTCGCCGGCCTCGACCTCGGCGCCGATATAGACGATGCCGGACTCGTCGAGCCGCGACAGCTGCGCCTCGCCGAGCGAGGCGATGTCGCGCGTGATCTCCTCGGCGCCCAGCTTGGTGTCGCGCGCCACTACCGTCAGCTCCTCGATGTGGATCGAGGTGAAGCGGTCGTCGGCGACGACGCGCTCGGAGATGAGGATCGAGTCCTCGAAGTTGTAGCCGTTCCACGGCATGAAGGCAACCAGCATGTTCTGGCCGAGCGCCAGCTCGCCCATGTCGGTGGAGGCGCCGTCGGCGATGACGTCGCCCTTGGCGATGACGTCGCCGACCCTGACCAGGGGGCGCTGGTTGATGTTGGTATTCTGGTTGGAGCGGGTGGACTTGATCAGGTTGTAGATGTCGACGCCGACCTCGCCTGGCACGGTCTCGTCGTCGTGCACGCGCACGACGATGCGGTTGGCGTCGATGTAGTCGACCACGCCGCCGCGCAGCGCCTGCACCGCGGTGCCGGAGTCGACCGCCACCGTGCGCTCGATGCCGGTGCCGACGAGCGCCTTCTCGGCGCGCAGGCAGGGCACCGCCTGGCGCTGCATGTTGGCGCCCATCAGCGCGCGGTTGGCGTCATCGTGCTCGAGGAAGGGGATCAGCGAGGCCGCCACGGAAACGACCTGTCCCGGCGCGATGTCCATGTACTGCACCTGGTCGGGCGTGACCAGCGTGAACTCGCTCTTGTGGCGCGACGACACCAGCTCGTCGACCAGCTTGCCCTTCTTGTCGAGCTGGGCGTTGGCCTGGGCGATGACGTAGTGCCCTTCCTCGATCGCCGACAGGTACTCGATCTGGTCGGTGACGCGCCCGTCCGCCATCTTGCGGTAGGGCGTCTCCATGAAGCCGAACTGGTTGGTGCGCGCGTAGAGAGCGAGCGAGTTGATCAGGCCGATGTTCGGGCCCTCCGGCGTCTCGATCGGGCAGACGCGGCCGTAGTGAGTCGGATGCACGTCGCGCACCTCGAAGCCGGCGCGCTCGCGGGTGAGGCCGCCCGGGCCGAGAGCCGAGACGCGCCGCTTGTGGGTGATTTCCGACAGCGGGTTGGTCTGGTCCATGAACTGCGACAGCTGGCTCGAGCCAAAGAACTCCTTGATCGCCGCCGAGATCGGCTTGGCGTTGATCAGGTCATGCGGCATCAGGTTTTCCGACTCGGCCTGCGACAGCCGCTCCTTGACCGCGCGCTCGACGCGCACCAGCCCGGCGCGGAACTGGTTCTCGGCCAGCTCGCCGACCGATCGCACGCGGCGGTTGCCGAGGTGGTCGATGTCGTCGATCTCGCCGCGGCCGTTGCGCAGCTCGACGAGAATGCGGATGACGTCGATGATGTCCTCGTTCGACAGCGTGCTCGGGCCTTCGAGGGCCTCGCGACCGACGCGGCGGTTGAACTTCATGCGGCCGACCGCGGACAGGTCGTAGCGCTCCTCCGAGTAGAACAGCCCGTGAAACAGCGTCTCGACGGCGTCCTCGGTCGGCGGCTCGCCCGGGCGCATCATGCGGTAGATCGCCACGCGGGCGGCCATCTGGTCGGCCGTCTCGTCGCTGCGCAGGGTCGTCGAGATGTAGGCGCCGCGGTCGAGGTCGTTGGTGTAGAGCGTGTGCACCTCGCCGACGCCGGATTCACGCAGCTTGCCGAGCAGGCTTTCCGTCATCTCCTCGTTGGCGCTGGCGAGGATCTCGCCGGTGTCGGCGTCGATGATGTTGCGCCCGATGACGCGACCGACGAGGAAGTCGTCCGGCACGGCGATCTTCCTGATGCCGGCGTCTGCCAGCTCGCGGATGTGGCGGGCGGTGATGCGCTTGTCCTTCGAGACGATGATCTTGCCGGCCTTGTCGGCGATGTCGAAGCGGGCGACCTCGCCGCGCAGCCGCTCGGGCACCACTTCGAACTGGGTGCCCTTCTTCGACAGCTGGAAGCTGTCGAATTCGAAGAAGGTGGCGAGGATCTGCTCGGGCGTCAGGCCGATCGCCTTCAGCAGGATCGTCACCGGCATCTTGCGGCGCCGGTCGACACGGAAATAGAGGAAGTCCTTCGGGTCGAACTCGAAGTCGAGCCACGAGCCGCGGTAGGGGATGATGCGCGCCGAGAACAGCAGCTTGCCGGAGGAATGGGTCTTGCCGCGGTCATGCTCGAAGAACACGCCCGGCGAGCGGTGCAGCTGGGAGACGATGACGCGCTCGGTGCCGTTGATGACGAAGGAGCCGGTCGTCGTCATGAGCGGGATTTCGCCCATGTAGACCTCCTGCTCCTTCACTTCCTTGACGGTCTCCTTCGCCGCCTCGCGGTCCATGATGATCAGGCGCACGCCGGCGCGCAGCGGACTGGCGAAAGTGAGGCCGCGCTGCTGGCACTCCTTGACGTCGAATTGCGGCTCGCCGAGCGAGTAGTAGACGAATTCCAGACGCGCGTTGCCGCTGTGGCTGGAGATCGGGAAGATCGAGGAGAACGCCGCCTGCAGGCCCTGGTTGCGGCGATCCGCCGGCGGGATGTCCGTCTGCAGGAACGCCAGATAGGACTCCAGCTGGGTCGCCAGCAGAAAGGGCACATCGAGCACGCTTGCGCGCTTGGCGAAGCTCTTGCGAATCCGCTTCTTCTCCGTATAGGAGTACGTCATATCGGCTCCCGGGGTGAGATATCAACGCTTCCTGCCCGTCGCGGCCGCGCGGGCCACGCCCGCTTCCAGGCCGCTGGAAACTGGCAGTTCCTGCAACGGCAAGACGCCGGCGGCGCAAGGCTGCCGGCGCGCCTGCCGCACCGCCTTACTTGACCTCGACTTTCGCGCCGGCGTCTTCGAGCTGCTTCCTGATCGTTTCTGCCTCGGCCTGCGGGATGCCCTCCTTGACCGGCTTCGGCGCGCCGTCGACCAGGTCCTTGGCCTCCTTCAGGCCAAGGCCGGTGATCGCGCGGACCACCTTGATCACCTCGACCTTCTTGTCGCCGGCGGCGGCAAGGATCACGGAGAACTCGGTCTTCTCCTCCGCTGCCGCGGCGGCCGCGCCGCCGCCGGCGCCGGGCGCGGCGACGGCCATCGCCGCGGCGGAAACGCCGAACTTCTCCTCGAACGCCTTGACCAGGTCGTTGAGGTCCATCACCGTCATGCTGCCGACTGCTTCGAGGATTTCTTCCTTGCTGATAGCCATGTTCAATTGCTCCAGGTTCGAATTGGATTGGATGGTTCAGGCCGCGGCCGCTTCGCGCTGCCGCGCCAGTGCGCCAAGCGCGATGGCAAAGCCGGCGACCGGCGCCTGCATGACGCCGAGCAGCCGGGCGAGCAGTTCCTCGCGGCCCGGGATCGAGGCCAAGGCCTGCACGGCCGCCTTGTCCAGCGCCTTGCCGGCATAGGCGCCCGCCTTGAGCACCAGCTTCTCGTTGCCCTTGGCGAAGTCATTGAGCACTTTCGCCGCGGCGACGGGATCGGCGGAGATGCCGTAGATCAGCGGGCCGCTCAGTTGGCCGGCCAGCACCGAAAACGGGCTGCCCTCGAGCGCGCGGCGTGCCAGGGTGTTGCGCAGCACGCGCAGATAGACGCCGGACTGCCGCGCCCTGGCGCGCAACTGGGTGAGGTCGCCCACCTCGATGCCGCGATACTCGGCGACGACGATGGTCTGGGCGTTCGCCACCTGCGCCGACACCTCGGCGACGACGGCCTTCTTGCCTTCAAGATTGAGACCCATGCGGTCCTTTCTCCTTTCAAGTCAACTTGCGGCGAAACCCTCTTCACCGCTCCCACGGTGACCTGGATCAGGAGCACGGCCCGCCGCGCGGACGCGACGGGCAAGAATCCTGTCTGGGCACACCGTCTGCGCAGGCCGCCTGGCGCTTAAGTCTCCGGGCCGCGAAGCACCCTCGGACACCTGCGGTCTTTGACGATCCGCCGGGGAGGCATGCATGCCTTCCCGGCGTCCCAAAGCCCTTCTCCTCGCTGGGAGAATGTTTCCTATTGCGGCGCCGACAGGCTGGCCTGGTCGACGCGAACACCCGCTCCCATGGTGCTGGAAACGGAAATTTTCTTCAGGTACTGGCCCTTGCTGGCGGCCGGCTTGGCCTTGTTCAGCGCATCGATCAGCGCCGCCAGGTTCTGCTGCAGCTGCTCGACGGAAAACGAGGCGCGGCCGATGGTGCACTGGACGATGCCGGCCTTGTCGGTGCGGTACTGCACCTGGCCCGCCTTGGCGTTCCTGACGGCGCCGGCGACATCCATGGTCACGGTGCCGACCTTCGGGTTCGGCATGAGGCCGCGCGGACCGAGGATCTGGCCGAGCGCACCGACCACCTTCATGGCATCCGGCGTGGCGATGACGACGTCGAAATCCATCTTGCCTTCCTTGACCTGGGCGGCCAGGTCATCGAAGCCGACGATTTCCGCGCCCGCGTCCCGGGCGGCCTGGGCCTTGTCGCCCTGGGCGAAGACGGCGACACGGACCTTCTTGCCGGTGCCCGCCGGCAGCACGACCGAGCCGCGCACCAGCTGGTCGGACTTGCGGGCATCGACGCCGAGATTCACCGCGACATCGACGGCTTCGTCGAACTTGGCGGTGGCGCACTCCTTGACGAGGCCGAGCGCCTCGGCAAGCGGATAGGCCTTGTTGCGGTCCACCTTGCCGCGCAGGGCGGCGGTTCGCTTCGAGATGCGGGCCATGTCAGAGGCCCTCCACGGTGACGCCCATGCTGCGGGCGCTGCCGGCGATGGTGCGCATGGCGCTTTCCAGGTCGGCGGCGGTGAGATCCTTCATCTTGGCGTTGGCGATCTCCTCGACCTGGGCGCGGCTCAGCTTGCCCACCTTGTCGGTGTGCGGCTTGGCCGATCCCTTCTCGATCCTCGCCGCCTTCTTGATGAGCACCGTGGCGGGCGGCGTCTTCATGATGAAGGTGAAGCTCTTGTCCGCGTAGGCGGTGATCACCACGGGGATCGGCAGGCCCGGCTCCATGCCCTGGGTCTGGGCATTGAAGGCCTTGCAGAACTCCATGATGTTGAGGCCGCGCTGGCCCAGCGCCGGGCCGATCGGCGGCGAGGGATTTGCCTTGCCGGCCGGCACTTGCAGCTTGATGAAACCGATGATCTTCTTGGCCATGATGGCTCCTGTCAGGTGAGTGATGACGCGCGTTCGGTTGCCTTACTTGCGCTCCTCTTCCGGTTTTGACGGGACCGGATGCCCGTGTCGCCGCCCAGGGCGCGCCCTAGGCCTTCTCGACCTGCGAGAACTCCAGCTCGACCGGCGTCGAGCGGCCGAAAATGGTCACGGCGACGCGCAGCTTGCTCTTCTCGTAGTTGATGTCCTCGACGGTGCCGTTGAAATCCGTGAAAGGGCCTTCCTTGACCCGCACCATCTCGCCAATGTCGTAGAGCACCTTGGGCTTCGGCTTTTCGACGCCCTCCTGCATCTGCTGCATGATCTTGGCGACTTCCTTGTCGGAGATCGGCGTCGGCTTGGTCGCCGTGCCGCCGACGAAGCCGGTCACCTTGGACGTGTTCTTCACCAGGTGCCAGGTGTCGTCGTTCATCTCCATTTCCACCAGCACGTAGCCGGGGAAAAACTTGCGCTCGGAAATGTTCTTCTGGCCGGACTTCATCTCGACCACTTCCTCGACCGGTACCAGGATCTGGCCGAACCTGTCCTCCATGCCGGCGCGCCTGATGCGATCGGCCAGGGCGCGCTGGACGGACTTCTCGAAGCCCGAATAGGCATGCACGACGTACCAGCGCTTGGTCATGATTTTTTCCACCCCAGGATTAGGTCGTAGAGAACCCACTCGAGGCTCTTGTCCGTCAGCCACAGGAACAGCGCCATGGCGACGACGAAGGCGAAGACGACGCCGGTGGTCTGCACGGTTTCCTTGCGCGTCGGCCAGGCCACCTTCTTCGTCTCCGCCCACGACTCCCGGCTGAAGCCGAAAAACCGCTGTCCCGGCCCGGTAAACCAAGCCACCGCCGACCCCGCTGCAACGCCGGCCAGCACGGAGAGGATGCGCAGGATCAGCGCCGATTCGCCGAGCAGGTAGAAGCCCGCCACGCCCGCGGCCACCAGCAACAACGCCAGCGTGAACTTGATTTTGTCGGCCATCACTTTTGCATTAGGTTCTGTTGGCAGGGGCAGAGGGTCTCGAACCCCCAACCTTCGGTTTTGGAGACCGACGCTCTGCCAATTGAGCTATGCCCCTGCAGCAGAGACTGAGGGCGCCGCTTCGGGCGCCCCTCCGTTCGCGCTATTCGATCACCTTGGCGACGACGCCGGCGCCGACGGTGCGGCCGCCCTCGCGGATGGCGAAGCGCAGGCCGTCCTCCATGGCGATCGGCGCGATCAGCTTCACCGTGATCGTCACGTTGTCGCCCGGCATCACCATCTCGG
>CAUJIV010000120.1 GCA_963205435.1 Pseudomonadota bacterium
CGCATGGACGGCAAGGGCTACCCGAAGGGGCTCACCCGCGAGCAGATGAGCGTGCAGGCCCGCGTCATGGGCATCGCCGACATCTTCGAGGCGCTCACCGCCCGCGATCGCCCCTACAAGCCCGGCAAGACCCTGTCCGAGTCGCTGAAGATCCTCGGCAACTTCAGGCTCAACGGCCACATCGACCCGGATCTCTTCGACGTCTTCGTGCGACAGAAAGTCTATCTTAAGTACGCGGCGCGGTTTCTCGATCCGGAGCAAATCGACGAGGTAGACGAGTCCTGCATTCCGGGGTTTTCCGTTGGTCGAAAAGCGACCGTTGCTCCGCATCAAAAGTGACGCGTAGTGTCACATCCTGCCCAGGCGATTGTTCAGATATTCGCTGGGTTGTTTTAAGCAGTTAAAAAACAAATAGTTGTGAAAATGTAATGTCTGGCACGGCTATTGCGTGCATTCTTGGCGAGCGGGGTGTTTTTTGAGTCCTGCCCTATTCCAACCGCAAAGGAGAACTTCATGAAATCGATGCAAAAAGGCTTCACCCTGATCGAACTGATGATCGTCGTGGCGATCATCGGCATCTTGGCGGCGGTGGCCCTGCCGGCCTATCAGGACTACACGGTCCGCGCCCGCGTCAGCGAGGGCCTGGTGGCCGCCTCGGCCGCCAAAGTCAATGTGCAGGACGTCCTGTCCTCCGGCAACCCGGGGGCCGATGCGGCTGGCTACGCCTTGGGATATACCGCGCCGAGCGCGACGCGCAACGTGACGAGCCTCGCGATCGCTGCGGACACGGGCGCGATTACCATCACGACGACCGCCGCGGCCGGTGGCGGCACGCTTATTCTGACGCCGAATGCGCCGATCGGTACCGCACTGCCGGTGGGCACCGCCACCTTTACGCCGCCGGCCGAGTCCGTGGCTTGGCGTTGCGGGGCAACGGGCGCCGTTGCCAACGGCTTTGCCGGATTTGCGGCGGGCTCCCTGCCAGCCCGCTTCGCGCCGGCCGAGTGCAAGTAAGCTGCTTCCGCAACCGGGAAAGAGCGCTTCGGCGCTCTTTCTTTTTGTGCGGCGGGATAGGCGTATGCCGGGCCGTAAGCCGGATTCGCACATGACCATCGTCCTGCGCCTGCGCGTCGCCGCACCAACCGCGCTCAAGCATCTGGCCGCCAGCGCAGCAGCGGCCATCGGCTGCGCCTTTCTGGTGTTCGGCCTGTGGTATCCCTTCCCCTATGGCGAACTGGCGGGAGGGCGCGGGCTGTTCCTGCTTATCGTCGGTGTCGACGTCGTCTGCGGGCCGCTGCTGACCCTGATCGTCTACGACCGGCGCAAACCGCGGGCCGAGTTGCTGCGCGACATCGGCATTGTCGTGCTGATCCAGCTCGCGGCGCTGGTCTATGGCGTGGCTGCCGCGGCCCAGGCCCGTCCGGTCTTTCTCGCTTTCGAGGGCAACCGCTTCCGGGTGGTCTGTGCGCCCGATATCGAGACGGAAAACCTGGCCCGGGCGCCCGAAGCGCTGCGGCGACCGGGCCTGGGTGGACCGCGGCTGATCGGCGCCCGGCTGGCGCGGCCGGACGACGCCGATTTCCCGGAGAGCATCAAGCTGTCGCTGGGCGGCGTGCCCCCCGCCTTTCGTCCGGAACGCTGGGTCGAATACGATGTGCAACGCCAGGACGTGGTACGGGCGATCCAGCCGCTGTCTACCCTCAGGCGAAAGCATCCCTCTCGGCAGGCCGACATCGATGCGGCGGTGCGGCAGGCAGGCTTGGCCGAGGATCGGCTCGGTTTCCTGCCGCTGGTGTCGAAGCGGCGCGACGACTGGGTGGCGTTCGTCGATCGCGAGTCGGCTGTTCCCGTCGCCTACCTGCCGCTGGACGGCTGGTAGGCGCGTTCTCGCTTCAGGGAGCCGCCGCAAGCAGCCGGCCGAGGAGGCTGGGCAGTTCCGCGAAGCGTTCGAGCACTGCATGCGGGCGGACCGGGAGGGCAGAACCGCCGTAGCCGTAGCTTGCATGGATGAAGGCAAGGCCATTTTCGCGCGCGGCGGCGGCATCCTCGTCGGAATCGCCGACGAAGCAGGTGCGCGCCGGGTCGATGCCGTAGTGGGCGACGAGGCGCTTCGTCACGGCCGCTTTCGAGACGGCCGGCGGCTCGGTCTCGTCGCGCGTGTGGATGCCGGCGAAGCATTGCGCCAGGCCGAGCGCCTCGAGGATCCTTCGCGTCGGCACCATGCGCTTGTTGGTGACGATGAACAGGCGCGCGCCGGCGGCGGCCAGTTGCGCCAGCCCTGCGGCGACGCCGGGAAACATCTCGGTGGCGAGACAGCCGGCGCTGTCGTAATCCTGCTTGAAGGCCTCCACCAGCCGCGCCAGCCTCGCCTCGTCGGCGAGGCCGCTCACCTGCCGCAGCGTCACCATCAGCGGCGGGCCGATCAGCGAGGCTTCGAGCGGCACGGCCGGACGCAGGCCGTCGGCCGCCAGGATGCGCCCGAACGAGGCAAGAATGCCCGGCGAGGA
>CAUJIV010000121.1 GCA_963205435.1 Pseudomonadota bacterium
CGACGAGCAGCGCGGCAACGGCCAGCAGGATCGCGCGCGGCTTGCTCATCCCGGTCTCGTCACGCCCGGGGCAGCGGGGATTCGCTCGCGAAAAGCTGGTCGAGTGCCTCGCGCGGCCGCGCCAGGTGCATGCGCTCGCCGTCGACGAGCACTTCGGCGGCGCGCGGCCGCGAGTTGTAGTTCGAGCTCATCGCCATGCCGTAGGCGCCGGCCGACATCACCGCCAGCAGGTCGCCGGCGCGCACCGCCAGGCGGCGGTCCTTGCCGAGGAAGTCGCCCGACTCGCACACGGGACCGACGACCTGATAGAGGACGCCGTCGCCTTCCGCCACCTGCACGGGCAGGATCTCGTGCCAGGCGTCGTAGAGCGCCGGCCGCAGCAGGTCGTTCATGGCGGCGTCGACCACGGCGAAGTTCTTCTCCTCGCCCTGCTTGAGGTACTCGATCCGTGTCAGCAGGAGGCCCGCGTTGCCGACCAGCGCCCGGCCCGGCTCGAACAGGATCCTTTCCTTGCGCCCCGCCAGCAGGGAGAGGATCGGCGCCAGATAGTCGGCGATGGCCGGCGGCGTCTCGTCGCGGTAGCGAATGCCGATGCCGCCGCCGAGATCGATGTGGCGCAGGACGATGCCTTCGGCGGCGAGCCGGTCGGCCAGCGCCAGGATCTTCCGCGCCGCCTCGGCTGCCGGCGCCGGATCGAGCAGCTGGGAGCCGATGTGACAGGCGATGCCGGCGATCTCGATGTGCGGCAGTTCTCGGGCGCGGCGGTAGAGCGCCAGCGCCGCGTCGACGGCGACGCCGAACTTGTTGCCGCGCAGCCCGGTGGAAATGTAAGGGTGGGTTTTCGCGTCGACATCGGGGTTGACGCGCAGCGCCACCGGCGCGCGCCGGCCGAGCCGGCCGGCGACGGCGTCGAGCCGCTCGAGCTCAGCCGCGGATTCGACGTTGAAGCAGAGGATGCCGCGCTCGAGGGCCAGGCGCATCTCGTCGGCGGTCTTGCCGACGCCGGAGAACACCACGCGGGCCGGATCGCCGCCGGCGGCGATGACCCGCAGCAGCTCTCCGCCTGAGACGATGTCGAAGCCGCAGCCGGCACGGGCGAACTGGTCGAGGATGGCGAGATTCGAGTTGGCCTTGACGGCATAGCAGACCAGCGCGTCGCGCCCGGCCAGCGCCTGGCGGAATTCCGCCAGGCGCTCGAGCAGGGCGGCGCGCGAATAGACGTAGCAGGGGGTGCCGTGCGCGGCGGCGACCTGCGTCAGCGGCACGCCTTCGGCATGCAGCAGGCCGTCGCGACGGGAGAAGGGGCTCATGGCGCTTTCCGCGGGCCGGCTTTGCTATCATCGGCGAGCGGCCCGTGCGGCGCTGCCTGTCCGGCGCCGGCGGGTGCCAGCCGGGGCGGCAGGGTGAGCGCGGTCCGGGTACCGCAGGCGCCCAGAAGCAGCACGGCGAGCAGGACTCCGAGGATTCTCATGATGCCCGGCAAAACCGCGATGTTAGCAGAAGGGACATGATGGACGAAACCGAATTCAACGCGCTGGCGGAGTCCGCCCTGGCGAGGCTGGAGCAGGCGCTCGACGGCTGCGAGGCGGAGCTGGATTACGAGCTGCAGCCCGGCGGCGTGCTGGAGATTGCCTTTGCCGACGGCAGCAAGATCGTCGTCAATCGCCATGCCGCCGCGCGCGAGATCTGGGTGGCGGCGCGCTCCGGCGGCTTCCATTTTCGTCCCGAGGGCGGCCGCTGGATCGGCACGCGCGACGGCGCCGAACTGTTCGAGGTCCTGAGCCGGCTGGCGTCGGCCCAGGCCGGCGCGAGGGTCGAGCTGGCCTGATCAGCCCGGCTGGCCGGCCGGCGGCCGCGTCAGGCGTTCCAGCGGATCGTCACCTTCGCTCTCCGGCGGCGGCAGGTTTTCCCGGTAGATCAGCTCGGTCTCCCGCCCGGGCCTGCCGGCGATGCCGTCTTCCGGCACCGTCACCGGGACCAGGCCGGGTGGCACCGGCATGGATGACTCGGGCACGCCGGCCAGCGCCCTGCCCATGTAGCCGATCCAGATCGGCAGGGCGGCGAAACCGCCCGTCTCGCCGTTGCCCAGCTTGCGCGGCTGGTCGAAGCCGATCCAGGCGATGCCGACCAGGGTGCGCTGATAGCCGCAGAACCAGGCGTCGACGAAGTCGTTGGTGGTGCCCGTCTTGCCGGCCAGGTCGCCGCGCTTCAACTGCAGGGCGCGGGTGGCGGTGCCGCGGCGCACGACGTCGCGCAGCATGCTGTCCATGAGATAGGCGTTGCGCGGGTCGATGACGCGCAGGGTCTCGTCGCCGGCCGCGACCGGCTCGGCCTGCGCCAGCACCGCGCCCTTGTCGTCGAGAATCTGCCTGACGACATAGGGCCGGATGCGATAGCCGCCGTTGGCGAAGACGGCATAGCCGGTCAGCTGCTGCCACGGCGTGACGCTGCCGGCGCCCAGCGCCATGGTCAGGTAGGGCGGGTGCCTGTCGGCATCGAAGCCGAAGCGGGCGACGTAATCCTGGGCGTATTGCGTGCCGATCGACCTGAGGATGCGGATCGACACCAGGTTCTTCGACTTGGCGAGGCCCATGCGCATGCTCATCGGGCCCTCGTACTTGCCGTCGTAGTTCCGCGGCTCCCACGCCTGGCTACCGGTTTCCGCGGCGGAGACGACCAGCGGCTCGTCCTGGATGACGCTGGCCGGCGTGAAGCCCTTTTCCAGGGCGGCCGAATAGATGAAGGGCTTGAAGCTCGAGCCCGGCTGGCGCCAGGCCTGCGTGACATGGTTGAACTTGTTGCGGTTGAAGTCGAAGCCGCCGACCAGCGCGTGGATGGCGCCATCCGACGGATCGGCCGAGACGAATGCCGCCTCGACCTCCGGCAGCTGCGCGATCTGCCAGTTGCCCTTGTCGTCCCTTTGCACGTGAATCAGGGCGCCGCGGCGCAGCCGCCGGTTGGCGGGCGCCTTCTCGTCGAGCATGCGCTGGGCGAACTTCAGTCCTTCGCCGGAGACCCGCACGGTCTCGCCGCCGCGGCCGTAGGCGCTGACCTGCTTCGGCCCGGCCTCGAGGACCACCGCGGCCTGGATGTCGCCGGAATCCGGCTCGTCCTGCAGCGCTTCCTCGAGGGCTTCGTCCAGGGCGTTGCCCGACAGGCCGGCCAGGTCGACGTAGCCCCTGGCGCCGCGATAGCCGTGCCTTCTGTCGTAATCGAGCACGCCGCGCCTGAGGCTGGCGTAGGCGGCCTCCTGGTCGGCCTTCAGGAGGGTGGTGATGACGCGCAGGCCGCGCGTGTAGGCCTCCTCGCGGAAGCGTTCGTAGGCCATCTGCCGCGCCATCTCGGCGACGTGGTCGGCGCGCACCGCGAACTCGTTGAGGTCGCGCTTGATGTGCAGGCTCTGCTTCTGCGCCGCGGCCAGCTGCCGCTCGTCGATGAACCCGAGATCGTGCATGCGGCGCAGCACGTAGAGCTGGCGCTGCTTGGCGCGCTTCGGATTGGCGACGGGGTTGAAGCTGGAGGGCGCTTTCGGCAGGCCCGCCAGCATGGCGGCCTCGGCCAGATCGATGTCCTGCAGCGGCTTGCCGTAATAGATCTGCGAGGCGGCGGCGAAGCCGTAGGCGCGCTGGCCCAGGTAGATCTGGTTGATGTAGATGCCGAAAATCTCGTCCTTCGACAGGTTGCTCTCGATCTTGAAGGCGAGCAGCGCCTCGTACACCTTGCGCGAGAAGGTCTTTTCGCTGGTCAGGAAGAAGTTGCGGGCCACCTGCATGGTGATGGTGCTGGCGCCCTGGCGCTTGCCGCCGCCGGTGAAATTGGCATAGGCGGCGCGCAGCACGCCCAGGGTATCCACGCCGGGATGCTGGTAGAAGCGCTCGTCCTCGGCGGCCAGGATGGCCTGCTTCATCACCGCGGGCACCTCCTCGATGCGGACCAGGGCGCGCCGTTCCTCGCCGAACTCGCCGATCAGATAACCGTCGGCCGTATAGATGCGCAAGGGAATTTTCGGCTGGTAGTCGGTCAGCGCCTCGAGGGAGGGCAACTTCGGATAGGCAAGGACGACGATGATGGCGAGCAGGGCCGTGCCGATCAGCGCGAGGCCGGCAAGGAGCAGGGTGGGATAGGCGATCCAGCGCAGGGAACGAGGCAAGCGGGGAAGTCGGGAAAATGTGGCGGGTGCGCAATTATAAGCGATGCCCCCGGATGCTCCCCCGTCGAAATTCGCCGGCGACAGGCAGCGGGAAAGTGGCAGCTCTTCAGAAAATCAACATTGATATCAGATAGTTATATCAATAAAGCGAGACGAATTGCGGCTGTTGGACAAAAACGACACTGCGAGGGAAAAAAGACTTTACACCGATCATAGTTGTTGCTAGCATTTAATGTAAATTATCTGTATTGCGCATAACTAACGAAAATTCAAAAGGATTTTCCTTGCAGATAGATCTTTCGATATTCAATCCGAAAGCGCGCCCCCTGATCGGGCTGGACATCAGTTCGTCATCGGTGAAGATGGTCGAGCTGGCCGAGGCCGCCAAGGGAAGCTATCGGATCGAGCGTTATGCGATCGAGACCCTGCCGCGCGACGCCGTGGTCGATGGCAACATCGCCAAGCTCGAGGAGGTGGCCGATGCGGTTCGGCGGGCCTGGAAGCGCATGGGAACCTCGACCCGCTATGTCGCCCTGGCCCTGCCGGCGGCGTCGGTGATCACCAAGAAGATCATCGTGCCGGCCGGCCAGCGCGAGCGCGAACTCGAGCTGCAGGTCGAATCCGAGGCCAATCAGTACATCCCGTTCGCGCTGGACGAGGTGAATCTCGATTTCCAGGTGGTCGGACCCGCGCCGAGCAGTCCGGAAGAGGTGGAGGTGCTGATCGCCGCCTCGCGCAAGGAAAAGGTCGAGGATCGCGTCGCCGTGGCCGAGGCGGCCGGCCTGAAGCCCCTGGTCATGGACGTCGAATCCTATGCGGCGCAATCGGCCTTCGAACTGGTCGAGAGCCAGTTTTCCGGCGGCGGCAGGAACCAGACGATCGCCCTCGTCGACATCGGCGCCAACGTCATGAACGTGACGATCCTGCGCAACGACCAGCCGGTGTATGTGCGCGAGCAGGCCTTTGGCGGCGCCCAGCTGACCCAGGACATCATGCGCCAGTACGGCATGAGCCACGAGGAGGCGGAGATGGCGAAGCGCTCCGGCAACCTGCCGGAGAATTACGAAAACGACCTGCTGCGGCCCTTCCTCGACAACCTGGCGCTGGAAGTCTCGCGGGCCC
>CAUJIV010000122.1 GCA_963205435.1 Pseudomonadota bacterium
GCCGCCAGCGCAGCACGCCGACGTAGGCGGCGGCGAACAGTACGACGAGGCCGAGCAGGACCAGGCGCTCGGGGTGGAGGAACTCGTCGATCACCGCCGGACCGCCGTGTTGACCGCCTGCACCCGCCGCCGGCGGACGTGTTGGATGATCGTGCCCAGCCAGTCGCTCTCCGTGTCGAGCTCGATGACGTCGGCGCCGGCTCGGCGCAGCAGGCTCAGCCGCGCGGCGGCCGCGGCGGCCGCGGCGGCCGCGGCGGCCCGGCCGGGCGAGTTTCACACCGTGAAAAAGGGCGAGACGCTCTACAGCATCGCGCTCGAGCACGGCCAGTCCTATCGCGACGTGGCGGCGTGGAACAACATCGACAATCCGAACCGGATCCGCGTCGGCCAGGAATTGCGCGTCGCGCCGCCCGAGAGCGTCGCCATCGCCAGTCCGGTGGTCGTCGCGCCGGTGGTCGAGGTGCGGCCGGCCGGCGATGTCGCCGCGAAAAACAGCGACAGGCTGAAGCGCGAGCCAAAGGGCGGCAAGCAGCCTTATTCGGAACAGGCGATGGCGGCCCTGGAGCGGGCCGAGTCGCAGCCGCCGGCCGTGGCGGTGCAGCCGAGCCAGCCGGTGAAGCCGGTCGAAGCCGGCGGCGCACAGGACGACGCCTGGGCCTGGCCGAGCGTCGGCAGGCTGCTGGCCGCCTTCGAGGAAGGCGGCAACAAGGGCATCGACATCGAGGGCAGGACCGGCGATCCGGTGCTCGCCGCCGAGGCCGGCAAGGTCACTTACGCCGGCAGCGGCATCCGCGGCTATGGCAACCTGCTCATCATCCAGCATGCCAACGGCCTGTCGAGCGTGTATGCGCACAACAGCAGGCTGCTGGCGAAGGAAGGCCAGCAGGTGGCGCGCGGGCAGAAGATCGCCGAGCTGGGCAGCAGCGACAGCGACCAGCCGAAGCTGCACTTCGAGATCCGCCGGCAGGGCAAGCCGCTCGATCCGCTCAAGCTGCTGCCGCCGAGGTAACCGGGGCCGGGCATCATGGAAGGGGACACGGAAGCCGACGATCCGGCGTTCGCGCGGCCGCCGGCGGCGGCCGAGCCGGAGTTCCTCAACGACGCCACCCAGATCTACCTGAAGGAGATCGGCGCCAGCCCGCTGCTGACGGCGGAGGAGGAATTCGAATATTCGCGCCGCGCCCGGCGCGGCGACCAGGCGGCGCGGCAGAAGATGATCCGCCACAACCTGCGCCTGGTGGTGAACATCGCCAAGCGCTACCTCAACCGCGGCCTGCCCCTGCTCGACCTGGTCGAGGAGGGCAACCTCGGCCTGATCCACGCCCTCGACAAGTACGACCCGGAGCGCGGCTTCCGCTTCTCCACCTACGCCACCTGGTGGATCCGCCAGAACATCGAGCGGGCCATCATGAACCAGTCGCGCACCATCCGCCTGCCGGTGCATGTCGTCAAGGAGCTGAACGCCGTACTGCGCGCCATGCGCCGCCTGGAGGCGGCCAGCGCGCGCGAGACCGGCCTCGAGGAGATCGCCCAGCTGCTCGACAAGCCGGTCGACGAGGTGCGCCAGGTGCTGGCGCTCAACGAGCACGTCGCTTCGCTGGATGCGCCGCTGGAGATCGATGCCAGCCTCTCCATCGGCGAATCGCTGGCCGACGAGGCGGCCCTGACGCCGGAGACGCAAATCCAGGCCCTCGAGGTGGAGCAACTGGTCGCTGAATGGATCGGCCAGCTGGGCGACAAGCAGCGCCAGGTCATAGAGTGCCGCTACGGCCTGAACGGCTGCGAGATCGCGACGCTGGAGGCCCTGGCCGAGCGGCTGTCGCTGACGCGCGAGCGGGTGCGGCAGATCCAGATCGAGGCGCTGGCCCAGCTACGGCGCATCCTCAAGCGCCGCGGCTTCAGCAAGGATGACGTGCTGCTGTAGCGCCCGCTCCGCCAGCGGGCGGGCCTGCCAGGCCGCCCTGAGTTCCGCGGCGAGCGCATGCACCGCCATGGCATAGAAGCTCGAGCGGTTGTAGCGCGTGATGACGTAGAAGTTCTGATAGCCCAGCCAGTATTCGGTCGCCTCGCCAGGCGTGGCGAGGTCGATCAGCGCGCAGAGCCGCTGCGGCGCGTCGGCTCCGGCGACGACGCCATAGGCCGCCATTTCGGCCGGGGTCAGGCGCGGCAGGACGTCGCCGTTGGCGATCTCGCCGAGCCGCTCGCCGCCGGCGCGAACGGGAACGGCGATCGGCCCGCCTTCCTGCCAGCCGTGGGCGACGAGGAAGTTGGCGACGCTGCCGATGGCATCCGACGGGCTACCGGCGAGATCGGTGCGGCCGTCTCCGTCGAAATCCATGCCCCATCGGCGGATGCTGCTCGGCAGGAACTGCGGCATGCCCAGCGCGCCGGCGTAGGACCCCGTATAGGAGAGCGGATCGCCGCCGGTCTCGCGCGCCAGCAGCAGCAGCGCCTCCAGCTCGCGGCGGAAGAGCGCCGCCCGCGGCGGATAGTCGAAGGCCAGCGTCGCCAGCGCCGCCAGCGCCGGGAACTTGCCGGTATTGCGGCCGTAGAGCGTCTCGATGCCGATGATGGCGACGATGATTTCCTCCGGCACGCCGAAGATGCGGCGCGCCGACTCGAGTTCCCGGGCGTTGTCCCGCCAGAAGCGCAGCCCGCCGCCGATCCGCCAGGAGTCGAGGAAGCGGCCGCGGTAGGCCCGCCAGGAACGCGCCAGGGGCGTTGCCGGCGGGGCGATCAGCCGGAGGACTTTCGTTTGCGGCTGCAGCTGGCTGAACAGCCGCGCCAGCCGCTGGCGGTCGAAATCGTGCTTCTCGTGCATCTCGTCGATGAAGGCTTGCACCGCTTCGCGGCCAGAGAAGCCTTCCGCCTGGACGAGGGCGGGCAGAAGAAGGGCCAGCAGGCAGAGAAACAGGCAGGGCGGGCAGCGTGTCATCGGCGCAAGGCGGGCTTCAGGTCGGCAACGCGCTTCTCGAGCTGTTGCAAGGAGGCTTTGCCGACCAGTTTGCCATAGCGCAGGCCGATGTACAGCGCGGCGATGGCGCGCACGTCCTGCGCCAGGTCGGGGCGCGCCTGCGCTACCCGGAGCGAATAGTCCCGCGGTCCTTCCCAGGGGCAGCGTTCCAGCCCGCTGCGCGCCAGCTTGCGGCCGAGGCGCTGCCAGGCAAGCTGGACGCGATCCGTCGAGGCCTGGCGACGCAGCACCCAAGCCGCCAGGCCGGCGAGCAGCGCCGCGCACAGCACGGTCATGAGGGCGGTCATGGCACGCCAGTCCGGCTCGCGCATGCCCAGCCGCGAAAGCAGCTCGCGCTGCCGCTGCGAATCGTAGCCGAGCACCCACTGGTTCCAGGCATTGCCGACGGCTTCCCAGCGGAAGCGCAGTTGCCGTAGCCAGGACAGGTCGGCGCGCGCCAGGAAGGGCAGGGACTCGCCCGCCGGCAGGGCCGACGCCAGCCCGGCCTCGACGCGTTCCGGCGCGATGGCGGCGGTCGGATCGACGCGCAGCCAGCCCTTGCCGGCCAGCCAGACCTCGGCCCAGGCATGCGCGTCCGACTGGCGCACGGTCAGCCAGCCGTCGACCGGGTTGCGCTCGCCGCCCTGGTAGCCGGTGACGACGCGGGCCGGGATGCCGGCCGCGCGCATGGCGAAGACGAAGGCCGAGGCATAGTGTTCGCAAAAGCCGCGGCGAGTCTCGAAGAGAAACTGGTCGACGCCGTCCTCGCCGAGCAGGGGCGGCGTCAGCGTGTAGAAAAACTTCTCGCCGCGGAAGTGCCGCAGCATGCGCGCGATGACCGCTCCCTCGTCGGGTGATTCGCGCCGCCATTGCGCGGCCAGCGCCCGGATGCGCGGATTGTTTGCCGGCAGGTCGAGGTAGGGCTGCAGCGAGGCCGCATCCGCGCCGGTGTCGAGCGCGAGGCTCGGGGCCGATCGCATCTCGTAGCGGATGCGGCTGCGCACCGGCGCCTTCGCCAGGACCTGGTATTCGGCGCTCAGGTGGGCGTCCGGCGGCGCGGCGAGCGGCACGTCGAGCGCATACAGCCAGCGCCTGTTGTGCGGCTCGAGCGTGACCGAATAGTCCAGTCCGGCAGCGGAGGCTGCGGCGCCGGTCGCGGCCTGCTCGGGGCCGGCGCGCCAGGTGCGGCCGTCGAAATCACGCAGCACCGGGCCGCGCCAGTAAAGCAGGGCGTGCGGCGGAGGATCGCCCTCGAAGCGGGCGCGGAAGGCGATGGCGCCGGACAGGCTGAGGCTGCTGATCGAGCCCGGCGACATGCTGTCGGAGAGTCCGCTGAGCCCGCTCCAGGCATCGGCCGGCATGCCCCAGAGCGGGCCCTGGACGCGGGGAAAGAGCAGGAAGAGGACCAGCATGAAGGGCGTGGCCTGCGCCAGCATGAGGGCGGACAGGCGCAAGTGGTCGGCGATCTTGCGGCCGTCGTCGGCGAGGCTGGCCAGCGCGGCGACGAGGACCAGCAGGGCCGTCAGGGCGAGCGTCGCCATGGACATACCCTGCGCCTCGAGGAAATGGACCAGCAGCAGGAAGAACGAAAGAAACACTGCGGCGACGCCGTCGCGCGCCCGCCGCAGCTCGAACAGCTTGAGAACCAGCAGGAGGGTCAGCAGGGCCGTGCCCGGCCCTCTGCCGAAGAATTGGCGAAAGGTGAGCAGGACGCCGGCCGAGACGGCGAGGACGAGCAAGCCCAGCAGCCAGCGCGGCGGCAAGGGCTGGCGGCGCCACCAGAGCGTCGCGCGCAAGGAGAACAGCAGGACTACGGCGGCACCCAGCCAGGGCGGCAGTCGGAAGACGCCACCGGCCAGCGTGAGGAAGGCGCCGGCGAGCAGCCAGGACTCCTGCGCGCGGGTCAGCGGGGGGCTAGGCTGACGACTCGCCATGCAGGGCCAGCGCCTCGAGGCAGCTCTCGAAGTGGCGCGCGTCGCGACCGAGCGGGATTTCGCGCCCCGGCAGGCGCAGCCCGCAGGCCAGCCCGCGGGTCTGCGCATCGAGCAGCCAGCGCGTCAGGCGGGACAGGCGCGCCTCGGTTTCCATACCGCCGGGCAGGCTGTTCCAGTCCAGCCAGAGCGGGCCGCCGCCGACGCCGTCGAACAGCTTGGTGAGCGGCGACTGACCACGCGCCGCCGCCTTCCAGGCCATGCGGCTGGGCGAATCGCCCGGCCGATAATCGCGCAGGCCGGCGAAGTCCTCCTCGTCCTGGCTGCCGCGCGCCTCGCCGAATGCGTCACTGCCTGCCGGCGGCAGAGGCGGGGCGACGGCCTCGGGACGGGGATAGACCAGGCAGCGCATGTTCGGCTCGACAAGGCTCCAGGCGCGCACCAGCCCGAGCGGATAGCGCGTCTCGACGCGGATGCGGCCGGGACGCAGCCAGCCGCGGCGGCGGGCTGCCAGCCCGAGGCCGATGTCCGCCACGGCCTCGGCGGCGAGATCGGTGCATGAGGCCGCTTCGCCGTCGAGGCCGAGACAGAGGGCAAGGCGACCGCCCCTGCGCCGGTTGCGCAAGTGCAGGACGAAGCGGGCACGGTCGCCGGCGAACACCGGCTCGGCGCGGCCGGCGCTGATTTCCAGCCCGAGCAGATTGCGGAAGGTGTGCAGCATCGCCACCAGGCCGAGGCCGACAAGCAGGAAGACCAGCGCGAAACCGAGGCTCAGGCCGTAGTTGATGGCACCGATCAACATGAGGAAGAGCAGGCCGGCATAAGCCAAGCCCGTGCGCGTCGGCAAGATGAACACGCGGCGCTGGACGAGGACGACGGGAGAAGCCTCCGGACCACGCAAGCGGTACAGCCAGCGCTCGAGCCGGGTGGTGGCCGCCATGCCTCAGGGCAGCGGCACGGCGGCGATCAGCGCCGCGGCGATGTCGGCCGGAGCCTCGGCGCCGGCGCTGCCGGCCGGTTGCAGGCGATGCCCCGCCACGGCCGGCAGCACCGCCTGGATGTCCTCGGGCAGCACGAGGTCGCGCTGGCCGATCAGCGCCCAGGCGCGCGCCGCGCGCAGCAGGGCGAGGGCCGCCCGCGGGCTGAGCCCGGTCTGGTATTCGGGCGCGCGCCGCGTGTGCTCGGCGATCGACTGGACGTAGGCGATCAGCGCGGGGGAGACGTGCACGCCCTGGACGTCGTGCTGCAATTCGAGCAATTCGCTCGCCGTCAGGCAGGGATCGAGGCTCGCCACCAGGTCGCGCCGGTCGGCGCCGGCGAGCAGCTCGCGTTCCGCGGCCTGGTCGGGATAGCCCATGCCGATGCGCATCAGGAAGCGGTCGAGCTGGGATTCCGGCAGCGGGAAAGTGCCGACCTGATGGAAGGGGTTCTGCGTCGCCATGACGAAGAAGGGATCCGGCAGCGCCCGCGTCTCGCCCTCGCAGCTGACCTGGCGCTCCTCCATCGCCTCGAGCAGGGCGCTTTGCGCCTTCGGCGTGGCGCGGTTGATCTCGTCGACCAGCACGAGCTGGGCGAAGACCGGTCCCGGATGGAAGCGGAACGCCCCGGTCTCGCGCTCGTAGATCGAGACGCCGATGATGTCGGCCGGCAGCATGTCGGCGGTGCACTGGATGCGCTGGTAATCGAGGCCAAGCAGCCTGGCCAGGACATGGGCCAGCAGGGTCTTGCCCATTCCCGGCAGGTCCTCGATGAGCAGGTGGCCGCGCGCCAGCAGGCAGGCCAGGGCGAGCCGGATCTGCCGCTCCTTGCCGAGGACGATGCGTCCGGCGCGGTGGATGGCTTCGTCGAGAGAGGAACGGGGCGCGACAGCGGGCGACATGTCTTGAGGCGGATGCTTCGATCGGGTGATAATGGCGCGGACTGTGGCAATTCTATTGGAAATCCGAGCGCCAAAGAGCCGGGCCGCGCATGACCACCGCCTTCATCACCCATCGTGACTGCTGGCTGCACGACATGGGCGAGTACCACCCCGAGTGCCCGGACCGCCTCTCGGCGATCAGCGACCGGCTGATCGCTTCCGGCCTCGACCTCTACCTGTCCTCCCATGAGGCGCCGCTGGCGACGCTCGAGCAGATCGCCCGCGTTCATCCGATGGACTACGTGCGCGGCATCGCCGAGAGCGCTCCGGAAAGCGGCATCGTCCATCTCGACCCGGACACGGCGATGAGCACGGGCACCCTGCAGGCGGCCCTGCGCGCCGCTGGCGCTGGTATCCTGGCCACCGACCTGGTCATGCGCGGCGAGGCGGAGAATGCCTTCTGCAGCGTGCGGCCGCCGGGCCATCACGCCGAGCGCGCCAGGGCGATGGGCTTCTGTTTTTTCAACAACATCGCCATCGCCGCCGCCCACGCGCTGGCGGCGCACGGCCTCGAGCGCGTGGCCGTGGTCGACTTCGACGTTCATCACGGCAACGGCACCGAGAACATCTTCGCCGGCGACGGCCGCGTTCTCATGGTCGGCACTTTCCAGCATCCGTTCTACCCGTATTGCGGCACCGACAATCCCGCGGCGAACATGGTCAACGTCCCCCTGCCGGCAGGCACGCGCAGCGACGCCTTCCGCGAGGCCGTCACCGTTTTCTGGCTGCCGGCGCTGCGCCGCTTCGCGCCGCAGGCCATCTACGTCTCCGCCGGCTTCGACGCGCACTACGAGGACGACATGGCCTCGTTCGGCCTGGTCGAGGCCGACTACGCCTGGGTCACCGAGCAGATCAAGGCAGTGGCCGCCGGCTCGGCGCAGGGCCGCATCGTCTCGATGCTCGAAGGCGGCTATGCCCTGTCCGCCCTCGGCCGCAGCGCGGCGGCCCACATCAAGGTGCTGGCGGATTTGTAAGCGGCCGGAACCGCGGCGATGCCGCGCTGTCAACCCGTTCCGGTGCAGGGTGCGGATTTAGTTCTGCGAACCCCGTTCATCGAGTAAAATCACGCCTTTATCTACACGCCCCATGCCATGATCCAAGGCTCGATCGTCGCCATCGTCACTCCCATGCGGCAGGATGGCAGTCTCGATTTTCCCCGGCTCAAGTCCCTGGTCGACTTCCATGTCGCCGAAGGCACGGACGGCATCGTCGTCGTCGGCACGACCGGCGAGTCGCCGACGGTCGACGTCGCCGAGCATTGCGAGCTGATTCGCGCCACGGTCGAGTACGCCGCCGGCCGCCTGCCGGTCATCGCCGGCACCGGCGGCAACTCGACTTCCGAGGCGATCGAACTGACCGCCTTCGCCAGGCAGGCCGGCGCCGCCGCCTCGCTCAACGTCGTGCCCTATTACAACAAGCCGACGCAGGAGGGCCTCTACCGCCACTTCAAGGCGATTGCCGAGGCGGTCGACCTGCCGATGATCCTCTACAACGTGCCCGGCCGCACCGTCGCCGACATGAGCAACGACACCACCCTGCGCCTGGCGCAGGTGCCCGGCATCATCGGCATCAAGGACGCGACCGGCAGCGTCGAGCGCGCCGCCGACCTGATCAAGCGCGCGCCGCAGGGATTCGCCAGCTACAGCGGCGACGACGCCAGCGCCCTGTCGTTCATCCTGCTCGGCGGCCACGGCACGATCTCCGTGACGGCCAACGTGGCGCCCCGGCTGATGCGCGAGATGTGCGCGGCGGCGCTTGCCGGCGACGTCGCCAAGGCGCGCGGCATCAATGCCCGCCTGCTCGGGCTGCACCGCAATCTGTTCATCGAGGCGAATCCGATCCCCGTGAAATGGGCCGTCAGCCGCATGGGCCTGATGGAAGACGGCATCCGCCTGCCCCTGACCCCGCTGTCGCCGGAGTGCCATGAGCGCGTCCTCCAGGCCATGCGCGAAGCCGGCGTGGCCGTTTGAATTCCCAAACCCAGCGAATGCATGACATGCTGCACTCCACGTCCAGAGGCCTGCTGCTGCTGGCCGTATCCCTGAGCCTGGCCGCCTGCTCCAGCCTGTCGGTCGAGCCGAAGAAGATCGACTACAAGTCGGCGGGCAAGCTGCCGCCGCTGGAAATCCCGCCGGACCTGACTTCGCCCGGCCGTGACGAGCGTTACGTCGTGCCGGACGTCTCGCCGCGCGGCTCGGCCACTTTTTCGGCCTACAGCACGGAGCGCAGCGGCAAGCCCGCCAGCGCGACGCAGGAGGTCCTGCCGCAAATCGCGAAAATGCGCATCGAGCGTTCCGGCAACCAGCGCTGGCTGGTCGTGGCGGCGACTCCCGAGGATATTTGGCCGACGCTGAAGGAGTTCTGGCAGGAGCTCGGCTTCATCGTCGATGTCGAGCTTCCCGAGGCCGGCGTCATGGAGACCGACTGGGCGGAGAACCGCGCCAAGCTGCCGCAGGACTCGATCCGCGCCGCGCTCGGCAAGTTCCTCGACCAGATCTATTCGACGCCCGAGCGCGACAAGTTCCGCACCCGCCTCGAGAAGGGGGCGGAGCCGGGCACCACCGAAATCTACATCAGCCATCGCGGCATGTACGAAACCTTCATCAACGAGAGGCAGGATCGCACCATGTGGCAGCCGCGTCCCGCCGACCCGGAGCTGGAGGCGGAAATGCTGCGTCGTCTGATGGTGCGACTGGGCAGCGACGAAGAGCGGGCCAAGACCCTGCTGGCCTCGGCTTCCGCCAGCGAGGAGCGCGCCAAGCTGATACGGCCGCCCAGCGGCGCCGGCTCGCTCCAACTGTTCGAATCGTTCGACCGCTCCTGGCGTCGCGTCGGCCTCGCGCTGGACCGCGTCGGCTTCACGGTCGAGGACCGCGACCGCACCAAGGGGATCTATTTTGTGCGCTATGTCGATCCGGAAACCGGAGCGAAGAAATCGGACGGCGGCTTCCTCAGCAAGCTGCAATTCTGGGACAGCGGCAAACCGGAGGCCAAGCAACAGTACCGCATTTTCGTCGAAGGGGAAGGCGGCGACAGCACGGTGCGGATCCTGACCCGCGAAGGCGGCCAGGACAATTCGGAAACGGCGAGGAAGATACTCGGCCTGCTCTACGAACAACTGAAGTGACGATGCGCTTTGCCTCGCTGGGCAGCGGCAGCCGCGGCAATGCCTTCGTCATCGAGGCGGGAACGACCCGGCTCCTGCTCGATTGCGGCTTCGGCCCGCGCGAGACTTCCCGCAAGCTTGCGCGCCTCGGCCTGGCGGCCGGCGACCTGTCCGCGATCCTCGTCACCCACGAGCATGGCGATCATGTCGGCGGCGCCTATCCGCTGGCGCTGAGCGAGGGCCTGAGGGTCTGGATGACCCACGGCACCTTCGCCGCGACGCCGCCGGGGCGGAACGGCCCGCCGCCGGTCGAGCTCATCGACAGCCATTGGCCGTTCCAGATCGGCGATCTCGAAATCTTTCCCTTCCCGGTTCCGCACGATGCGCGCGAACCGGTGCAGTTCGTCTTCTCGGACGGCAGCCGGCGGCTCGGCGTGGCAACCGATCTGGGCAGCTCGACACCGCACGTGGAGAGCATGCTGAGCGCCTGCGATGCGCTGGTGCTGGAGTGCAACCACGACCGCGAGATGCTTTCGGGCGGCGGCTACCCGCCCCATTTGAAGAGGCGTATCGCCGGCCGCTTCGGCCACCTCGACAACGGCAGCACGGCCACCCTGCTCGGGGCTCTTGACAACAGCAGGCTGCAGCATCTCGTCGCCGCGCACCTGAGCCAACAGAACAACACGCCAGCACTGGCTCGTGCCGCCCTGTCGCAAGCCCTCGGCTGCGCGGAGCACTGGATCGGCGTTGCCGACCAGGATGAAGGGTTCGCTTGGCGTAGCGTGATCTGAGGCGCATGCGCGTTTTCAGCCGTCGATCTGCAAAAAAAAGCCGGCCCGCAGGCCGGCTTTTGCATGAAGCGCGAAGAGCTTACTTCTTGACGGCTTCCTTGGCGCCTTCAACCGCGCCTTTGGCGGCTTCCTTGGCCACTTCCTTGGCCTTGTCAGCCAGGCCTCCAGCCTGGTCACCGGCGGGCGCGGCCGTGCCGCTCATGCCCTGCTGGCCTTCCTTCTGGCCTTCCATGCCTTGCTGGCCTTCCTTCTGGCCTTCCATGCCAGCCGGTTGAGCCGGAGCCGGAGCCGGAGCCGGAGCCGGAGCGGCCGCCGGGGCAGGCGCGGGCGCCGGAGCAGGCGCGGGTTCTTCTTTCTTGCCGCAGGCGGTCAGGGCCACGGCCACCAGAGCGGCTACGAGGAGCGATTGTTTCATTTGGTTTCCCTTATCGATAAGAAAATGTTGTGTCAGGTGCTGCAAAAACCCGGGTTTGGCCAGGAATGATCCAAGCCAAGCTGGTATTTTAGCAATTTCGAATGAAAAAAACATCCGGTCATGCGAGAGGGTCTTTGATCTGAAAAGGCAGCGGGCGACCCGTCCTCACAGGCCCAGGTGGGTGGCCGAAACGCCCGGCAGCGATTCCAGCCAAAGGGCTTCAAAGCGCTGCTGCCAATCGTGAAGCCCTTCGGGATCCTGCAGAAGCATTTTGCCGCGGAAAAAATCCTTGTGGAAGCGGATGACGCCGCTGCTCCGGTCGGCCAGCACGAAGGCATCCGCCAGATGGCGCAGGGAATCCGGCGTCTGCCGTATGACGAGGCTGTGGCTGAAGCGCCTGAGCAGGCCCATCGTCCTCGGCGAATGGCGGACGAGATGCTCGAGATCGTGCAGGACGATTCTCGCCTGGCGTTCGCGGCTGCCGGCGAGAAAGTCGGCGAAGGCCGCCGATCTTGACTGGCTGTCCAGTTCGAGCTGGGCGAGGCTGGGATCGAAGATGCAGATATCCTGCCGAGCCGAGGCGACGACGTCGAGAACGGCCTGCAGATAGGCCGCGCGGGTGTCGAATGCTTCCTCGATGCGGTCGGGCATGGACTTGCTCCTGTCGCTGACGGGCATGCCAGGGCATGCTCCCGCCCATTCTAGCCGATGCGTTGCGGCCAAAAGGGTCGGCTGTTCGGCGCCCGACGAAGCCAATGATCACTTCCCTTGACGAGGAGCGCAACGCTGCCATGCGCCCGGAGAAGGCCGTGCGCGACCCGGAGCGAACGAGGTCACGCCAGGGGCGAAGCTGCGCTCGGGGGCAAATGCCCTACAATCCGGCGCTGGAATCCCTTCGCCATCCGACATGCCGCACGCCGTCGTTGAATCGCTGGACCATGAAGGCCGGGGCGTGGCCCGGCACGAAGGAAAGGCGATCTTCATCGAGGGCGCCCTGCCGGGGGAGCGGGTGACCTTTTCCAGCTATCGGCGCAAGCCGAGCCACGAGCTGGCGACGGCAAGCCGGATCCTCGAGGCGAGTCCGCTGCGGATCGATCCCGCCTGCCCGCACTTCGGCGTCTGCGGCGGCTGCAGCATGCAGCATCTCGATCCTGCCGGACAGGTCGCAGCCAAGCAGCGGGTGCTGGAGGATGCGTTCTGGCATATCGCGCGCCTGCGCCCGGAAATCGTCCATCAGGCGATCCACGGCCCGGCCCTGGCCTATCGCTCGCGCGCCCGCCTGTCGGTGCGGCTGGTGCCGAAAAAGGGCGGGATTCTTGTCGGCTTCCATGAAAAGCGCAGCAGCTATGTCGCCGACATGGACAGCTGCGCGGTGCTGCCGCCGGCGATCTCGGCGCTCCTGCCCCACTTGCGCCGGCTGATTGGCGGGCTGTCGCTCGCCGACCGGCTGCCGCAGGTCGAGGTCGCGGTCGGCGACGCCGCGACCGTGCTGGTGCTGCGCATCCTGCAGCCGCTGACGGCGGCCGACGAAGCGCGGCTGCAGGCCTTTTCAGAAGAGCACGACATCCGGCTGTGGCTGCAGCCGGGCGGCCCCGAAACGGCCCGGCCGCTCGACAGCCTTTCGCCGGCATTCCTTGAGTATGCGCTGCCCGAGTTCGGCGTGCGCCTGCGATTCCGTCCAAATGAGTTCACGCAGGTGAATCAGGACATCAACCGCATGCTGGTGCGCCGCGCCCTGCAGCTGCTGCGGCCGGCGGACGGCGAGCGCATCGGCGATCTCTTCTGCGGCCTCGGCAATTTCAGCCTGCCGATCGCGCGCAGCGGCGCGCGCGTGCTTGGCGTGGAAGGCAGCCCGGCCCTGGTCCGCCGCGCCGAGGGGAACGCCGCCCTGAACGGTCTCGAGGCTCGGGCGAACTTCAGGGAGGCCGATCTGTTCAAGGCGGATCCGGCGATGCTGGCGGAATGGGGGCGGCTGGACAAATTGCTGGTGGATCCTCCGCGCGAAGGCGCGATCGAACTGGTCAAGGCGATCGGGCCCGAGGGACCGCGGCGGGTCGTCTATGTTTCCTGCAACCCGGCCACCCTGGCGCGCGACGCCGCCGTGCTGGTTCATGAGAAGGGCTACCGGCTGCGCGGCGCCGGCGTCGTCAACATGTTTCCGCAAACCTCGCACGTCGAGTCGGTCGCACTGTTCGAGCGGGCATGAAAAAGACGGCTACGACCGTCTTTTCGCTAAAAAGACGGCTACGACCGTCTTTTCGCTAAAAAGGCGGCTGCGGCCGCCTTTTGCGGAGTGGCTACGTCTCAGTCGCGCTCGCCGGCGAAGGCCATGAGCAGGTTGAGCAGGTGCACGAACAAGTTGTAGACGTCGAGATAGATCGCCAGGGTGGCGACGATGTAGTTGGTCTCGCCGCCCGTCACGATGCGGCTGACGTCGTGCAGGATGAAGGCGGAGAAGAGCAGCACCGCCACCGCCGAGATGGTCAGGGCGAGCGCCGGCAGCTGCAGGAAGATGTTGGCGAGCATCGCCAGCAGCAGCAGGATCAGGCCGATGAAGAGGAACTTGCCCATGAAGCTGAAGTCCCGCTTCGTCGCGGTGGCGATGCCGGCGAGGGTGAAGAAGATGATGCTGGTGCCCGCAGCCGCGGTGGCAACGAGGGCGCCGCCGTTGCGCAGGCCGAGGCTCACCTGGAGGATGGGGCCGAGCATGACGCCCATGAGGAAGGTGAAGCCGAGCAGCAGCGCAACGCCAAGGCCGCTGTCGCGGTTCTTCTGGATGCCCCAGATGAAGCCCCAAGCGACCGCCAGGAACAGCAGGAAGGACATGACCGGGCTGCCGGCCATGAAGGCGAAGTTGAGCTGCACGCCCACCAGCGCGCCGATGGCGGTCGGCACCAGGGACAGCGCCAGCAGCAGATAGGTATTGCGCAGGACGCGGTTCTGCCGCAGCGCTAGTTCCGGTGTCGCCTGGCCGACGGCTTGAAGATTCGATTGCATTCAATGTCTCCGTTGGGTGTGACTCAGCCCCTAAGACTAGCCAAGATCGGGAAAAGTTTCAATCACTTCCGCCATGGTTCCCGAGCACGGCATGATAAGATTCAAAGAGATACCTGATTACCAATGAGGCTCAGCCAGTGAGCCAGTGGGGGTAGCAAACTGGCATCGCTTGATTTTCCAAGGAGATAAGCGATGCCGAAGAACAAGGTGCAATTTCAGCGGGGCATGGGTTTGCGCGAATTCATGGACAAG
>CAUJIV010000123.1 GCA_963205435.1 Pseudomonadota bacterium
CGCTCCAAGAATTCGCTCAAACTCATGCCCCTCTGAAATTGCACCTTGTTTCTCGGCATCGCCTATCTCCTTGTGAAATCGAGCGATGCCAGTTTGCTACCCCTACTGGCTCACAGGCTGAGCCTCATGCGTAACCAAGATTCTAAATGACTTGCTCGTCAACTCCTTGTGATCTAGGCAGAAATGCCTAATCTCTGGCTTGACTTCGGCAAGACCCATCGTATCATTCAAACATGCGTTTGAAACGATTGTTCTGAGGCTTTTGCGCCACTCCATGCATCCCGTCGAAAGCACGCCAGGCGCCGATACCCGCGAGCGCATTCTCGACGCGGCCGAGGCGCTGATCGTCGAGCACGGCCTCGAAGCCGCCTCGCTGCGCATGATCACGCGCAAGGCGGGCGCGAACCTGGCCGCGGCCAACTATCACTTCGGCAGCAAGGACGGACTGGTCCAGGCGGTCTTCCGTCGCCGGCTGGCCTGGCTCAACGAGGCGCGCCTGCAGGCGCTCGACTGCCTCGAGCGGGAAGCGGCCGGCGCGCCGTTGAAGCCGCACCAGATCGTCGAGGCCTTCTTCGGCGTGCCGCTGAGGATGGCAGCGGACAGCAGCGCCGGCGGGCAGGCCTTCATGCGCCTGCTCGGCCGTACCTGCGCCGAGCCCTCGGCCTTCGTCCGCCGCTTCATCGCCGATGAGCATGCCGCCGTCGTGCCGCGCTTCAAGCAGGCGCTGTTCCGCGCCCTGCCGGACGTGCCGCAGGAGGAGATCCTCTGGCGCTTCCACTTCATGCTCGGCGCCATGTCCTACGCCATCTCCGGCATCGACGCCCTGCAGCTGGTCGCCGGCGCGGACCTCGCCGGCGACGATCCGCAGGCGCTGGCGCGCCGGCTGATGCCCTTTCTCCTCGGCGGCCTGCGCGCGCCGCTGCATGGGCAATCGGATCAGGCGAAGGAAAAGTCGCCGCGGCGCGCGGCATGAGCCGGGCTCCCGGCGCCGGAACGGAAAGATGATGACGCAACACCCTGGAACCGGCTCCCCGCTGGGGAGCGAAAGGAGTTTCGCATGACCTGGACACTGGCCATCCTCCTGCCGCTGGCGGCCCTCGCCGCCCTGTTCGCCGTTCGCCCGCTGCGCCGCGCGCTGCTGACGCGGCGCATCTTCACGGTCTACCGCCGCATGCTGCCGCAGATGTCGCAGACCGAGCGCGAGGCGCTCGAGGCCGGCAGCGTCTGGTGGGAGGGCGAGCTGTTCCGCGGCCGCCCGGACTGGGACAAGCTGCTGGCCTATCCGCAGCCGCGGCTGACCGCGGCGGAGCAGTCCTTCCTCGACAACGAGACCGAGGAGCTGTGCCGCCTGTCCGACGACTGGGTCTCCTCGCACTACGACCACGACCTGTCGCCCGAGGCCTGGCGCTGCATGAAGGAGAAGGGCTTCTTCGGCATGATCATCCCGAAGCGCTACGGCGGCCTGGAATTCTCCGCCTACGCCCACTCGCAGGTGGTGACCAAGCTGGCGACGCGCTGCGCCGCCACCACCGTCTCGGTCATGGTGCCCAACTCGCTCGGCCCGGCCGAGCTGCTGCTGCACTACGGCAGCGAGGAGCAGAAGAACCACTACCTGCCGCGCCTGGCGAAGGGCCTCGAGATTCCCTGCTTCGCCCTGACCAGCCCGTGGGCCGGCTCGGACGCCGCCGCCATCCCCGACCGCGGCGTCGTCTGCAAGGGGCAGTGGCAGGGGCGCGAGGTGATCGGCATGCGCGTCACCTGGGACAAGCGCTACATCACGCTGGCGCCGGTCGCCACGGTGGTCGGCCTCGCCTTCCGCCTGTTCGACCCCGAGCGCCTGCTCGGCGGCGCATTCGGCGGAAATGCGGACATCGGCATCTCCTGCGCGCTGGTGCCGGCCGACCACCCCGGCGTCGAGACCGGGCGCCGCCACTTTCCGCTGAACGCCGCCTGGATGAACGGGCCGACGCGCGGCCGCGACGTCTTCATGCCGCTCGACTTCATCATCGGCGGGCCGCGCATGGCCGGCCAGGGCTGGCGCATGCTGATGGAGTGCCTCGCCGCCGGCCGCTCGATCTCGCTGCCGGCCTCGAACACCGGCATGCAGAAGCTGGCCGTGCGCGCCGTCGGCGGCTACGCCCGCGTGCGCAGCCAGTTCAAGACGGCGATCGGCAAGTTCGAGGGCATCCAGGAGGCGCTGGCGCGCATGGGCGGCAACCTCTACCTGAGCGACGCGGCGCGCGTCATGACCGCCGGCGCCATCGACCTCGGCGAGAAGCCCTCGCTGGTCTCGGCCATCGTCAAGTACCACATCACCGAGCGCGCGCGCCAGTCGATGAACGACGGCATGGACGTCCTCGGCGGCAAGGGCATCTGCCTCGGCCCGTCCAACTTCCTCGGCCGCGCCTACCAGCAGGTGCCGGTGGCGATCACGGTGGAGGGCGCCAACATCCTGACGCGCAGCCTGATCATCTTCGGGCAGGGCGCCATCCGCTGCCACCCCTGGGTGATGGCCGAGATGCAGGCGGCGCAGGCCAACGACCTCGCCGCCTTCGACCGCGCCCTGTTCGCCCACGTCCGCCACACCCTGGGCAACGGCCTGCGCGCGCTGTTCACCGGGCTGACCGGCTCGCATTTCGTCCGGGTGCCGCAGAGCGTCGCGCCGGAGACGCGGCGCTACTACCAGCAGTTGACCCGCTTCTCGGCCGCCTTCGCCTTCATGGCCGACATTTCCATGCTGGTGATGGGCGGCGACCTGAAGCGCAAGGAGAAGCTCTCGGCGCGCATGGCCGATATCCTCTCGCTGCTCTACCTCTCCTCGGCGGTACTCAAGCGCTACGAGGCGGAGGGGCGCCAGCAGGCGGATGCGCCGCTGATGCACTGGGCCATCTGGGACGCCATGTTCCGCGCGCAGAACGCCTTCGAGGGCGTCGTGTACAATTTTCCCAGCCGCTTCGTCTCGAACTTCCTCTGCCGCATGATCTTCCCGCTCGGCCGCCCCTATGTCGTGCCGTCCGACCGGCTCGGCGGCCAGGTGGCGGAGCTGCTGATCGCCCCTTCCGCGACGCGCGACCGCCTCACCGCCGGCATGCACCTGCCGCGCGAGGAGAATGACCCGGTCGGCGTCATCGAGCTGGCGCTGGAGGCCACACTGCAGGCCGAGCCGGCGCGGGCCAAGCTGCGCGCGGCGCAGAAGGCCGGCAAGCTCGCCGCCGGCGATGCCGGGGCGGGCGAAGCCGAGGCGCTGGCCCGCGGCCTCATCACGAGCGCCGAGCAGGCGCTGCTGGCGCGCGCCCGCGCGCTCGCCGCCGAGGTGATCAAGGTGGACGACTTCCCCTTCGACCTCGGCCTGCAGAGGAGCGAGCCGAAGCCGGCGCCACGCCGCGCGGCGGCCTGAAGCTGATAAGAACCATTAACCACGGAGAAACAGAGGCACGGAGAAAGGCTGAAAGCGATTTTTTCATTTTTTGCTTTTCTCTGTGCCTCCGTGCCTCTGTGGTGAAAGGTTTTTTTGGAGTTGAAATGAACGCCAAATCTGTCTATGTCATCGATGGCGCGCGCACGCCCTTCCTCAAGGCGCGCAACGCCCCCGGCCCGTTTTCCGCCGGCGATCTCGCCACCGCCGCCGGTCGCGCGCTGCTGGCGCGCCAGCCCTTCGCCGCCGAGGAACTGGACGAGGTCATCCTCGGTTGCGCCTCGCCCTCGCCGGACGAGGTCAACATCGGCCGCGTCGCCGCGCTGCGCATGGGCTGCGGCCTCAAGGTGCCGGGCTGGACGGTGATGCGCAACTGCGCTTCCGGCATGCAGGCGCTCGACTCGGCCATCGCCAACATCGTCTGCGGCCGCTCGCAGCTGGTGCTGGCCGGCGGCGTCGACGCCCTGTCGCACGCGCCGCTGCTCTATTCGAGGAAGATGGTGCTGTGGTTCGCGCAGATGGCGCAGGCGAAGAGCGCGGCGCAGAAAGCGGCGCTGTTCGCCCGGCTCAGCCCGTCGGCGCTGCTCTCGCCGGTGATCGGCATCATGAAGGGGCTCACCGACCCGGTGGTGAACCTGCTGATGGGGCAGACGGCGGAGAACCTGGCGCACCGCTTCGGCATCACGCGCGAGCAGATGGACGAATTCTCGGTGCGCAGCCACCAGCGCGTCGCCGCCGGCCAGGACGCCGGCCACTATGCCGAGGTGCTGCCGCTGGTCGGCGCCGACGGCAAGGTGTACGCCGCCGACGACGGCGTGCGGCGCGATTCCTCGATGGAGAGCCTCGCCCGGCTGAAGCCCTTCTTCGACAAGAAGTACGGCAAGGTGACGCCGGGCAACAGCTCGCAGATCACCGACGGCGGCGTCTGGCTGGTGCTCGCCTCGGAGGAGGCCGTCGCCCGCCACGGCCTCGAGCCGATCGGCCGCATCGTCGATTCGCAGTGGGCCGGCCTCGACCCGGCGCAGATGGGCCTCGGGCCGGTGCACGCCGCGACGCCGATCCTGCAGCGCCACGGCCTCGGCCTGAACGACCTCGACGCCTGGGAGATCAACGAGGCCTTCGCCGCCCAGGTGATCGCCTGCCTGAGAGCCTGGCAGGACGCCGACTTTTGCCGCGACGCGCTCGGCCTCGACGGCGCGCTCGGTGCGCTCGACGAGTCGAAGCTCAACGTCGACGGCGGCGCCATCGCCCTCGGCCATCCGGTCGGCGCCTCAGGCGCGCGCATCGTGCTGCACCTGCTGCAGGTCCTGCGCCGCAGCGGCGGCAGGCGCGGCATGGCGTCGATCTGCATCGGCGGCGGCCAGGGCGGCGCCATGCTGGTGGAGACCGTGTGAGCCGTGGCGCGGACGATCCGACTCGACTATCGCGCGCGGCCGAGCCTGGCGGCCTTTCTCGGGCGCGCGCTGCAGCCCTCGCCGGGCCTGGCGCGGGGCGGCGTGCCGGCGATCACCGCGCGCTGGCAGCATCGTGTCGAGGCCGCGGAGCTGGCGCGCTTCCACGCCCTTTGCGGGCTGCCGCAGGGCGAGGCGCTGCCGCTGCTCTACCCGCACACCGCCGGCTTCGCCCTGCACATGTCGATCCTGACGCAGCCGCAGTTCCCGCTGCCGATCTGGCGCATGCTGCAGATCCGCAACCGCATCGTGCAGCACGCGCCGCTGGCGCAGGAGGCGCCGCTCGACATCGCCGTGTCGATCGCCGGCCATCGCATCCTCGACAAGGGCGCCGAGTTCGACCTGCGCTGCGAGGTCATCCAGCGCGACGCGCTCGCCTGGGAGAGCCTCACCACCTTCTATTCGCGCGGCCGCTTCGGCGCGCCGTCGGCGCAAGCCAACGCGCCCGCCGCGCCCAGGGTGGAAGGCGCGCAGCGGCTGCTATGGCGCTCTCCCGAGGGCGGCGGCTGGCGCTTCGGCGGTCTCTCCGGCGACTACAACCCGCTGCACTGGTGGGGCGGCTACGCGCGCTGGCGCGGCTACCGCCGGGCCTTCCACCACCCGCAGCGCGTGCTCGGCGAATGCCTGGCGCGCCTGCCGCAGCCCGGCGCGCTGCCGCAGCGGCTGGACGCCTGGATCAAGGGCCCGGTGTTCTACGGCGCGCCGCTGGAACTGCGCCAGGAGGAGGCCGCCGACGGCCTGCGCTTCGCCCTGCACGTGGATGGCGATGCGCGGCCGGCCATCGTCGGCTGCCTGGGGCGGCCGTGAGCGGAACGATGACGGCGGCGGCATCCAGGGCGCGGCATTCTTGCATGACGAGGAAGACATGAGCGAATTGAAGCACTGGCGCATCGAGCGCGAATCCGACGGCCTCACCTGGCTGACCTTCGACAAGGCGGGCGCCTCGACCAACACCCTTTCGGCCGATGCGATGGAGGAACTGGAGCGCGCGCTCGACCTGTTCGAGCGCGAGCCGCCGCGGGGGCTGGTGATCCGCTCCGGCAAGGAGGCCGGCTTCATCGCCGGCGCCGACATCGAGGAGTTCACGCAAATCGCCTCGCCCGAGGGCGCCCGCGCGCTGGTGCAGCGCGGCTGGGACCTCTACAATCGTCTCGCCGCGGTGAACTACCCGACGCTGGCGCTGATCCGCGGCCACTGCATGGGCGGCGGCACCGAGCTGGCGCTGGCCTGCCGCTACCGCGTCGCGGTGGACGAGCCGGGCACGCGCATCGCCCTGCCGGAAGTGATGCTCGGCATCGTGCCGGGCTGGGGCGGCATGCTGCGCCTGCCGCGGCTGATCGGGCCGCCGCCGGCCCTCCACATTATGCTGAGCGGGCGCGCCCTCGACGCCCGGCGGGCGCGCCGCCTCGGCTTCGCCGACGAGTGCGTGCCGCCGCGCGTGATGGAGAACGCGGCGCGCATGCTGGTCGTCTCGGGGCGGCCGCGGCGCGCGCTGCCGCTGCTGCAGCGCCTGCTTGGCGGCCCGCTGAAGAACTTCGTCGTCGCCCAGGCCAGGCGGCAGGTGATGCAGCGTGCCCGCGCCGAGCACTACCCGGCGCCCTACGCCATCCTCGACATGTGGGCGCACCACGGCGGCAACGCGCTGGCGGTGCCGGCGGACAGACCGACCTCGATGGACGCCATCGCGCGCTCGCCGACGACGAAGAACCTGGTGCGCGTGTTCTACCTGCAGGAGCGGCTGAAAGGCTTCGGCAAGGGCGGCGACTTCGCGCCGCGGCACCTGCACGTCGTCGGCGCCGGCATCATGGGCGGCGACATCGCCGCCTGGGCCGTGCTGCGCGGCCTGACGGTGACGCTGCAGGACCAGGACATCGAGCGCATCGCGCCGGCCATCCGGCGCGCCGCCGAGGCCTTCCGGAAGAAGCTGCGCGACGAGACCCAGGTGCGCTTCGCCCTCGACCGCCTGATTCCCGACCCGTCCGGCAGCGGCGCGCGCCGCGCCGACGTGGTGATCGAGGCGATCTTCGAGAACCTCGAGGCGAAGCAGCAGCTGCTCGCCGGCATCGAGGCGGTGGCGCGGCCGGACGCCGTGCTGGCCAGCAACACATCGAGCCTCAGGCTGGAGGACATCGCCACGGCGCTGAAGGAGCCGCGGCGCCTGATCGGCATCCACTTCTTCAACCCGGTGGCGAAGATGCCGCTGGTGGAGGTGGTCGAGGGCCGCGAGAGCGACCCCGACATGCTGAAGAAGGGCCTCGCCTTCGTGCGGCGCATCGACAAGCTGGCGCTGCCGGTGAAGAGCGCGCCCGGCTTCCTGGTGAACGCCGTGCTGGCGCCCTATATGCAGGAGGCGATGCGCTGCGTGGACGAGGGCATCGCGCCGGAGGTGGTGGACGAGGCGGCGCTCTCCTTCGGCATGCCGCTTGGCCCGATCGAGCTGGCCGACACGGTCGGCCTCGACATCGCCGTGGCCGCCGGCCGGCAGCTGGCGAGCGCAGGCGAGCCGCCGCGCAAGCTGATGGCGCTGGTCGAGGCCGGCCACCTCGGCCGCAAGACGGGGCGGGGCTTCTACACGTACAATCAGGGCAAGCCGCAGAAGAACAAGACCGGCCTGCCGCCCGAGGGCCTCGCCGAGCGCCTGATGCGGCCCTTCCTCGCCGCGGCGCAGCGTTGCGTGGACGCCGGCGTGGTGACCGATAGCGATCTGTGCGACGCCGGCGTGATCTTCGGCACCGGCTTTGCCCCCTTCCGCGGCGGCCCGATGAACTATCTGAGGGAACACCCGCAGGCCGCGGCCTGGCGCGACGGCTGAGGCATTGCCACAAAACGAGAACCACGCATGAGCGAGCAAGCCCTGGCACTGCCCGACAAGCAGCCGACCCTGCGGCTGATGCCGATGCCGGCCGACGTGAACCACGCCGGCGACATCTTCGGCGGCTACATCATGGCCAATGTCGACCTGGCCGGCGGCATCGCCGCGATCCGCCGCGCCCGCGGCCGCGTCGCCACCATCGCCGTCAATGAGTTCCTCTTCAAGCAGCCGGTGTCGGTCGGCGACGTCCTGTCCTTCTACACCGAGATCATCAGGGTCGGCCGCACCTCGATGACCATCAACGTCGAAGTGTATGCCGAGCGCCATCCGCCCGACCCGCGCGTGGTCAAGGTGACCGAGGCGCAGCTCACCTACGTGGCCGTCGACGAGTCGGGAAGCAAGCGCGAGGTGCCGGCGGCGGCATGCTGAAAAAGGTCGCCCTGGTTCTGCTGGCGCTGCTGGCCGCGCTGATCGCGGCCGTGGCGGCCAACACCCTGCGCCAGGGCTCGCGCCAGATCGCCGTGCCGCCGGCGCCGCCGCTGGCCGTCGACGAGCAGGCCGCCGCGCGGCGTCTGGCCGCGGCGGTGCGCCTGCGCACGGTCTCCGCCGACGACGAGGCCGGCCCGGGCGCCAGCGCCGCGGAATTCCGCAAGCTGCACGCCCTGCTGGCGCAAGCCTATCCGCGCGCCCACGCCGCTCTGCAGCGCGAGACGGTGAATGAACTGAGCCTGCTCTACGCCTGGCCCGGCAGCGACCCGGCGGCGAAGCCGCTGATGCTGATGGCGCACCAGGACGTCGTGCCGATCGCGCCGGGCACCGAGAAGGACTGGCTGGCCGATCCCTTCGGCGGCGAGATCCGCGACGGCTTCGTCTGGGGCCGCGGCACCTGGGACGACAAGGGCAACCTGCTCGCCATCTTCGAGGCGGTCGAAATGCTGCTGGCGGAAGGCTTCCAGCCGCGCCAGACGATCTACATCGCCTCCGGCCATGACGAGGAAGCCGGCGGCCAGGCCGGCGCCAAGGCCATCGCCGAGTTGCTGCGCGCGCGCGGCGTGCGCCTCGATTTCGTGCTCGACGAGGGGCTGCTCGTCACCGAAGGCGTGCTGAAGGGCCTCGACGCGCCGCTGGCGCTGATCGGCATCGCCGAGAAGGGCTACCTGACCGTGGCGCTGGAAGCGCGCACGGCGCCGGGCCACGCTTCGATGCCGCCGCCGCGCACGGCGATCGGCACCCTGGCCGGCGCGCTGGCGCGGCTGGAAGCGCGGCCGATGCCGGCCGCCATCGACGGCGTCGCCGCCGAGATGTTCGACACCATCGCGCCGGAGATGGATCTCGTCAACCGCGTGCTGCTGTCCAACCGCTGGCTGTTCGGCCCGCTGATCCGGGCGCAGCTGGAGAAGGGCGCCAGCAGCAACGCCATGCTGCGCACCACGGCGGCGCCGACGGTGCTGCGCGGCGGCAACAAGGAGAACGTCCTGCCCGGCGTCGCCACGGCGCAGGTGAATTTCCGCATCCTGCCCGGCGACAGCATCGACGGCGTGCTGGCCCACGCCAAGGCGGCGATCGGCGACGAGACCGTGACGCTCGCGCCGGACCGGCGCAAGGCCAACGAGGCGACGGCTGCCTCGCCGCCGTCGTCGCCGTCGTACCGGCTGGTCGCCCGCACCGTGCGCGAGCTGTTCCCCGGCACCCTGGTGGCGCCCGGCCTGATGATCGCCGCCACCGACTCGCGCCACATGGCGCCGCTGGCCGACGCGGTCTATCGCTTCTCGCCGGTGCGCGCCAAGGCCGAGGACCTGGCGCGCTTCCACGGCAGCAACGAGCGCATCGCGCTCGCCAACCATGCCGACCTGATCCGCTTCTACCACCGCCTGCTGATGAATGCCGCCAAGGGAGAGACGCCATGAACGAACAGGTCCTGCTGGAGATCAACGGCGCCGTCGCCACCCTGACCCTGAACCGGCCGAAGGCGCTGAACGC
>CAUJIV010000124.1 GCA_963205435.1 Pseudomonadota bacterium
GAGGAAGTCCTGGCGACAACAAACGAATAAGGGGAACGGGATGGCGACGGCAACCAGGACAGCCAGGCGCGATGCGGGCAGCAAGGAGTTTTCCTTTGCCTGGGAGGGCAAGGACAAGTCCGGCAAGATGATGCGCGGCGAGATGCGAGCCGCCAGCGAGGCGCTGGCCCGCTCGTCGCTGCGCCGCCAGGGCATCCTCGTCAGCAAGGTCAAGAAGCAGGCCTTCAAGCGCGGCGGCAAGATCACCGAGAAGGACATCACCCTGTTCACGCGCCAGCTGGCCACCATGATGAAGGCGGGCGTGCCGCTGCTGCAGGCCTTCGACATCGTCGGCAAGGGCGCGCCGAACCAGGCGGTGGCCAAGCTGATGATGGACGTCAAGTCCGACGTGGAAACCGGTTCGTCGCTCAACCAGGCGTTTCGCAAATACCCGCTGCATTTCGACGCCCTGTTCTGCAACCTGGTCGCGGCGGGCGAATCGGCCGGCATTCTCGACGCCATCCTCGACCGGCTGGCCACCTACAAGGAAAAGATCCTCGCCATCAAGAGCAAGATCAAGTCCGCGCTGTTCTATCCCGTCGCCGTGATCGTGGTCGCCGTCATCGTCATGACCGTGATCATGCTGTTCGTCATCCCGTCCTTCAAGTCGGTGTTCTCAAGCTTCGGCGCAGAACTGCCGGGGCCGACGCTGCTGGTCATCGGCATGTCGGATTTCATGGTCGCCTACTGGTACATCATCTTCGGCGTGCTGGGCGGCATCCTCTACGGGTTTTTCTACATGTGGAAACGCTCGGAGAAAATGCAGTTCGCCATGGACCGGCTGTTCTTGCGCCTGCCCATCTTCGGCGACATCGTGCGCAAGGCGACCATCGCCCGCTGGGCGCGCACCCTGTCCACCATGTTCGCCGCCGGCGTGCCGCTGGTCGAGGCGCTCGATTCGGTCGGCGGCGCCTCGGGCAACTACGTCTATCGCAGCGCCACCCGGCAGATCCAGTCCGAAGTCAGCACCGGCACCAGCCTGACGGTCGCCATGCAGAACGCCAACGTCTTTCCCAACATGGTCACGCAGATGGTCTCGATCGGCGAGGAGTCGGGGCAGCTCGACCAGATGCTGAGCAAGGTCGCCGACTTCTTCGAGGCCGAGGTGGATGACGCGGTCGAGGCCATGTCGAGCCTGATGGAGCCGATAATCATGGTGGTGCTCGGCACCCTCATCGGCGGCATCGTCGTCTCGATGTATCTGCCGATCTTCAAGCTGGGCGCGGTGGTTTAGGGACGACACCCGGTCCCCCGCCCGGTTCGCCGATCGCATGAGCCCGCTGGCCGAGCCGCCGCTGCTGGTTCTCCTGGCGGCCCTGCTCGGGCTGACGGTGGGCAGCTTTCTCAATGTCGTCATCCACCGGCTGCCGAAGATCCTCGAAGCCGGCTGGCTGGCCGAATGCGCCGAGCTTCGCGGCGAGCCGCCACCGGCCGCGGAAAGGTTGACGCTGGCCACGCCCCGCTCGCGCTGCCCGCATTGCGGCCACGGCATTTCCGCCCTGGAAAACATCCCTGTAATCAGCTATCTCATGCTGCGCGGGCGCTGCCGCGCCTGCCGGGCGCGCATCAGCCCGCGTTATCCGCTGGTGGAGCTCACCGCCGGCCTGTTCGCGGCTTGCGCCGCCTGGCACTTCGGGGCCGGCTGGGCCGGCGCCGGAGCGATGCTGTTCCTCTGGAGCATGATCGCCCTGGCCTTCATCGACCTGGATACCCAGCTGCTGCCCGACGGCATCACCCTTCCCTTGCTGTGGGCCGGGCTGCTGCTCAATCTGGGCGGCACCTTTGCCAGCATCGAAGACGCCGTCATTGGCGCCGCCGCCGGCTACCTGTCGCTGTGGAGCGTCTATTGGCTGTTCAAGCTGGTCACCGGCAAGGAAGGCATGGGCCACGGCGATTTCAAGCTGCTCGCCGCCATCGGCGCCTGGCTCGGCTGGCAAATGCTGCCGCTGACCATACTCGCGTCTTCGCTCGTCGGCGCCGTCGTTGGCGCCAGTCTCATCGTCTTTGCCCGCCACGGACGCAGCATTCCCATCCCTTTCGGTCCCTACCTCGCCGCGGCCGGCATCATCGCCCTGTTCTGGGGCAAGCCGCTGACCCAGCACTATCTCGGCCTGTTCTGACAGCAGGCGTCGCGGCAGCGGGCACTTGAATGCTGGCCGCAGTGGCGGCATCTGCAGTGTCGGGACGATTTCTTTCACTGCGCCCGATTATTCTATAATTCAACGTTTTGGAGACTGGACTGTCATGCCGATCTACGAATACCGCTGCGCTGCCTGCGGATTCCAGAAGGAATACCTGCAGAAGCTGAATGACGCCCCCCTCACCCTATGCCCGGAGTGCGGCAAGGAGTCCTTGGGCAAGCTGCTGAGCGCGGCCGGCTTCCAGCTCAAGGGCAGCGGCTGGTATGCCACCGACTTCAAGGGCGGTGCTGCCAAGCCGGAAGCGAAGCCGGAAACCAAGCAGGACAGCGGCGCGTCAGCGCAGGGGGGGTGTGGCGGCGGTTGCGCCTGCGCCGGCAACGGATGAAGAAATACTTCATCACCGGGCTGCTGATCTGGGTTCCCCTGGCGATCACCGCCTGGGTGCTGGCGCTCATCGTCCAGACGATGGACCAGACCCTGCTGCTGCTGCCCGCCGCGATCCGGCCGGAAAATCTCCTGGGAGTGTATATCCCGGGGTTTGGCGTCATCGCCACCCTGCTGGTGGTTTTCCTGACCGGCCTGATCACGGCCAACTTCATCGGCCAGCGCCTGCTGCGCTTCTGGGAAGGCGTGCTTTCCCGCATCCCGGTGGTGAAGTCGGTCTATTACAGCGTCAAGCAGGTTTCCGACACGCTGTTCACCTCCAACGGCGAGGCGTTTCGCAAGGCCCTGCTGATACAGTACCCGCGGCAGGGCGCGTGGACCATCGCCTTCCAGACAGGACAGCCGGGCGGCGATGTCGCCAACCATCTCGACAGCGACTGCATCAGCGTCTATGTTCCCACCACGCCCAATCCCACCTCCGGCTTCTTTCTCATGCTGCCGCGCAAGGACGTGATCGAGCTCGACATGAGCGTCGACGAGGCGCTCAAGTACATCATCTCCATGGGCGTCGTCGCTCCCGCTCCGCGCAACGCCGCCAAAAGACCAAAAAGCCAATGAGCCCCGGCTTCGCCGATTTTTCCGGAACAACCTGAAATGCGCACACACTATTGCGGCCTCGTCGACGCCGCGCTTCTCGAGCAAACCGTCGTCCTCTGCGGCTGGGCGCACCGGCGCCGCGACCACGGCGGCGTGATCTTCATCGACCTGCGCGACCGCGAAGGCCTCGTCCAGGTCGTCTGCGACCCGGAGCAGCGGCAGACCTTCGCCACGGCGGAGAGCGTGCGCGGCGAGTTTGTCCTCAAGGTGAGCGGCCTGGTGCGCCGCCGGCCGCAGGGAACGGCCAATCCGAACCTGCGCAGCGGCGAGATCGAGGTGCTGGCCCGCGACATCGAGATCCTCAATGCGGCGGCGACGCCGCCCTTCCAGCTGGACGAGGACAACCTCTCCGAGAACGTGCGCCTGACCCATCGCGTACTCGACCTGCGCCGGCCGCAGATGCAGCGCAACCTGATGCTGCGCTACAGGGTGGCGACGGCCTTCCGCCGCTTCCTCGACGGGCAGGGCTTCATCGACATCGAGACGCCGATGCTGACGCGCTCGACGCCCGAGGGCGCGCGCGACTACCTGGTGCCCTCGCGCGTGCATGCCGGCCAGTTCTTCGCCCTGCCGCAGTCGCCGCAGCTGTTCAAGCAGATGCTGATGGTGGCCGGCTTCGACCGCTACTACCAGATCACCAAGTGCTTCCGCGACGAGGATCTGCGCGCCGACCGCCAGCCGGAATTCACCCAGGTCGACATCGAGACCTCCTTCCTCGACGAAAACGCGATCATGGCGATCATGGAGGACCTGGTTCGCGCCGTCTTCAGGGAAGCGCTGGCCGTCGAGCTGCCGGCTCCCTTCCCGCGCCTGAGCCATGCCGAAGCGCTGGCGCGCTACGGCTCCGACAAGCCGGACCTGCGTATCAGTCTCGAGCTGACCGAGCTGACCGACCTGATGAAGACGGTCGACTTCAAGGTGTTCCGCGCCGCGGCCGAGCTGGCCGACGGCCGCGTGGCGGCGCTGCGCGTGCCCGGCGGCGGCGCGCTGACGCGCAAGGAGATCGACGACTACACCGAGTTCGTCGCCATCTACGGCGCGCGCGGACTCGCCTACATCAAGGTCAACGACAAGTCGCGGGGAGCCGACGGCCTGCAGTCGCCGATCCTCAAGTTCCTGCCGGCCGAGGTCGTCGGCAGCATCCTCGAACGGACCGGCGCCGAGGACGGCGACCTCGTCTTCTTCGGCGCCGATCGCGCGCGGATCGTCAACGACGCGCTCGGCGCCCTGCGCGCCAGGATCGGCCACGAGCACGGCGCCGCGGGCGGCTATTTCAGCGAGGGCTGGCAGCCGCTGTGGGTGGTCGACTTCCCCATGTTCGAGTACGACGAGGACGAGAAGCGCTGGGTCGCCCTGCACCACCCCTTCACCTCGCCCAAGGACGGCCACGAGGGCTTCATCGAGAGCGATCCGGGCAAGTGCCTGGCCAAGGCCTACGATCTCGCCCTCAACGGCTGGGAGATCGGCGGCGGCTCGGTGCGCATCCACAGGGAGGAGGTCCAGTCGCGGGTGTTCCGCGCCCTCGCCATCGGCAGCGAGGAGGCGCGGCACAAGTTCGGCTTCCTGCTCGAGGCGCTGAAATACGGCGCGCCGCCGCATGGCGGCCTCGCCTTCGGCCTGGACCGCATCGTCACCCTGATGGCGGGCGCCGACTCGATCCGCGACGTCATCGCCTTCCCGAAAACCCAGCGCGCCCAGTGCCTGCTCACCGGCGCGCCCGGCCCGGCGGACGAAAGGCAGTTGCGCGAACTGCACATCCGGCTGCGCCAGGCCGAAACGGCCAAGTCCTAGGGCGGCCGCAGGGCATGCGCGCCCACCTTGGCCGGCTGCTGCTATCGCTCCTGCTGATCCTGCCGGTCGCGGCCTGCCAAGCCCGGCCCGAGGCGATGCGCATGGTGCCGGCGGCCAGCCTGCCGCAGGAAGCGCGCGACACGCTGGCGCTGATCAGGAAGGGAGGGCCGTTCCCCTACCGCAAGGACGGCGCCGTCTTCGGCAACTTTGAGGGCCGGCTGCCGGCGCGCCCGCGCGGTCACTATCGCGAATACACCGTGCCGACGCCCGGCGCGCGCGACCGCGGCGCCAGGCGCATCGTCGCCGGTTCCGGCAACACCGGCGATCCGCGTACCTCGGGCGAGTACTATTACAGCGACGACCATTACCGCAGCTTCCGAAAGATCCGTCCATGAATGTCCCCGACCCCGGTCACCTGCTGCGCGACAGTTCCCGCAGCGGCGTCTATCACGCGCCGCAACAAGGCCTGGAGGAACTGCTCGAAGCGGCAAGGCACGGCGGCCTTGCCATCTTCGACCTCGACCTTGCAGGTGTCGCCGACAAGGCGGCGCTGATGCAGAAGATGGCCGATGCCCTGCGCTTTCCGGACTGGTTCGGGCACAACTGGGACGCCCTCGCCGACGGCCTCGGCGACCTGTCCTGGCTCGGCGGTGAAGCCGAGGGCTGGCTGCTCCTGCTGCGCAACTGCGACGAGTTGCGCGAAGGCCTCGGCGAGGAGTTCGCCACCCTTCTGCAGGTCTTCGCCGCGGCCGCCGAAAGCTGGCGGGAAGCCCAGATGCCTTTCTGGGTGCTGATCGACATGCGAGCCGACGGCATCGCCTGGCTGCCGACGCTTTTGGCCACAACGCATCCGACAGATTGATTGTGAACAGGCCCTGGCATGAAGAAGCCGGTCTCGGTCCTCGTCCTCATCCACACCCCGCGCCTTGAGATCCTGCTGCTCGAGCGCGCCTCCTACCCCGGCTTCTGGCAGTCGGTGACCGGCAGCCAGGAGGGCGACGAGCCCCTGCGGCACACGGCGCTGCGCGAGGTGGCCGAGGAGACCGGCATCCGCGCCCGCGAGGAGGACCTCGATGACTGGCGCCTGACGAACCGCTACGAAATCTTTCCGCAATGGCGCCACCGCTACGCGCCGGGCGTCACGCGCAATGTCGAGCACGTCTTCAGCCTGGCGCTGCCGCGCGCCGAACCGGTCAGCGTGGCCGCGGGCGAGCATGACGGCTATCTCTGGCTGCCCTGGCAGGAGGCTGCCGCCAAGGTGTTCTCCTGGAGCAACCGGGACGCCATCCTCATGCTGCCGCGCGCGATCAGCCCGGCCTGACCGCGCCTTCCGCCTCGATCATCGCCTTCAGGCAAGCGGGGCAAAAGCAGCCCTTGTCCCTCGACGGCAGTGCGGCCAGCGGCGGCAGCCCGGCGCACCAGCATTCGGCCGAACCGGCCCGCAAGCCGCAAACAAACTCGATACCGCACGCCGAACATCTCGAGGCCTGATCGCAACTATCTGTCATGAAAGAAATAACCCATGGCGGACGAGTCTCTTGAAAAGAGGCGAAGCCCCCCTATATTGGAGGCATGAGTTTAATCCTTACCCATTGAAGGAGACATCATGGCTAATATCGTTCGCTCCGGTTCGGATCCTTTCGACGACTTCTTCCGCGGCTTCTTCGTGCGGCCTGTCGATTTCGGCAGTTCCGTCGACGTGCCTTCGGTCAAGATCGACGTCAAGGAGCAGGGTGACGCCTACAAGGTGCAGGCCGAGCTGCCGGGCATCCGCAAGGAGGACATCCACGTCAACATCGACGGCTCGGTCGTCTCGATCAGCGCCGAGCGCAAGCAGGAAAAGGAGATCAAGGAAGGCGAGCGCGTGCTGCGCACCGAGCGCCATTACGGCAAGGTCTCGCGCAGCTTCCAGCTCGGCCAGGACATCGACGAGGCGAAGTCGTCGGCGAAGTTCACCGACGGCGTGCTCGAGCTGACGCTGCCGAAGAAAGTCGCTGCCGCGGCCAAGCGCCTGACCATCGACTGAGCATCAAGCGGCCCGCTTTCCCCTCCTCCAGGCGGGCCGTCTAGGGCGGGAAGCTTCGGCTTCCCGCTTTTTTTGCTGCCGCCATTTTCTCGCACGCTGCCGGCCAGCGGCATCCTCCCCGGGCGTTTCACGCTAGAATCCCGGCTTCACCGGAGATCTGGTCCCCATGAGCGACCGCGCCCTTTCCCCCGCCGACGAAGCTTCCATCCTGGCCGCCGCCCTGCCCTACATCCGCCGCTTCCAGGACAAGACCATCGTCGTCAAGTACGGCGGCAACGCCATGACCGACGAGACGCTCAAGCACAGCTTCGCGCGTGACATCGTCCTGCTCAAGCTGGTCGGCATGAACCCGGTCGTGGTGCATGGCGGCGGCCCGCAGATCGACGAGTTGCTGAAGCGCGTCGGCAAGCAGGGCCGCTTCGTCCAGGGCATGCGCGTCACCGACGCCGAGACCATGTCGCTGGTCGAAATGGTGCTGGGCGGCCAGGTGAACAAGGAGATCGTCGCCCTCATCAACCAGCAGGGCGGCAAGGCGGTCGGCCTGACCGGCAAGGACGGCGGCTTCATCCGCGCCAAAAAGCTGATGATGCCCGACCGCGACAACCCGGCCGAGCTGCTCGACATCGGCCAGGTCGGCGACATCATCTCGATCGACCCGCGCCTGATCGCCTTCCTCTACTCGGGCGACTTCATTCCCGTCATCGCGCCGATCGGCGTCGGCGAGAACGGCGAGTCCTACAACATCAACGCCGACGTGGTGGCCGGCAAGCTGGCGGAGATCCTCGGGGCGGAGAAGCTGGTCCTGCTCACCAACACGCCCGGCGTGCTGGACAAGGACGGCAAGCTGCTCAGCGGCCTGACGCCGCAGCAGATCGACGGGCTCGTGGCCGACGGCACGCTCTCCGGCGGCATGCTGCCGAAGATCGCCTCGGCGCTGGATGCCGCTCGCGGCGGCGTCAGGAACGTGCATATCATCGATGGCCGCGTCGAACACGCCCTGCTGCTGGAAATCCTCACCGACCACGGCATCGGCACCATGATCCTCAGCCAGTGAGCCGCGACGGCCGCCGGACCTGGCTGTTCGACCTGGACAACACGCTGCACGACGCCGGCCCGCACATCCTGCCGCACATCAACCGCGCCATGACCGAGTACGTGGCGCAGCAGGCCGGCCTCGGGCTGATCGAGGCCTCGGCCCTGCGCGAGGACTACTGGCGCCGCCATGGCGCCACCCTGCTCGGGCTGATGCGCGATTACGGCACCGACCCGGCGCATTTCCTCCACCACACCCACCAGTTCGACGACCTTGCCGCCATGGTCGTCTACCAGCGCCCGCTGCGCCAGATGCTGCGCCGTCTGCCCGGCGCCAAGATCGTCTTCTCCAACGCGCCGCGCGACTATGCCGAGGCAGTGCTCGACATCATGGGCGTCGGCCAGGCCTTCGCCGCCGTCTGCTCGATCGAGACGATGCGCTTCCGGCCCAAGCCGGGGATGCACGGCTTCCTGCGCGTATTGCGCCGGCACCGGCTCGATCCGACGCGCTGCATCCTCGTCGAGGACAGCGCCGAGAACCTGAGGACGGCCAGGCGGCTCGGCATGCGCACGGTGTGGATCAGCCGCGAAGCGCGCTGTCCCGCCTGGGTCGACCTCAGGCTAAAATCGGTGCTCGAACTGCCGCGCCACCTCGGCGCGCTGGGATAGGAGCGAAGGACGACCATGGCCGCCAGATCGGGAGAACGCCGGCTGCAGATCCTGCAGGCCATCGCCGAGATGCTGCAGGAGCCACGAGGAGAGAAAATCACGACCGCCCTGCTGGCCAGGCGGCTCGACGTATCCGAAGCCGCGCTCTATCGCCACTTCGCCAGCAAGGCGCAGATGTTCGAGGGGCTGATCGAATTCATCGAAAACGGCCTGTTCACGACCATCAACAAGATCGGCGCCGAGGAGCCGTCCGGCAGCAGGCAGGCCGAGCTGATCGTCGCGCTCCTGCTCGGCTTTGCCCAGAAAAACCGCGGTCTGACGCGAGTGTTGATCGGCGAAGCGCTGGTGAACGAAGACGCGCGGCTGCAGGCGCGCATCAACCAGCTGCTCGAGCGCATCGAGGCGGCCCTCAAGCAGGCCCTGCGCATCGCCGCCAGCGACAGCGAGCTGTCTTCTGGCGAGGACGTCGCGGCGGCGGCCAACCTCCTGCTGAGCTATGCCATCGGCCGCTGGCAGCTCTACGTCAAGAGCGGCTTCGTCCGCGATCCCCTGGCGCAGTGGCCGCAGCAGTGGCCGCTGCTGCTCGCCGGCTGCCTGTCGCAGCCGGCCTGAACCTCAGCGCTCTTCCTTCAGCCACCTCGCCGCGTCGAGGGCGTAGTAGGTGAGGATGGCGTCGGCACCGGCGCGCTTCATCGACAGCAGGGCCTCGATCACGCAGGGCCGCTCGTCGATCCAGCCGTTCTGCCCGGCGGCCTTCAGCATGGCATACTCCCCGCTGACCTGGTAGACGCAGGTCGGCAGGCCGAACTCGTCCTTCACCCGCCGCACGATGTCGAGGTAGGGCAGGCCCGGCTTGACCATCACCATGTCAGCCCCCTCGGAGATGTCGAGAGCGACTTCGCGCAAGGCCTCGTCGCCGTTGGCCGGATCCATCTGATAGGTGTATTTGTTGCCCTTGCCGAGGTTGCCGGCCGAACCGACCGCATCGCGGAAGGGACCGTAAAAGCTCGACGCATACTTGGCCGAGTAGGCGAGGATGCGCGTGTGGATCTGCCTGTCGCCGTCGAGCTCGGCGCGGATGCGGCCGACGCGCCCGTCCATCATGTCGGAGGGCGCGACCACGTCGGCGCCGGCCCGGGCGTGGCACAGCGCCTGCCTGGCCAGCACTTCCAGGGTCTCGTCGTTGAGGACATAGCCCTCGTCGTCGATCAGCCCGTCCTGGCCATGGCTGGTATAGGGATCGAGGGCGACATCGGTGATCACGCCGAGCCGCGGGAAGGCCTGCTTCAGGGTGGCCACCACGCGCGGCACCAGCCCCTGCGGGTTGTAGGCCTCCGCTGCATCCGCCGTCTTCAGCGAGGCATCGATCACCGGGAAGAGCGCCAGGGCCGGCACGCCCAGGCCCTGGGCCTCCTCCGCCACCTCGAGCAGGCGGTCGAGGGAGTGGCGCTGGACGCCGGGCATGGATTCCACCGGCTGCGAGATGCCCTTGCCCTCGAGGACGAAGACCGGATAGATGAAGTCGTCCGCGGCCAGGCGATTTTCCCGCATCAGGCGGCGCGAAAACTCATCGCGCCGCATGCGCCGCATGCGGGTTGCCGGGAAAATTCCGGATAAGCTCATGGTTCCTTGAGGAAAAAAATGTTTAATTGGCATTCGATGGAACTTGCGCGGGCAATTGTGGCTCAAACGGCTCGGATGGTGTTGAACTGTCTCCCGCTTCACCTCCCTGAGCGGGTGCCTTAATCCAGTTAAGGCGTTTCTGCCCCCGGTTTTTCTCCCCTTTAGCCGGGGGCTTTTCTTTTTCTTCCGCCGTCAGGCCCAGCCAGCCGCCGAGGGCTCGTTCGGCTTCCTCGACGCCGGTTTTCTTCAGGCTCGAGAACAGCTGGACGCTGACCTGGTCCGACCACGGCGCCAGCTCCAGGCGAGTGGCCTGGAGGGCTTTCGCCGCCTCGTTGCGGGAAAGCTTGTCCGCCTTCGTCAACAAGACGTGAATCGGCTTGCCACTGGGCCCGAACCACTCGAGCAACTGGCGATCGAGGTCGGTCAGGGGCCGCCGTGCATCCATGACGAGGACCAGGCCGCAAATGCTCTGCCGGCGCCTCAGATATGAGGACAGGACCTCTTGCCAGTGGCGCCGTACCCGATCCGGCACGTCGGCATAACCGTAGCCGGGCAAATCGACGAGAAAGCCGCCGTTGGACAGGCGAAAGAAATTGATGAGCTGGGTGCGCCCCGGTGTCTTGCTGACGAAGGCCAGCCGCGTCTGCCCGGCCAGCGTGTTGATCGCGCTGGATTTTCCGGAGTTGGAGCGGCCGGCGAAGACGATCTCCGCCCCTTCCGGTTGCGGCAGATCGTCCGTCTTCTCAGCCGAGATGGCAAAAACGGCGTTGGCAAAAAGGGGCATGAATCCGGTCAGCGAGGCCCGCCGGCGTCGCGCAATCTGGATAAGCTGGTATAGAATAACAGCTTTTCGGTTACGCCCGTAAGGCGCAGGCTCGCCGTCGTCGGCAGTGCGCCGGCTTCGGCCAAAGCCGCAAACCGAAATTCAGGTTCAGGGAGTTTCGTTCATGATCCAACGTTTCATCCTGCTGGCGCTGGCGCTCGCCTTCGCCGCAACGGCCGAGGCCGCCGACAGCGCGTCGAACGCGCCAGGCGCCGTCCCGGGAAGCGATCCCGGCAAGGGCCAGAAAATCGCTGCCGAGGTCTGCGCCGCCTGCCACAATCCCGACGGCAACAGCGCGATCGCGCAGAACCCGAAGCTGGCCGGCCAGCATGCCGCCTATCTTTACAAGCAGTTGCGGAATTTCCATACCGCCGATGGCAAGACGCCAGAGCGCGTCAATGCCATCATGAACGGCATGGTGGCTGGCCTGAGCGACCAGGACATGAAAAACGTCGCCGCCTTCTACTCCAGCCAGACGCTTAAACCCGAGCAGGCCAAGTCCAAGGATTTCGAGCTCGCGCAGAAACTCTATCGCGGCGGCGACGCCACGCGCGGCCTGCCGGCCTGCGCCGGTTGCCACGGCGCCACGGGCGCCGGCATACCCGACGAGTATCCGCGCATCGGCGGCCAGTTCGCCGAATACAGCGAGGCCCAGCTGAAAGCCTTTCGCAACGGCGAGCGCAGCAATGATCCGAACCGGATGATGCGCCTCGTCGCCGCCCGCCTGAGCGACGCCGAGATCAAGGCCCTCGCCGACTACCTCGCCGGCGTGCGCTGAAAGGCCTGACGCCTGCAGCCCGCTTCGCTGCGGGCCTTGGCGCGACCGGCTCGGCGCCGCCGTCCGCCCGTCGCCCATCATGCTGATTCGCCGTCCTCCCGATCTTGCCGCCTCCGAAATAACTCCGAGGCATGTCTTCGAACGGCGCCGCGCCCTGATCAAGGCCGCCGGCGCGCTGGCGCTGACGGCCGGCCTGCCGGCGACCAGCCGCGCGGGCGAGGCGTTCTCCGGGCTGCAGCAGAGTCCGCTGAGCACGACCGAGGCGCCCAACAGCCTGCGCGACATCAGCGGCTACAACAACTTCGTCGAATTCGGCTTCGGCGGCAAGCCCCAGCCGGCAGAGCGCGCCGGCGCGATGAAGACGCGGCCCTGGACGGTCCATGTCGAGGGCCTGGTCAACCGGCCGCGCGCCTTCGCCATCGAGGACATCCTTCGGCTGGCGCCGCTCGAAGAGCGGATCTATCGCTTCCGCTGCGTCGAAGGCTGGTCGATGGTCATCCCCTGGGTCGGCTTCCCCCTTGGCGTGCTGCTCCGCCAGGTCGAGCCGCAGGGAAGCGCGAAGTACGTCGAGTTCGTCAGCCTTGCCGATCCGGAGACGATGCCCGGCGTGCGCCAGCCCTTCCTCGACTGGCCCTACACCGAGGGCCTGCGCCTCGACGAGGCGCTGCATCCGCTCACCCTCCTCGCGGTCGGGCTCTACGGCGAAGCGCTGCCGAACCAGAACGGCGCGCCGCTGCGCCTGGTCGTGCCGTGGAAATACGGCTTCAAGGGCGGCAAGTCGATCGTCCGCATCCGCCTCACCGAGCGGCAGCCGAGGACCACCTGGAATCTCGCCCAGCCCGAGGAATACGGCTTTTACGCCAACGTCAATCCGGCCGTCAGCCATCCGCGCTGGAGCCAGGAGAAGGAGCGCCGCATCGGCGAGTTCCGCAAGCGCGCGACCCTGCCCTTCAACGGCTACGCCGGGCAGGTGGCGCAGCTCTACGCCGGCATGGACCTGCGGAAATTCTTCTGAGCGACATGACGCCGGCGCGACTGGCCGCCGTCAAGGCGGCGCTGTTCATCCTTTGCCTGATGCCGCTGGCGCAACTGGCCTGGCTGGGCTGGACGGACGGGCTCGGCGCCAACCCGATCGAGTTCATCTCGCGCCACCTCGGCGCATGGGCGCTGAACTTCCTGCTCGCCACCCTTGCCGTGACGCCTCTGCGGCAGCTGAGCGGCTGGCACTGGCTGATGCGCCTGCGCCGCATGCTCGGCCTGTTCGCCTTCTTCTACGCGCTGCTGCATTTCCTCGCCTATGTCTGGCTCGACCAGTTCTTCGACTGGGCGGCCATCGCCCGCGACATCGCCAAGCGCCCCTTCATCACCGCCGGCTTCGCCGCCTTTGTCCTGCTTCTGCCTCTGGCGGCCACCTCGAACGCCACGATGCTGCGCCGCCTCGGCGGCCGCCGCTGGCAGCGGCTGCACCGCTCGATCTACGCCATCGCCGTGATCGCCGTGGCGCATTACTGGTGGCTGGTGAAAAAGGACTTCCGCCTGCCGCTGCTCTACGCCATCCTGCTCGGCGCGCTGCTCGGCCTGCGCGCCCTGCGCCTGTCGCGCGAGCGCCAGCGCCAGCTCTCGTCCTACTCCAGGTCGCGCTGATCGCGCAGGAAGCGCGCTTTCTGCCGGGCGCGTGCCGCCTTCTTGCCCTTGGCCTGGTGGGCACCGCCCTTGCCCAGCAGGGGATCGAGCGCCAGCGGATTGCGCGGCTTGAGGCGGCGTCGCCGGGCGCGCTTCATCTGGCGAAGCGGACGATGGCGCGTGGCTCGCCGGCGCGCCGCGGCGCCGCCTTCCAGGCATGGCCATAGACGATCTCGAAAGTGGCCGGCAGCCGGCCTTCCTGCCGCTGCCAGGCGCGAAAGACGCGGCGCGCCTGGCGAAAGCCCATGGCGCCGAGCAGGCCGTCGCGCACGCCCAGGAGGCGCTGGTCGCGCAGCAGGCCGCGCGGACTGGCGTAGGTGAGCACGATCCTCTCCATCTCCATCACCGGGTCGGCGAAGCCGGCGGCCAGCAGCATGTCGCCAAGGTCGTGCATGTCGTGGAAGCGCCACAGGGTGGTCGCCCCGGCGGCGCGCAGCTCGCGCAGGGTGTCCGGCCCGAGCGCGCTGAACATCAGCAGTCCACCCTCGGACAGCACCCGCTGCAACTCGCGCAGGGCAGGCCGCAGGTCGTCGAGCCAGTGCAGCATCAGGTTCGACCAGGCGAGGTCGAGCGCGCCGTCGGCCAGCGGCAGCGCCCGCACGTCGGCGGCGACGCGGCGCGGCGCGCGGCGGCGCAGCCGCTCGATGAGCGGCGCGCGGCGGCCGAGCGCGGCCAGCATCTGCGGAGCGTAGTCGATGGCCAGCGGCAGCGCCGCGGGATAGCGCGCCTTGAGGGCGCGGATGCCATCGCCGGTGGCGCAGCCGATGTCGGCGAGGCGCCCAGGCTTGAGCCGCATCAGATCGAGCCGCTCCAGCATGCGCCGGCCGACCTCGCGCGCCAGCACGGCCGCCTCATCATAGGTGGCGGCGGCCGCGGCGAAGCGGGCGCGCATCACACGGCGGTGAGGCCGAGGCGCTCGAACAGCCGCTCGTCGCGGCCGGCCTCCGGATTGCCGGTGGTGAGCAGCTTGTCGCCGTAGAAGATGGAATTGGCGCCGGCAAGGAAGCACAGCGCCTGCAGCTCGTCGCTCATCTGCTGGCGGCCGGCGGACAGACGCACCAGGCTCGCCGGCATGGCGATGCGCGCCGCAGCGATGGTGCGGACGAATTCGAAGGGATCGATCGGCGCGGCATTTTCCAGCGGCGTTCCGGGCACCGGCACCAGGTTGTTGATCGGCACCGACTCGGGCGGCGGCTCGAGGTTGGCCAGCTCGGCCAGCAGGCCGGCGCGATCGGCGCGCGTCTCGCCCATGCCGACGATGCCGCCGCAGCAGACGCGGATGCCGGCGGCGCGCACCTTGCGCAGGGTGTCGAAGCGGTCGGCCTGGCTGTGGCTGGTGACGATGTTGCCGTAGAACTCGGGCGCGGTGTCGAGGTTGTGGTTGTAATAGTCGAGCCCGGCCGTCTTCAACTGCTCGGCCTGGCCCTCCTTGAGCATGCCGAGGGTGGCGCAGGTTTCCAGGCCGAGCGCCTTGACGGCGCCGATCATGGCGGCGACCCGCTCGAGATCGCCGTCCTTCGGCCCGCGCCAGGCCGCCCCCATGCAGAAGCGGCTGGCGCCCTTGTCGCGGGCGACCCGGGCGGCGGCGACCACCTCGTCGATTTCCATCAGCGACTCTCTTTCCAGCCCGGTGTGGTGGCGCGCCGCCTGCGAGCAATAGCCGCAGTCCTCGGAGCAGCCGCCGGTCTTCACCGACAGCAGGGTCGAGCGCTGCACGCTGTTGGCGTCGAAATGGGCGCGGTGCACCTGCTGCGCCCGGTACAGCAGGTCGTTGAAGGGCAGTTCGAACAGCGCCAGGATCCCGGCGACCGTCCACTTCTTCCTCCGGGGCGGGGTCTCGCCCGCCCGTTGTGCCGCGGCTGTCTGCATGTCGGGGAAATGCTTCGGATAGAATCGAAAGGCCTTGCAGCCGGGATCATCGTTGAAGGGAGGGGGCTTGTCAATTTTCGGCGCCATCCGCCGCTCGCTCGAACGCCTGCTGCCGCAGGACTGCAGCGTCTGCGGACTGGGCAGCGGCAACGCGCCGGTCTGCCCGGCCTGCGCCGCCGACCTGCCCTATCTGGACGGGCCGCTCTGCCCGGTTTGCGCCCTGCCGACGACCGGCGGCCGCTGCGGCGCCTGCCTCGCCGCGCCGCCGCGCTTCGACGCGACCACCGCCGTCTTCCGCTACGCCTATCCGGTCGAACACCTGGTGCAGGCGCTGAAATACCGCCAGCGCCTGGCCCTCGCCGGCTGGCTGGCTGCCTCGCTGGCGGCGCGCGTCGGCCGGGACGGCATCGACTGCGTCCTGCCCCTGCCGCTTTCCGCCGCGCGCATGCGCGAGCGCGGCTTCAACCAGGCGCAGGAGATCGCCCGGCCGCTGGCGCGGGCGCTCGGCCTGCCGCTCCTCGCCGACTGCTGCAGCCGCGTCCGCGACACGCCGCCGCAGGCTGGGCTGCCCTGGACCGAGCGCCAGGCCAACATGCGCCAGGCCTTCGCCTGCCGCGGCGGCCTGACGGGCAAGCGCATCGCCGTCGTCGACGACGTCATGACCACCGGCGCGACGCTGAACGAGTTTGCCCGCCTGCTCAAGCGGCACGGCGCCGCGCGGGTGGAGAACTGGGTGGCGGCGCGCACCCTGCCCTGAGGCAGGAAATCTCGCCGCGCGGAAAGGAAGCCCGTGTTCCATGTCGTCCTCTTCCAGCCCGAGATCCCGCCGAACACCGGCAACGCGATCCGGCTGACGGCCAACGCCGGCTGCCGCCTGCACCTGGTCAGGCCGCTCGGCTTCGATCTGGAGGACCGGCAGCTGGCGCGCGCCGGCCTGGACTACCACGACCTCGCCCGGGTCAGCGTGCATGAGGGCTGGCGGCAGTGCCGCGAGGCGCTCGGCGACAGCCGGCTGTTCCTCGTCAGCACCCGCGGCGGCACGCGCTTCGACGCGCCGCGCTACCGGCCCGGCGACGCCTTCGTCTTCGGCCCGGAGACGCGCGGCCTGCCGCAGGAGATGCTCGACGCCGCGCCGGCCGGCCAGCTCATCCGGTTGCCGATGGTGGCGGGCAACCGCAGCCTGAACCTGTCGAACGCCGTCGCCGTGACGGTGTTCGAGGCCTGGCGGCAGAACGGCTACGCCGGCGGCAGCTGAGGAAGCGCGCCGGTCGCCACCTCAGTCCGACTCCGGCCGGGGGTCGCGGCGCAGCAGTTGCTCGACTGCCTCGCTGGCCGGCAGGCCGTGGTGCAGGATGCCCTCGACGGCCCGGGTGATGGGCATGTCGATGGCCAGCCCCTCTGCGAGAGCGGCGATCTCGCGGGCGCTGGAGACGCCTTCGGCGGCGTGGCCGAGATCGCGCAGGATCTGCGGCAGCGGCACGCCCTTCGCCAGGGCGAGGCCGACGCGGCGATTGCGCGACAGGTCGCCGGTGCAGGTGAGGATCAGGTCGCCCATGCCGGCCAGCCCCATGAAGGTCTCGCGCCGGCCGCCGAGCGCCAGGCCGAGGCGGCTGATCTCGGCCAGCCCGCGCGTGATCAGGGCGGCGCGCGCATTGAGGCCGTAGCCCATGCCGTCCGAGATGCCGGCGGCGATCGCCATGACGTTCTTCACCGCGCCGCCGACCTCGGCGCCGACGACGTCGTGGCTGGCGTAAATGCGCAGGCGCGCATCGTGCAGCGACTGGACAGCCGCCTCGGCGAAGGCGCCGTCGGCGGCGGCCAGCGTCACGGCGGTAGGCAGGCCGCGCGCCACCTCGTCGGCGAAGCTTGGCCCGCTGAGCACGCCGCAGCGTGCGCCCGCGCCGAGCTCCTCGGCGACGATCTGGTGCGGCAATAGTTGGCTGCCCGCCTCCAGCCCCTTGCACACCCACAACAGAGGGGTTGCCGGGGCGGTGGCGCGCAGGCGGCGCAGGGTGTCGCGCAGGCCGGAGAGCGGCGTGGCGACGATGTTCAGCTCGCTGGCCGCGGCGCAGGCGAAATCAGCGTCGACGCGCAAGGCATCGGGGAAACGGACGCCTGGCAGATAGCGATTATTTTCTCGCCGGTCCTGCATGGCGGCGGCCTGGGCGGCATCGCGCGCCCACAAGGTCACGTCATGGTGGCGGCAGAAAGCGATGGACAGGGCCGTTCCCCAGGCGCCGGCGCCGAGGATGGCGATCTTCATGGCGTTCGCGGGGGCCGCGGGCCGGCGGCGGTCGCGCGCATCAAAGGCCCCAGATCTTGCCCGCGCGGACGAAACCGGACTGTCCGTCGCGGTGGCGCACCCTGGCCCAGCCCGGCGGACCGGGCTCGAGCAGCTCGAGCAGCACGTCCTTTTCCGCCTCGAAGGCCAGCGGCGCCCCGTCATCCGCCTGGGCGCGAACCTCGGCGCGCGCCGCCGTGACGATGAGCATGCGCTTGTCGGCCAGCGTCTTGCGCTCGACCCAGGCAAGGTCGCCGGCGACATCGCGCACCTTGGCCCAGCCCTCGAGGCCGACCACCACTTCCACCGGCGTGCCCGGGGCCATGACGAACACCGGCTTCGCCTTCTGCGAGGGGGCGTCGAACATCACCGCGCCCGGCGCCGCGATCGAGCGGAATTCCAGCGCCGCGGCGGGCGCCGCCAGCAAGAGCAGGCCGCAGAAGGCGGCAGCTTGAGCGTGCGGGCGCGCTTTCCGCTCCGCGCCCCGGAAGCGTGCGCGGCCCGGGATCACGTCAGCGCTTCCGCAGGGCGGGGCGGACCGGCGACGCTCACTGGATGGGAACTTCTCCCGCCTGCTGCTGGGCCTGCTGCTCCAGGCGCTGGCGGTAGAGCGCCTCGAAATTGACCGGCGCCAGCAGCACCGGCAGGAAGCCGGCGCGGGTGATGGTGTCCGAAACGGCCTCGCGCAGGTAGGGAAACAGGATGTTGGGGCAGGCGATCGCCAGCACCGGCTCGATTTCCTCGTCCGGCACGTTGCGTATCTGGAAGATGCCGGCCTGACCCGCCTCGACCAGGTACTGGGTCTTCTCGCCGATGCGGGCGGTGACGGTGGCCGTCAGCACCACCTCGAAGACGCCGTCGCCGAGGCCGTTGGCCGCCGACTGCAGGCCGACCTCGATGCCCGGCTGCTCGCGATCGAGGAAGATCTGCGGCGCATTGGGAAGCTCCAGCGAGAGATCCTTGACGTAGAGCTTCTCGATGGTGAAAACGGGCTGTTCGGTCTCGGACATGAGGAGGTACCTGCTGATGGAAGGAAAGGGGTGGCGGCCATCACTCGCCGCGCAGCATCGGCTCCAGCTTGCCGGCGCGGTCGAGCGCGTAGAGGTCGTCGCAGCCGCCGACGTGCTGGTCGCCGATGAAGATCTGCGGCACGGTGCGGCGGCCGGTCTTCTGCATCATCTCCTCGCGGCGGGCCGGGTCCAGGTCGACGCGCACCTTCTCGATGTCGCCGACCCCCCGGCTGTTGAGCAGCTGCTCGGCGCGCAGGCAGTAAGGGCATACCGCGCTGGTGTACATGAGGACCTTGGCGTTCATGCCGGCTCCCTTGGGCCGCCCCGCCGGGGCGACGAGTCAGTGATGAAGCGCGGGCCAGGCCCTCGCAACCGTTTCTCTCCGTGATCCCGCGCCGACGGCCGGGGCCTGGAGCGGCGGCTCATTTCTTCGTCACCGGCAACCCGGCCTGATCCCACGCCGAGACGCCGCCGGTGAGGTTGAAGACCTTGGCGAAGCCCGCCCGCCGCAGCTTGCCGCAGGCCGACGACGAGCGGTTGCCGCTGGCGCAGCTGACGATGAGCGAGCGCTCCTTGAACTTCTCCAGCTCGCCCAGGCGCTTGTCCAGCTGGGAGAGCGGAATGTGGCGCGAATTCGGGATGTGGCCGCCGGTGTATTCGCCCTGCTCGCGCACATCGACGACAACGGCGTCCTCGCGGTTGATCAGCAGCGTCGCCTGCATCGGCGAGACGCCGGCGCGGCCGCCGCGCGCCTGCCAGCTCTGCCAGACGAACATGCCGCCGCTCAACAGGGCGAGGCCGAACCAGGTCAGGTTGTCCTTGATGAATTCCAAGCCGGGCTCCGTATCACTTCTTCGGCGGCGGCACGCCGCAAAAGACCTCGCGCATCAGCACGATCAGTTGCAGCGTGCGCTGGTCGCCGACGCGGTAGTAGACGCGGTTGGCATCCTTGCGCGTGAGCAGCACGCCCTTGTCGCGCAGGATGGCCAGGTGCTGCGAGATGTTGCTCTGCGAGGTGCCGACGGCATCGACGATCTCCTGCACGCAGGCCTCTTCGTCGCCGATGACGCAGAGGATCTTCAGGCGCAGGGGATGCGAGATCGCCTTCAAGGCCCGCGCCGCGGTCTCGATGTGCTCCTGCTTGTCGATCAGGTCGGTGATGACGTGGTCCAACTTCGCCTCTGTCCAATTGCGACGGCTAATATTATAAAATACTTTCCGAGCGGCCGCCGCGCCGCCGCTCCAGGCCAGCCCATCCACCAGCCCATTGCGCCGGATATGAAGAAAATCGTGCTGCTGCGCCACGGCGAATCCGCCTGGAACAAGGAAAACCGCTTCACCGGCTGGACCGACGTCGACCTCACCGAGAAAGGCGTCGCCGAGGCGAAGCAGGCCGGCCGGCTGCTGAAGGAGGCCGGCTTCGCCTTCGACGTCGCCCACACCTCGATGCTCAGGCGCGCCATCCGCACGCTGTGGCTGATCCTCGACGAAATGGACCGCATGTGGATACCGGTGGCGCACTCCTGGCGCCTGAACGAGCGCCACTACGGCGCATTGCAGGGGCTGAACAAGACGGAAACCGCCGGGAAATACGGCGAGGCCCAGGTCAAGATCTGGCGCCGCGCCTACGACACGCCGCCGCCGGCCCTGCAGGCGGGCGACGCACGCCTGCTCGAGCAGCTGGCCAACCCGCGCTACGCGTCGGAGCCGGCCGCGGCGGCGACGGCGACCGAATGCCTGAAGGACACCGTCGAGCGCTTCCTGCCCTACTGGGAATCCGCCATCCTGCCCGATGTCCGGGCCGGCCGCAGCGTCATCGTCACCGCCCACGGCAACAGCCTGCGCGCCCTGGTCAAGCACCTCGACGGCATCTCCGACGCCGACATCGTCGAGCTCAACATACCGACCGGCGTGCCACTGGTCTACGAGCTCGACGCGGCGCTGAAGCCGATCCGCAGCTACTACCTCGGCGACCAGGCCGCCATCGCCGCCGCCATGAGCGCCGTGGCCGACCAGGGCAAGGCAAGCCACTGAAGCGGGCGCCCCTCCTCCTGCTGCTGGCGCTCGCCGCCGCGCTCGCCGCCGCGGCCGACGACGACCGGCGCGACGAACTGAAGGACGTGCAGGGGCGCATCCGCTCCCTGCAGAAGGACATTGCCAAGACCGAAGAAACGCGCGCCGACGCCGCCGAGGAGTTGCGCGCCACCGAATCGGCCATCTCCGACGCCAATCGCCGCTTGCGCGATCTGGGCAAGGAGCGCGGCACGGTGCAGTCCCGGCTGGGCGAGCTGAAGACCCAGTCGCGGCGGATCTCGGCCCGCATCGACGCCCAGCAGGGGCATCTCGGCCGCCTGTTCATCCGCCAGTTCTATGCCGGCGAATCGGACGCCATGCTCCACCTGCTCTCGGGCAACGACCCCAACCAGCTGGCCCGAGACGCCCACTATCTGAAACTGCTCTCCCGCGCCAAGGCCGGCCTCGTCCGCGACCTGGCGGATTCCCTGCAGGAAAAGAAACAGCTGGCCGAAGAGACCAGCGACAAGAATGCCCGGCTGGCCGAAATCGAGGCCAGCCGCCAGCAGGAGCGCGCGGAACTGCTCGAGCAGCAGAAAAAGCGCCAGGCCGCCCTCGCCCGCCTGACCGAGCGCGTCAAGTCGCAGCGGCGCGAGGTGGAACGGCTGAAGCAGGATGAAAGGCGCCTGACGCAGGTGATCGAGAACCTCGGCCGCAAGACCGCCCGGCCCGCACCGAAGGCGCCGGCCCAGCCGCCCGGGCTGCGCAACGAGCGCGCGCCCGAGGAAGGCGTGCCGGCTGGCGTCTTCGCCCGCCTGAAGGGACAGCTCGCCCTGCCCGCGCGCGGGGAACTTGCCAACCGCTTTGGCGCTCCACGCCAGGAGGGCGGCACGAACTGGCGGGGGGTTTTCATCCGCGCCGCAGCGGGCAGCGAGGTCAAGGCCATCGCGCCGGGCAAGGTCGTCTTCGCCGACTGGCTGCGCGGTTTCGGCAACCTCGCCATCGTCGATCACGGCGACGGCTACCTGTCCGTCTATGGCAACAACGAATCCCTCTTCAAGGCCGTCGGCCAGACGGTCAAGTCCGGCGAGGCCATCGCCGCGGTGGGCAACAGCGGCGGCAATCCGGAAACCGGTTTATACTTTGAATTGAGGCATTTGGGGCAGGCCATCGACCCGCTGAAATGGGTCAGCCTCAAGTGAGCACCGCGGAGACACACAAACCGATGCGCAAAAAGCTGCAACAGGCCGGCCTCGTCCTCCTGGGATTGGTCGCCGGCGTCTTTCTCAGCCTGAACTACTCGGCCATCGCCCAGAAGGAAGCGGCCGCGCCCCTGCCGATCGAGGAGCTGCGCACCTTCGCCGACGTCTTCAACGCCATCAAGGCCGGCTATGTCGAGCCGGTCGAGGACAAGAAGCTCATCACCCAGGCGATCTCCGGCATGCTGAGCGGCCTCGATCCGCACTCTCAGTATCTCGACGCCGACGCCTTCAAGGACCTGCAGGTCAACACCCACGGCGAGTTCGGCGGCCTCGGCATCGAGGTCGGCATGGAGGACGGCTTCGTCAAGGTCATCTCGCCCATCGAGGACACGCCGGCCTTCCGTGCCGGCATCAAGGCGGGCGACCTCATCGTCAAGCTCGACGACACGCCGGTGAAAGGCATGACGCTGGCCGACGCGGTCAAGCGCATGCGCGGCAAGCCGAAGACCCCGATCACCCTGACCATCGTGCGCAAGGGCGAGACCAAGCCGCTGGTGCTGAGCATCACGCGCGAGGTCATCAAGGTGCAGAGCGTCAAGTCCAAGATGATCGAGCCGGGCTACGCCTACGTGCGGCTGACCCAGTTCCAGGAGGACACCGCCGGCAAGATGGTCGAGCACCTGAAGAAGCTGTGGAAGCAGGAGCCGGTCAAGGGCCTGGTGCTCGACCTGCGCAACGACCCGGGCGGGCTGCTGCACGGCGCCGTCGGCGTCGCCGCCGCCTTCCTGCCGCCGAACGCGCTGGTCACCTCGACCGACGGGCGCACCGAGGATGCCAAGCGCCAGTACCTCGCCACGGCGGCGGACTACCTGCGCGGCACGCGCACCGACTTCCTCAAGGACCTGCCGGCCGAGGTGAAGACGGTGCCGATGGTGGTGCTGGTGAACGGCGGCTCGGCTTCCGCCTCGGAGATCGTCGCCGGCGCCCTGCAGGATCACAAGCGCGCCGTCATCATGGGCACGCAGACCTTCGGCAAGGGCTCGGTGCAGACCATCCTGCCGCTGTCCGGCAACACGGCGATCAAGCTCACCACGGCGCGCTACTACACGCCCAGCGGCCGCTCCATCCAGGCCAAGGGCATCGAGCCCGACATCAAGGTCGCCGAAAGCGCCAACGGCAACAGCGGCACCTTCCTGCGCGAAGCCGACCTCGATCACCACCTGGAAAACGACAAGGAGAAAGCCGACAAGGAAGCGGCGCCGGCGGCCAGGCCGCAGGTCAAGGCGCCCGCCGGCGGCAAGGCCAAGCCGGCCAGGGACGAGCCCGGCGAGGAAGAGCCGCCGCGCTTCGAATTCGCCTCGAAGAACGACTATCAGCTGAGCCAGGCGGTCAATCTGCTCAAGGGCCTGCAGATCATGCAGGCGAAGTGCCATGGCGATGTCGCCCGAGCGCGCGCGCGCGCTGATCAACCGCGTCCCTCGCGGCGGCGCCGTCAGCGAGGCGGCGCGCGCCGCCAGCCGCAGGCGGCGCCAGATCCGCTTCGCCCGCAAGCCCGCCGGCCAGGCGCGCGAGGCGGCCGAGCTGCTGGCCGGGGTGGAGCATCTCGAGGTCGCCGAGGGTCCCCATCCGCGCGGCATCACCATCGACTACAGCCTGCTCGACTACACCAGCAAGGGCCTCGAAGCGGCCCTGGTCGGCATCGGCTACCGCCTCGACAATTCCCCCTGGCGCAGGCTCGTCCGCGGCCTGGTGCATTTCGTCGAGGAAACGCAACTGCGCAACCTGACCGAGCCGGCGCGCCTGATCAAGCAGTCCAACCAGGTCTTCATCGAGGCTTACCAGCACCATCCGCACGGCGATCACGACGACGCGCCGCCCGAAGCGCGCGAAGATCGGTGAATGACGAGCAACTCCTCAGGTATTCCCGCCACATTCTCCTGCCGCAGATCGGCATCGAGGGCCAGGAGCGCCTGCTCGCCGCCCATGCCCTGATCGTCGGCGCCGGCGGCCTCGGCTCGCCGGCGGCCATGTATCTCGCCGCCGCCGGCATCGGCCGCATCACCCTGTGCGACGACGACGCCGTCGACCTGACCAACCTGCAGCGCCAGATCCTCCACGGCAGCGACTCGGTCGGCCGGCCCAAGGTCGTCTCCGGCCGCGAGGCGCTGGCCCGCCTCAATCCCGGCGTGCGCGTCGACACCCTCGAGCGGCGGCTGCAGGGCGCCGACTTCGAGGCGCCCGTCGCCGCCGCCGACGTGGTGCTCGACTGCAGCGACAACTTCGCCACCCGCCACGCCCTCAACCGCGCCTGCGTCCGCCTGCGCAAGCCGCTCGTCTCCGGCGCCGCCATCCGTTTCGACGGCCAGGTGGCGGTCTACGATCTGCGCCGGGACGACAGCCCCTGCTACAACTGCCTCTTTCCGGAAGGCGGCGAGGCGGAGGAAGTGCGCTGCGCGACGATGGGCGTCTTCGCCCCTCTCGTCGGCCTGATCGGCACGACCCAGGCCGCCGAGGCGCTGAAGCTCGCCGGCGGCTTCGGCGAGACCCTCAGCGGCCGCCTGCTGCTGCTCGACGGCCTGCGCATGGAATGGCGCGGCATCGCGCTGGCGAAGGACCCGGCTTGCGCGGCGTGCGCGAGCGCGCTGGCGGCGTGAGAGGACGGCCCGGGCAGGATAATGAAAAACCCGACCGGGGTCGGATTTTTCATGAGGTAGTGGCAGAACACGGAACCGAACCCGCGTCCGCCATCTGAACAGGAGTCCGTCCGCAGGTCTAAAGTCCCGGTTTTGCCTCATTTGTCTGTTTTCGCGGACTTTCGCCAGTGCCAGGGGAGGCGGGATAGCCGGGTTCGCGATGAGGCACTGGTAGCCAGTCTCCCTCCAAATTTGCAGGCGCTGGGGATTCCTTCTGGACGACTGGCGTCGTTTGTACTAACATTGAGTCCAATGTACATCTTAAGGATGCTGCCATGCCCGCTACCACTTCCGTCCGCTCGGCCCGTCTCGGACTGCGCGCGACCCCTGAGCAGGAAACCGTCCTGCGTCGCGCCGCCGAGGTTGCGCACAAGTCGCTGACCGATTTCATTCTTGATGCCGCTTATCAGGCCGCCGAGCAGACTCTGCTCGACCAGCGGCTGTTCATGGTGTCCGGCAGCCAGTACCGGGCGCTGCTGGACATGCTGGATCGGCCGGAATCTGACAATCCCGGCCTGGCCGACCTGTTCTCCCGGCCTCCAGTCTGGTCCAAAAAATGAGTCTGTCGGAGCCGCAGCCGCTCGATGCGCGTCACCGGCTGGAAGAGTTCGACTGCGGAAAGCCCGCGCTCACCGAATGGCTGCTGCGCCACGCGCGCCAAGCGCATGGCAGTGGCTCGGCGAGAACCTTTGTCGTCTGCGACGGGGATCGCGTGGCCGGGTACTACAGCCTGACCGTCGGCCAGATCGACACGCTCGAGGCCCCCGAGCGCGTACGTCGCGGGATGGGCCAGTACCCGATCCCGCTGATCATTCTGGCAAGGCTGGCGGTCGACCTCGACTACCAGAAACACGGCCTGGGTTTCAGCCTCTTGCAAGATGCCATCCGCCGCGCCATCGCCGTTGCCGAGCATGCAGGCATCCGGGCGTTGCTGACCCATCCCCTCGATGCTGAGGCGGAGGCGTTCTACCGGCGCTTCGGCTTTGAACCGACTCCAGAGAACGAGCGGCAACTGATCCTTCTGCTCAAGGACGCACGGCGTTTCGCTGGGGCGCCACATTGAATCAGGCATCGCGCCTGGTTTCCACAGCGAACAGCGTTGTCATGGAGTCATCAGTCCTGGAGAACAAGGCGCGCTATCCCGCGATGACCGAACGGCAGATTGCCTTCCGATGGAGGATCAGTCTGAAAACGCTGCGGCGCTGGCGTCTCGACAACGAAGGGGACGATCTGGCACAAGCTGTTTCATCACGTCCGCTACCACGAAGCCAGCGTTCTCGAATTCGAGCGGCGTGAGGCGCAGCACCTGATAGACTCTGCTCGGGGGTGACGCTCGCGAGGCGAATCCGCGAAGGCCCGCCAGGACTGGCGCTACGGGCAGACGTGAAAAAGCCCGAAACGGGTTCGGGCTTTTGGAATTGGTGGTGGAACACGGAACCGAACCCGCGTCCGTAATCCGAGCCAGATAGTAACGCCTCCGCCTTGGGGGCGTGGATTCGACGATTTGGCCACCCGCGCCTGGGGCCGTGCGCAAGCGCGTCGCACTCAGCTTGACTGAGGCAATCCATCCCATCCCCTACCAAGTAGGAGACAAACCTTCCGAGTTCGGTCGCTTTTGGTCGCCAGTTGGAAAATTTTGCACTATCCTGTCGTACGTTACCAATCATCCGACTGGCCCCATTCCATGCCCAAAAACACCAGCGAAAGCGGAATCCTGACGATCAAGGAAGTCGCCGAGTACCTGAAGGTCAGAACACATCCATTTCCCGGATCAACGCCAAGCTGGCTGCATTTCCTGCGTGGAATGCTGCATCCATCGAGAGGCGCCACGGGCTGCTCATTGCTCTGGCGCAGGAAGTCTGGAAAACAACGGCCATCGACGTCTGATCACGGCGTGGGCGAAGGCGTCTGCTTTGCCGCCCCCATCTCCCTGACCCACGCCTGCAACGCCCTCAATTGCTCGGCGTTTTCGTGGCAGGTCTGGTAGTTGGCGGCGACGGTTCCGGCGACGGCAGAGAGCGCAATGCCTGGGGCGGGCGCATCAGGATCTCGGGTGGGCTCGGGCAACTCGCCTGCGGCGGCAGCGTCGTGCAGGCGCACAAAACCACGGTTGATAGCGCAAGCAGTCAGCCCAACGTCGGCATCTACCATGCAGCAAGCGCACCTGTCGCCCTGAAGGGCGACACAAACCGGTTCCGTACGCGGCTCATGCCCGAAACGTCTGGCGCAGGAAGAACGGCACGAAAGTCCATACGCCGTTGAGATTTCACAAACAAAAACGCCCAACCGCGAGCGGTTGGGCGCTGAATATTGGTGGCCAGGGGCAGAATCGAACTGCCGACACGCGGATTTTCAGTCCGCTGCTCTACCAACTGAGCTACCTGGCCTTTTAATCTCTTGCCTATCTTGCCACGCGGATTTTGGCTACGGCCGCCCGCTTCGCGGGCTTAACATCGCTTTGCGATATTAGCCTTCGCCG
>CAUJIV010000125.1 GCA_963205435.1 Pseudomonadota bacterium
ATCTGGCCGAATACAGCTATCGCTTCAACCGACGTTTCGATCTGGCGAGCATACTCGCCCGGCTGGCCACCGCCGCCGCGAACACGCCGCCTATGCCGTACCGGCTCGTAAAGTTGGCTGAGGTTCATTGGTAATCAGGAACTGCCATGACGTCCGGGCACGGTATTCCCAGCCGCGCCAGCGCATTGGCGTTGTCGGCGAAGCGCTGCGCGTAGGGATACCAGGCTGCCGAGGAGATCAGCCGCTTGCGGCGGAAGAGCTTGAGATAGCTGCCGTCGGCGAGCCGCAGGACCTTGGCGCCGTGGCGATCCTGCTCGAGAACGGTGGCGCCCGAGCGCAGTTCCAGGTATTCGTCGTGGCCGAGGGTTTGCAAGGCGGCGGCGTGGTGGCGTAGAAGGGGCATATTCTAGCCCGGGCTTTCCGGCCCGCCGGCATTGGATCCAATCGACCATGCACGACTCGTCGCACAGGAAAATGCAGGAATTCGTCGCCACCTACCTTGCCGGAATGGAGGGGACGGTCCTGGAAATCGCCGATCTCGGCGCCCACGCGGTCGATGGACTGCCCGCCTATCGGACCTTGTTCGCGCGGCCGGCCTGGCATTACCGCGGGCTCGATCTCCAGCCCGGCGACAACGTCGATGTCGTGCTCGCCGACCCCTACCGGTGGTTGGAACTGGCGGATGCGTCCGTCGATGTGCTCGTATCCGGCCAGACCCTGGAGCATGTCGAGTTTCCCTGGCTGACCTTCGCTGAAATCGCCCGCGTGCTGCGCCCGGGCGGGATCGCCTGCCTCATCGCGCCGGCGAGCGGCCCGGAGCACCGCTATCCGGTGGATTGCTGGCGCATCTATCCGGACGGCATGAGGGCGCTGGCGCGCCATGCCGGCCTGCGCGAAGTCGAGATCTTCACGGACTGGCACCAGGGCCGCTGGAAGGATACTTTTGCGGCGCTGCAGAAGCCGCATTCCGCCAACGCGGCAGGCGACAGCCCCTTCCCGACTCTCGGCAACCGGGACGTCGCGGCGCGCACATGCGCGCCACCCGCGCGCAAGCGCAGGGGATTGTCCTCCCTGCTGCGTCGCCGATGAATTCCCGCGCGAGCGAAGCGGCGTGAACAGCCTGCGCCTGTATTTCCGCCTGCTCGCCTACGTCCGGCCGTATGTCGGGCGCTTCGCCGTGAGCATCGCCGGCTACGTCATCTTCGCCTCCTCGCAGCCGATGCTGGCCTCCATCCTCAAGTATTTCGTCGACGGCCTCGCCGATCCCTCGGCGGCGATGCTCGAAGGCGTCCCGCTCGTCGGACAGCTGCAGATGCTGCACGCCGTGCCGCTGCTGGTGGTGCTGATCGCCGCCTGGCAGGGCGTCGGCTCCTTCCTCGGCAACTACTACATCGCCCGCGTCTCGATGGGCGTGGTGCATGACCTGCGCGTGGCCCTCTTCGACGGCCTGCTGCGCCTGCCCGACGGCTACTTCGACCGCCACAACTCGGGGCACCTGATCTCGCGCATCACCTTCAACGTCACCATGGTCACCGGCGCCGCCACCGATGCCGTCAAAGTGGTGATCCGCGAAGGGCTGACGGTGGCCTTCCTCTTCGGCTACCTGCTGTGGATGAACTGGAAGCTGACCCTGGTGATGGCCTCCATCCTGCCGGTCATCGCCGTGCTGGTGACCAGCGCCAGCCGCAAGTTCCGCAAGCAGGCGAGGAAGATCCAGCTGGCGATGGGCGACGTCACCCATGTCGCCTCGGAGGCGATCCAGGGCCACCGCGTCGTGCGCAGCTTCGGCGGCGAGGCCTACGAGCGGCGCCGCTTCCGCGAGGCGAGCGACAACAACACGGCGCGCCAGCTGCGCATGGTGCGCACCGGCGCCGTCTACACGCCGCTGCTGCAGCTGCTGATCTATGCCGCCATGGCCGCGCTGTTCTTTCTCGTCCTGCTCATGCGCGGCGACGCCTCGCCGGGAGAGCTGGTCGCCTACATCACGGCGGCGGGCCTGCTGCCGAAGCCGATCCGCCAGCTCTCGGAGGTCAGCTCGACCGTGCAGAAGGGCGTGGCGGCGGCGGAGAGCATCTTCGAGCAGCTCGACGAGCCGGACGAGGAGGACCGCGGCACGGTCGAGCGCGAGCGGGTCGGCGGCCGCGTCGAGGTGCGCGGGCTCTCCTTCGCCTATCCCGGCGGCGGGCGCAAGGTGCTCGACGGCCTCGACTTCGCCATCGCGCCCGGCCAGATGGCGGCCCTGGTCGGCCGCTCGGGCAGCGGCAAGTCGACCCTGGCCAACCTGATCCCGCGCTTCTACCACCACCAGGAAGGCCAGATCCTCATCGACGGCGTCGATGTCGAGGACTACACGCTGCGCAACCTGCGCCGCCATGTCGCCGTCGTCACCCAGCAGGTGACCCTGTTCAACGATACGGTGGCCAACAACATCGCCTATGGCGATCTCGCCGGCGCGCCGCGCGCGGACATCGAGCGCGCCGCCGAGGCTGCCTTCGCCCGCGAGTTCATCGACCGGCTGCCGCAGGGCTTCGACACCCTGGTCGGCGAGAACGGCGTGCTGCTCTCGGGCGGCCAGCGCCAGCGCCTGGCCATCGCGCGGGCGCTGCTGAAGGACGCGCCGATCCTCATCCTCGACGAGGCCACCTCGGCCCTCGACACCGAGTCCGAGCGCCACATCCAGGCGGCGCTCGACTCGGCCATGCGCGGACGCACGACGCTGGTCATCGCCCACCGGCTGTCGACCATCGAGCGCGCCGACCTGATTCTGGTGATGGAGCAGGGGCGCATCGTCGAGCGCGGCAGCCATGCCGAGCTGCTGGCGGCGAACGGCGCCTACGCGCGACTGCACGCGCTGCAGTTCCGCGAGGCCGCCATGGACGGCGGTGAAAGCCTCGGCATCTGATACTGATTTTCGTGATATTCAGGCGAATATGTATCTGATATAGTTCGACCTTCCTGCGCGGCCCGCAAGGGCCGCAGACGCCGCCGCGACCGCGGCCGGCGCCGCATGCGGAAGGGGACATCGCGTGAACAATCCAAGCAGTGTCGCGGCGGAACTGTTTCGCCAGGCCGCCGCCGGCGGCCGCGACAGCCTGAACCCGACCGAGCTGGCGCGCCTGCTCGGCGAGCTCGGCCTCGCCTTCGAGCCGGCGGCCGCTGGCGCCGCGGAAATCCGCGTCAGCCTCAACAACACGCGCGAGTTCGGCATGGTCATCAGCGCCGGCCTAGGCGGCCTGGAGGCCGGCCTCGACGAGGCCAACTTCCGCCGCGACCGCGCCTCGGTCTACGCCGCCGCCGGCCTGACCGACGCCGAGGATTTCCTGCGCCTGTTCCAGCGCACCGTCGCCTGGCAGAAGCTCGCCGCCGTGGCGGAGCGCGACGGCGCCGCACCGCCGGCGGACTTGTTGCGCGAGTGCTTCGGCCGGCTGCTCGAGCTGGCCCGCGCCTTCGCGCCCGACAATGCCGAGGCGCCCTTCGTCCTGCAGTCGCTCGAGCTCAACCCGCTGCGGGCGGGCGCCGTGCTGGCCGCCGGCGCCGCCGAGTGCGCCTTCGCCGCGCCGCGGCCGGGCCGCCTGCCGCGGCCGGTGGCCAAGATCGACAGGCTGATCCACCCGAAGCGCATCGGCATCATCGGCGTCTCGGGCAGCGGCATGAACTTCGGCCGCATCATCCTGTGCAACCTGATGGGCAGCGGCTACCCGAAGGAGCAATTGCTGATCCTCAAGCCCGGCGAGGCCGAGATCGACGGCGTCAAATGCGTCGACGGCCTGAAGGCGATCGAGGGCAAGCTCGATCTGCTCATCGTCGCCGTGGCGGCGAGCGCCGTCTATGAACTGGTCGACGAGATCATCGAAACCGACGCCGTCGACGCCGTCATGCTGATCCCGGGCAGCATGGGCGAGACGAAGAAGAGCCGCGAGCCGGCGGCGAAGCTGGCCGAGCGCATCAATGCCGCCCACGCGCGGCCGGGCGGCGGGCCGATCTTCCTCGGCGCCAACTGCCTCGGCGTGGTGTCCCATCCGGGCGGCTACGACTCCTGGTTCATCCCGCTCGAGCGGCTGCCCAAGCCGAAGAAGAAGCCGGTGCGCAATTCGGCGATGCTCTCGCAGAGCGGCGCCTTCATGATCACCCGCATCTCGCAGAATCCCTGGCTCGACCCGGCCTACCTGCTGGCGCTGGGCAACCAGACCGACCTCACCCACGGCGACCTGCTCGGCTACTTCGCCGCGCTGCCCGGCATCGAGACCATCGGCATCTACATCGAGGGCTTCAAGGATCTCGACGGCCTGCAATTCGCCCGCGCCGTGCGCCAGGCCGTGCTCAACGGCCGCCAGATCGTCGTCTACAAGTCCGGACGCACGCCGCCCGGGCAGGGCGGGGTGATGGGGCACACCGCCTCGATCGCCGGCGGCCTGACGCTGTTCGAGTCGGTGGTGCGCCATGCCGGCGCCATCGTCACCGAGGACCTGAACGCCTTCGACGACCTGTTCTACATCGCCGGCGCCCTGCACGGCAAGAAGATCGGCGGCAACCGGCTCGGCGCCATCAGCGGCGCCGGCTTCGAGGCGGTCGCCATGGCCGACAGCACCGAGACCGACGGCTTCGCCCTGAGGATGGGCGAGCTCGGGGAGGCGACGGTGCTGCGGATCGAGGAGGTCCTCGCCGCCAAGAAGCTCGACCAGCTGGTCGAGGTGAGGAACCCGATCGACATCAACCCGGGCGCCGACGACGAGGCGCACCTCGAGATCGCCGAGGCCTTCCTGCAGGACCCCGCCATCGACGCCGTCGTCATCGGCCTCGACCCGACGGCGCCCTCGGTGCGCGCCCTCGAGCAGAGCCAGCTGCGCCCGGGCTACGATCTCAATGATCCCAAGAGCACCCTGCACCTGATGCCGCCGCTGGCCGGGCGCCACGACAAGCCGCTGATCGGCATCATCGACGGCGGCAAGCTCTACGACGCCATGGCCGCCGGCCTGATGGACCGCGGCGTCTGCTGTTTCCGCAACTGCACGCGCGGCACGCAGGCCCTGGTGCGCTACGCCCAGGCCCGCCTGCATGCCGATTACCTGAGGGACCGCCGCCCCGGCGGGACCGTTTCCTGAGAGGACCCCAGCATGAGCGACACACTGAAACCCGGCCTGACCGCCACCGTGCGCATCGACGTCGACCAGGGCCGCACCATCGGCTTCATGGGCGAGGAGCTGCGCGTCTATTCGACGCCGAGCCTGCTCTATGACGTCGAGGTGGCCTGCCGCGACCTGGTGCTGCCGCATGTCGGCGAGGGCAAGGACACGGTCGGCACGCGCGTCGAGCTCGACCATGTCGGCGCCACCCTGCTCGGCATGTGGGTGGAGATCAGCGTGACCCTGACCGAGGCCAACGGCCCGGCGCTGACGTACGAATTCACCGCCCGCGACGCGGTCGAGGAGGTGGCGCGCGGCAAGCACAGCCGCTTCGTCGTCGGCCTCGAGAAGACCGCCCAGCGACTGAAGTCCAAGCAGGCCAAGGCCGCCGGCGCCTGAACCACGACCGCGGCGGACCGCGGCGGGACGGACTCGCCGCCAGCCCCAGCAGAAGCCGCCGGAGCTGCCCGCCCGGCGGCTTTTTCATGATCGCGGCGCATGCGTCCAGCCCTGCCCGGACAAGGGATATTGCCGGCGAGAGGCTCCAGCTTGATGCAGGTCAATCGGCACCGGCCGCAACGGATAAAACGATACAAAAATCCCTTGATATGGTCCATAATGTGAATCATCACATGGCCGGCCCGTTCCTTACGGAGACCGCCGGCTTCGCGGCAGGCGGCGCATAGCCGGGCGCCGCGAACATCGAAGGAGAGTCGCCGATGCCTCGCTACATCATGACCGTCGACCTGCGCCGCTGCATCGGTTGCCAGACCTGCACGGCTGCCTGCCGCCACAAGAATGCGACGCCGCCCGGCGTGCAGTGGCGCAAGGTGCTCGACATCGAGACCGGCGAGTATCCCGACGTCAACCGCACCTTCGTGCCGACCGGCTGCATGCACTGCGCGGATCCCCCCTGCATGCACGTCTGCCCGTCCACCGCCACCTACAAGCGCAAGGACGGCATCGTCGACATCAACTACGACCTGTGCATCGGCTGCGGCTACTGCGCGGTGGCCTGCCCCTACCAGGCGCGCTATATCGTGCACAAGCGCGAGTTCGCCTTCGGCGAGCGGCCGACCGAGCAGGAGGAAGAACAGTTCGATGCCCGCCGCATGGCGGTGGCGACCAAGTGCAACTTCTGCGTCGACCGCGTCGACCACGGCATCGAGCACGGCCTGGTGCCAGGCATCGATCCGGAGGCGACGCCGGCCTGCGTCAACTCCTGCATCACCGGCGCGCTGCAGTTCGGCGACCGCGAGGACGCCGACAGCAACGTCTCGCAGTTGCTCGCCGAGAATCAGTACTTCCGCATGCACGAGGAACTGGGCACCGATCCGGGCATGTACTACCTCTACGACAAGAAGTACGACGGGGACTGAGCGATGAGCGAGATCAAGATCCCGACGGGGCGCATCACGCCCTGGCAGCAGAACAACTGGGACTGGCGCGCCGCCGGCAACTTCATCGGCGGCGGCAGCGGCAGCGGCCTGCTGTTCTTCGCCACGCTGGCCGCCGGCAACGTCGACGCCTATCGCGTCATGGCGCTGGTGGCGCTGGCGCTGGTCGGCGCCGGGCTGACCTGCGTCTGGCTGGAGATCGGCCGCCCCCTGCGCGCCATCAACGTCTTCTTCCACCCGCAGACCTCGTGGATGACGCGCGAAGCCATCGTCTCGGTGCCGCTGCTGCTGAGCGGCCTCATCGCCGTCTGGCTGGGCGGCGGCATCTTCGTCGGCGTGGCGGCGGTGCTCGGCGTCGTCTTCCTCTACTGCCAGGGCCGCATCCTGCAGGCGTCGAAGGGGATACCCGCCTGGTGCGAGCCGAAGATCGTGCCGCTGATCCTCGCCACCGGTTTCGTTGAGGGCGCCGGCCTGGCCGCCCTCCTGATGGCCATCCTGCCGGGCGAGAACCCGCGCTGGCTGGCCAGCGTGCTGCTCGGCGCCCTCATCCTGCGCCGCATCGCCTGGATGGTGTATTTCAAGGCGCTGCTGAAGAACGGCCTGCCAAAGGAGGCGCTGGCGGTGCTGCGGCCCTTCGGCGCCCGCTTCGAGATGCATGGCCAGCTGGCGCCCGAGATTCTGATCGTCTCGGCCATCTTCTACGGGGAGGCGGTGCCGGGACTGGTCTTTGTCGCCGGACTGGTCGCCGCGCTGGCCGGCTGGTGGCTGAAATTCACGATCGTCACGCGCGCCGCCTATAATCAGGGCTATTCCCTGCCCTTCCTGCCGGTGCGCGGCCAGGGTGAAGTCAAGCCCGGCGTCAAGCCGGGCTGGGGCGATTAGGGCGTTGCCGGCCGGCGGCTTGCTTTCTCCCGGATCGACATAACGGACCGTCCGGGCGCGGATCCGGCCGGTCTTGAGCGAGCCGAGCGCCCCGGCGCGCCGGGGAGGCGGATAGAGAGACCATGGAACTGTCCTTCAAGAGCGAGATCGTCAAGCTGCGGCTTGGCGCCGGTCACACCTTCCACGGCGAGGGCATTCTCGCCGTCACCAAGGCGCTGCTGCAAAGCGGCGTCTCCTATGTCGGCGGCTACCAGGGCGCACCGGTGTCGCACCTGATGGACGTGCTGAGCGACGCCCACGAGTACCTCGACGAGCTCGGCGTGCACTTCGAGTCCTGCGCCAACGAGGCCGGCGCCGCCGCCATGCTCGGCGCCTCGATCAACTACCCGCTGCGCGGCGCCGTCACCTGGAAGTCGGTGGTCGGCACCAACGTCGCTTCCGACGCGCTCTCCAACCTGTCCTCCGCCGGCGTCATCGGCGGCGCGGTGATCGTCATCGGCGAGGATTACGGCGAGGGCTCCTCGATCATCCAGGAGCGCACCCATTCCTTCGCCGAAAAGTCGCAGATGTGGCTGCTCGACCCGCGGCCGAACCTGCCGAATATCGTCAACATGGTGGAGAAGGCGTTCCAGCTGTCCGAGGCGAGCAGCACGCCGGTGCTGCTCGAGCTGCGCATCCGCGCCTGCCACGTGCACGGCAGCTTCGAGACCAGGGACAACGTCGCGCCGCGGCACTCGCAGCGCAACCCGATCCGCAAGCCGGCCTACGACCCGACGCGCATCCCGCTGCCGCCGCACATCTACAACCAGGAGAAGCACAAGGTCGAGGTGCGCCTGCCGGAGGCGCTGAAGTTCATCCAGCGCGAGAAGCTCAACGACTTCGTTGAGGGCGACCTCGAGGGAGTCGGCTTCATCCTGCAGGGCGGCATGTACAACACCGCCATCCGCGCCCTGCAGCAGTTCGGCCTGGCCGACGCCTGGGGCAAGACGCGCGTGCCGCTCTACATCCTCAACGTCACCTATCCGCTGGTGCCCGAGGAGATCATCCGCTTCTGCAGCGGCAAGCGCGCCGTGCTGGTGATCGAGGAGGGGCAGCCGGCCCACATCGAGGAGTCGATCAACTCGATCCTGCGCGGCGCCTCCCTGCAGGAGCCGCTGGTTATCGGCAAGGACGTGCTGCCGGCGGCCGGCGAGTACACCGGCGAGGCGATGCTCAACGGCATCGGCGACTTCCTCAAGCTGTCGGGCGCCGCCGGCGTCGACCGCAAGGCCATCGACGCCGTCATCGACGGCGTCAGCAGCGCCAAGACGCGCGCCAAGGAGATGCTCGGCGCCGCCGTGCCGCCGCGGCCGCCCGGCTTCTGTATCGGCTGCCCGGAGCGGCCAGTGTTCTCCGCCATCAAGCTGATCGAGAAGGAGATGGGCGGCATCCATGTCAGCTCCGACATCGGCTGCACCACCTTCTCCACGCTCGAGCCGTTCAACCTCGGCAGCAGTGTGCTCGGCTACGGCCTGTCGCTGGCCGCCGCGCAGGCGGTCAGCCCGAACCTCGACAAGCGTGTCATCACCGTCATGGGCGACGGCGGCTTCTGGCACCAGGGCATCAATGCCGTGGCCAATGCCGTGTTCCGCAACGACGACGGCGTGCTCGTCATCATGAACAACGGCTACACCTCGGCCACCGGCCAGCAGATCATCGCCTCCTCGCCCAACCTGCCGCAGGAGGAGGGCACGCCGATCTCGATCGAGAGCACGCTGCGCGGCCTCGGCGTCAAGTGGCTCGAGCGCGTGCCCAACTATCAGGTGTCGGAGGTGGTGGAGGTGCTGCGCCGCGCCATGACGACTACGCAGACGGGCCTCAAGGTGATCATCGCCGACGGCGAGTGCATGCTGGCGCGCCAGCGCCGCGAGCGGCCGATCCTGGCGCAGAAGGTCGCCGCCGGCGAGCGCGTCGTGCGCACCCGCTTCGGCATCGACGAGGACGTGTGCACCGGCGACCGCGCCTGCATCCGCCTCTCCGGCTGTCCCTCGCTCACCATCAAGGACAACCCGGATCCGCTGCGCACCGAGCCGGTCACCACCATCAACAGCAGTTGCGTCGGCTGCGGCACCTGCGGCGAGAACGCCCACGCCGCCGGGCTCTGCCCGAGCTTCCACCGCATCGACGTGATCCAGAACCCGAGCGGCTGGGACCGCTTCATGCACGGCCTGCGGCGCGGCGTCCTCGGCCTGCTCGGAGGCGCGCGATGAGCCCGCAGCCGGTGACGATCCTGATCGGCGCCCTCGGCGGCGAGGGCGGCGGCGTGCTCGGCGACTGGCTGATCGCCGCCGCGCTGCAGGAAGGCCTGCCGGCGCAGAAGACCTCGGTGCCCGGCGTCTCGCAGCGCACCGGCGCCACCACCTACTACCTCGAGATCTTCCCGGAAAAGGGCGCGACGGCTCCGGTGATGGCGCTGGTGCCGACGCCGGGCGCCATCGACCTGATGGTCGCCTCGGAACTGATCGAGGCCGGCCGCGCCATGCAGAACGCCTACATCACCGCCGAGCGCACCACGCTGGTCGCCTCGACCCACCGCGTCTATGCCACGGCGGAGAAGAAGATTCCGACTGACGGCCGCTACAACGCGGCGAAGATCATCGAGGCGGCGCCGAAGCTGGCGCGCAAGGCGGTGCTCTTCGACATGCTCAAGCTGGCGCAGGAAGCCGGCACGGTGATCAACGCCGTGCTGTTCGGCGCCATGGCCGGCTGTGGCGTGCTGCCTTTGTCGCGCGAAGCCTGCGAGAACGCCATCCGCAACACCGGCAAGGGCGCCGAGGCCAGCCTGCGCGGCTTCGCCGCCGGCTATGCCCGCGCCACGTCCGCCGCGCCGGTCGACGGCCGCACGGTGGCCATCGAGTCGTCGCGTAAGCCGGCGTCGAGCGCGTTGAGCGCACGCATCCAGGCCGAGTTTCCCGAGGTCCTGCGCGACGTGCTGGAGGAGGCGGCGGCGCGGCTGGTCGACTACCAGGACACCGCCTACGCCCGGCTCTACCTCGACCGCGTCGCCGAGGTGCTGGCGGCCGACCGCGAGGCCGGCGGCGAGGCCAACGCCCTGCTGCTGACGCGCGAGACGGCGCGCCTGCTCGCCCTGTGGATGAGCTACGAGGACGTCATCCGCGTCGCCGACCTGAAGACCCGCGCCAGCCGCTTCGAGCGCGTCAGGAAGGAGGCCGCGCCCAAGGAGGGCCAGATCGTCGTCATCACCGACTATCTCAAGCCGACCGCCAACGAGATCGCCGACATCCTGCCGGCCTTCCTCGCCGAGCCGCTGCGGCGGCGGGCAGGCGCCGGCCGCGCCATGAAGCTGCCGACCAGCACCGTGCGCGGCTTCCTCGCCATGCGCGCCCTCGCCTGGCTGCGGCCGCTGCGGCGCAAGGGCTCGCGCTACCGCCACGAGCAGATCCTCATGGAGCGCTGGCTCGGCGCCATCAAGTACCTGGCGCTCGCCGCGCGCGACGTCGAGCTGCCGCTCGAGATGGCGCAGTGCGCCCGCCTGCAGCGCGGCTACGGCGAGACCCACCGCCGCAGCCGCGAGGCCTTCCTGGCGATCCTCGACGACCTCGCCGACAACGGCCAGGCCCTGGCGCGCGGCGCCGACGCCCTCAAGCAGGCAATCCGCCAGGCGCGCGAGGCGGCGCTGCTCAACGAAGCCTGCAAGCCGGATCCGCTGCCGCGGCGCGAGCAGGCCGCCCTCTACCGCGGCGCCTGAGCCGGCCGCCGGCTCATTTCCCGCGCTCGAGCAGCTGCCTGAGCACCACCGCCTGGTTGCGCTCCTCGTCCTTGGCGCCGTAGACCAGGGTCGCCTTGCCCTTGCGCGTCAGCGCCTTCAGCTCGGCCAGCGCCGGGTTGGCCTTCAGCTCGGCGCGGTAGCGCTTCTGGAACTCGGGCCATTTCTCCGGCTCGTGGCCGAACCACTGGCGCAGCCCGTTCGACGGGCCGACTTCCTTCAGCCAGTGGTCGATCCTCGCCTTGTCCTTGGTCAGGCCGCGCGGCCACAGGCGGTCGACGAGGATGCGCATGCCGTCGGCGGCCGCCGGCGCCTCATACACCCGCTTGATGCTGACGCTCATGTCGCCTCCTGGAAAAATCTTTGGCCGATGGTTCATCATAGGACAACGGCGGCGAGGTGTCAGCGTCCCGAGCGTCCGGCAGCCAATGGTCGAAGCAGGGGCTGCGCTACCTCCGGCTCAAGGCGTCCTTGTCAGGGGCGGCAAGGCCTGAAGCGCCGGAGCAGCCGCAGGAAGAGGATCGGCGCCAGCGCGAACATGTTGTAGCCGGGCGCGACGAAGGCCAGGCCGAGCGCCGCCGCCGAACAGGCCAGCGTGGCCCAGGCCTGCAGCCCGCGCCCGCCCGCCGCCGCGGCCGCCAGGCCGCGCCGGACACGCAGGTGCTGGATGACCTGAATGAGCGCGAGGAGCATCAGGTGCGCCGCATAGACCGCCGCGGCCGGGGCGTGGTTGCCGTGCTCGCCGATCAGGGCGGAAGAGAACGGCAGCAGGCTGACCAGCAGGAGGCGCAGCAGGGCCAGCCTGAGCAGCGGGGCGTCGACCTGCGGCGCGGCCGCCAGGATACGCGCATCGCTCTCCCAGAAGAGCGCCAGCACCCAGAAAGAGAGCAGCAGGCCGAGGAGCTTCGGCCACAGGCCGAGCAGCGCCGACCAGAGCGCGGCGTCGGCGAACGTCTCGCCGAAGGCGGGCAGCTTCAGTTCCAGCACCAGCAGGGTCATGGCGATCGCATAGACGCCGTCCTGCAGCGCGGCCAGGCGCGGCCGCTCGATCGGGGCTTCCTCGGCGGCCGTGCTCATCGCCTGAGTGCCAGCACGGCGACGCCGGCGGCGGCCAGCGCGATGCCGAGCCAGTCGCGTGCGCTCGGCCGCTCGCCGAGGAAGACGAAGGCGAACAGCGCCACCAGCACGAGGCTGAACTTGTCCACCGGCGCCACCTTCGAGGCGTCGCCGGCCTGCAGCGCGCGGAAGTAGCAGACCCAGGAGGCGCCGGTCGCCAGCGCCGACAGGCCGAGGAAGAGCCAGCTGCGGGCGGGCAGGGCGAAGGGGTTGCTCCACTTGCCGCCGAGCCAGATGAAGCCGGCGAGGACGACGAGGATGATGGCGGTGCGCACCAGCGTGGCGAGGTCGGCGTCGATGCCCTGCACGCCAACCTTGGCGAAGATCGCCGTCAGCGCCGCGAAGACCGCCGACAGCATCGCCCAGAAGAACCAGCCGCTCGTGTCCAGCATGGCGGATAACATAGCACAGGCGCCTTGCCCGAATGCGGCCGGCAATAGGCTACCGGGCGGCCGCCTCCGCGCGCAGCGGCCGGGCGACGACGCTCCACTCCTCGCCGCCGCCGGCATAGCGCGCCAGCTCCTCGAAGCCGATCCTCAGGTGGGCGCGCAGGGACAGCGGGTTGCGCAGGGCGATCTCGGTCACGCACAGCTCGAAGCCCGGCGGCGCGTGGCGCGCGACGCAATCGTAGAGGCGGCCGATCAGCCCCTGGCCGCGCCAGGGGCGGTCGACGCAGACCTGGCCGCCGAGGAAGAAGGCGCGCTCGCCGAGCGGCCTGCCGCGATAGCGGCAGCGGCCGAGTTGCTCGAACATCGGCGCCAGCGCCGGCAGCTCGCCGCTCAGCGCGAGCGGCAGGGCGAGGCAGTAGCCGGCCAGCGCCTCGCCGTCGAGCGCCACCGCCTGCGGCAGTTGCGCGGCCATGCGCCGCAGCAGCGGCAGGCTGTGCCGGGCGTAGACAAAGCCCTCCCGCGCCTGGGCTTCGGCGGGCAGGGCGCTCGCGTGGTAGCGCGCCTGCAGGGCGAGGATCTGCTCGAAGTGCCGATCCTCCGCGGCCGGCTGCAGCCGGATCATCCGCCCGGCCTCACTCCCCGGCCTGCTTCGCCGCCGCCGCGGGTGACGGCCGGAAGATGGCGTAGGTGCCGCAGGCCCGGGCGACGAGCGCATCGGCGAGGGTCAGGCTGGATTCGAGGTAGGCCACCCGCTTGCCGCGGTTGACGAGGCGGGTGCAGCAGACGATCTCGCCTTCGGCAACCGCCTTGAGGTAGGTCATCTTGATCTCGATGGTGGCGCACATCTCGCCCGGCGAAAGCGTGCGGTAGACGGCGTCGCCCATGCCGGTGTCGGCCATGGCATAGAGCACCGCGCCGTGCACGACGCGGTGCGGGTTGAGGTGGCCGGGGGCGAGGCGCAGCCGGCAAACGCTGTCCGGCCCGTCGGCCGGATCGAAGGCGAAGCCGACCGCCGCCATGAAGGGGTTTTCCGGCGCGGCGGCTTGTTTCGGCTTGCTCATCTCCATGGCTTGCGTTGGCTCGGGCGCGGTGCCGCGCCAGCCGCCAGCATAAAGGCGCGGACGCCGCGGCACAACCGCCGCGGCGCGGATCAACGATCCGTTCGAGGGGCGCCTGCGGACAGCGCGACCGCAATGTTTCGCGGCGGCGCCTGTTCTCAGGCGTTCAGCTTGGCCGCCACCTCGACCAGACGGCGCGCCTGGTGGCCGATCGCCTCGCGATCGTCGGCGCTCAGTTCCTTGCCGGAAGTATGGCTGTAGCCGTAGGGATTGCCTCCCGCCTTGAAGATCACCGGATCCGTGAAGCCGGGGGCGACGACGATGCTGCCCCAGTGGATGGCGGTGGCGTAGAAGGAGAGCAGGGTGGTTTCCTGGCCGCCGTGCGGGTTCTGCGCCGAGGTCATGGCCGAGACGGCCTTGTTGGCGAGGCCGCCGCCGGCCCAGAAGCCGCCGAGCGTGTCGATGAAGGCGCGCATCTGGCTGGCCATCACGCCGAAGCGCGTCGGCGCCACGAAGAGATAGGCGTTGGCCCACTCCATATCGGCGATGCTGGCGGTGGGCACGGCGGCGGTCTTGCGCGCGTGGGCCTGCCAGGCCTCGACGCCGGCGACGACCTCGGCCGGGGCCGTTTCCGGCACTTTCAGCAGTCGCGCCTCGGCGCCGGCGGCGCGCGCCGCCTCGGCGGCGATCTCCGCCATGGCATGGTTGGTGCCGTAACTCGAGTAGTAGATGATGGCCAGCTTGACGCTCATGTTCCCTCCCGCTTGGTTTGAAGGCTCGGACAGGCAGGCAGCCGGGCCGCGGTACGGCTCCCGCACCTCGCTGGAAATCGTTCCGGCGATCGGCGGGCGGCCAGTTCTCCTGTCAAGAAGGCCCTATTCTATTGTTTCGACGGCTTCAGATAAACAGACATAAACGGCATGCAATGTCCCGGCAATGGGATAATCTTCCGCCATGGACGCCATCGATCTGCATGCCAACGACCTGATCCTGTTCGCCCGCATCGTGCAGGCCGGCAGCTTCACCCGCGCGGCCAGCCAGACCGGCCTGCCCAAGGCCACCCTGTCGCGGCGCCTGTCGCTGTTGGAAGAAAGCCTCGGCGAGCGCCTGATGCAGCGCACCACCCGCCGCCTCACCCTGACCGCATTCGGCGAGCAGATGCTGGAGCATGCGCAACGGCTGGCCGAGGAGAACGAGGCGGTCGCCGCCCTGGCGCAGAACAAGCGGGTGACGCCGCAGGGCGTGCTGCGCGTCTCGCTGCCGCCCGAGTACGAACGCGCGCGCATCGGCCGCCTGGTCGCCGACTACCACGCCGCCTGCCCGCAGGTGCGTCTCGAGCTGGACTTTTCCGCGCGCCGGGTGGACCTGATCGCCGAGCGCTTCGATGTCGCCGTGCGCGTCGCCAGCCAGCTGCCCGATGACAGCACTCTCGTCGCGCGCCGCCTCGCCGCGCAGAAGCACGGCCTCTACGCCAGCCCCGGCTACCTGCGCCGCGCCGGGCGGCCGCGGGGGCCGGACGATCTTGCCGCGCATGACGGGCTGATGCTGTCGCGCGAGCCGGCGGGCGCGCAGGACTGGCGGCTGGTTCGCGGCGGCCAAGCCTGGCAGGGCATGCCGCGCCAGCTGATTCTCGCCAATTCGGTCGGCATGCTGCTGGCGCTGGCGCAAAAGGACCTTGGCATCGTCGCGCTGTCCGAGGCGTTCGCCGCCGACGCCCTGCAGGCCGGCACGCTCGAGCGCGTGCTGCCGCGATGGCAGCTGCCCTCGCTGACGATCTGGTGCGTGACGCCGGGCCGCCGCCTGCTGCCGCGGCGCACGGTGGTGTTCATCGAGATGCTGCAGCAGGCCCTGGGAGAGGGCTAGGGAAACATTCACCCCGTCATCGTCCGTCGCCGGCCGGCTCGAACAGGGCGTTCAATTCCGCGTTGCCCGGCGCGCCGGCGAAGCCCTCGAAGCGCCCGTCGCTGGCGAGGCTTTGCGCAACCCGCATGAAGCCGCCCCAGGCGGCGCGCGCCAGCGCGCCGCCGAGGCTGACGCGGCGCACGCCCAGTTCGGCGAACTCGCCCAGCGTCGCCAGCCCGGTCGGGCCGGCCAGCACGTTCACCGACTTCGGCGCCACGGCCGCGACGACGGCGCGGATCTCCTCGCGCGTGCGCAGGCCCGGCGCGTAGAGGCAGTCGGCGCCGGCTTCGGCGTAGGCGGCGAGCCGCCTCAGCACGTCGTCGAGGTCGGGTTGGCCGGCGAAGTAATTCTCCGCCCGCGCGACGAGCAGGGTGTCGCCGCCGCATGCGTCGATGGCGGCGCGCGCCGCGCGCAGGCGGGCGACGGCCTCGTCGATGCCGCGCAGCGGCTGGCGCGGGTCGCCGGTCGAGTCCTCGATCGACAGCCCGGCAATACCGGTGGCCACCGCCAGGCGCACGCTCTCGGCGACGCCATCGGCGTCTTCGGCGAAGCCGCTCTCGAAGTCGGCGTTCACCGGCAGCGCCGTCGCCGCCGCCATCTCGGCCAGGTGGGCCAGCACGGCCTCCCGCGACTGCCTGCCGTCGGCGCGCCCGCGCGACCAGGCGTGCCCGGCGCTGGTCGTCGCCAGCGCCTTGAAGCCGAGGCGCTCGAGATAGCGGGCGCCGCCGATGTCCCAGGGGTTGGGCAGGATGAAGCAGCCGCTTTCGTGCAGGGCGCGAAAGGCGGCGCGTTTTTCCGCGGTTGAGTTTTTCATAATCCTGCTCTTATCAGAGACACGGAAGACGCTATTTTGAGCATGCAAAGTAAGTGAGTTGTCAATATGGTCAATTATTAATTGACTTTGATCTTATTGTAATAACTTCATTTAAAGCAGAACCTCTGCCCTCCTCGCGAGTGTCAGATATGACTTTCTCAATATGGTTCATATAGGTAATTACCGACTCGCTGTTCTGGAAACGAGCCTTTGCATAGTCAAGTTGATAGCCCCTGAAGAAAGATAATATAAATTCACACTCAGCCACGACTGCGCCTGATATTTCTGTCGGAGTCGCTTTAAAAAGCGCTTTTTTTGCAGCTTCTTCATTAATACATTTAGGATATCTCTGTAGGGCAGTTTTGGACATTCTTTCCGCGCTTGATATTCGCTCTGTAAGGGGTGTGGATTGCTTATTATTAGGCGTGTTGCACCCTGTTGCTAAAACAAGTAATAAGAAAGCTGTTGGAAAAGCAAGTTTGTGATGGTCCATAGAAATCAACTCCCCCTTTGCTCTGTTTTAAAGTAACAGCGCTCATGTCTTGAGGTCATTTTACTTCCGTGCAATATTCCAGGACCTCGCCCGCCGTGTCATCGGCCTCGTGGCGGTAGAGCGTGCCCTCGGCGCCCGGGCCGTTGCCCTTGGTCCACCAGACGAGGCCGTCGCCGACATAGCGCGCGCCGCTGGCGGAAATGGCGATGCGCAGCGTCGAGGTCTTGCCGGCATGCTCGATGAGCGCCGTCTCGGTGTCCGGGTAGCGGGCCGTGATCGTGCGGCCGCTCTCGCAGCGGTAGGCGTATTGCCGGGCGGCGCTTTCCCGGGCAACGGGCGCATGCGCAGGCGCCGCTTCCTGCGTCGCCGCGGATTTCTGCTCGCCGCAACCCGGCAGTGCAGCAAGAGCCAACACCGTCAGCAGGATCGTCGTGCGGTTTCTCGCACCCATCGCTTCTTGTCCTTTCCTTCATGCAGAGCCTGGAAGGTTCCAAGCAAATCTTAATCGAAACGCGCGGCGGCCGCGCCGGCGGCTTCAGCCGGCGCGCGCCTGCAGGAACAGGCCGATGCCGATGAGGATCAGCCCGGCATGGACGTAGATGACGAAACTGCGGCTGTCGATGCGCCGGTTGGCCATGCGGCCGAGGAAATAGGCGAGGAAGATCGCCGGCAGCGCATGGAGAAAATTGCGCGTCACTTCGGGGGTCCACAGGCCGGCGGTCCAGTAGCCGAGCATGACCAGCAGGCTGGAGGGCAGGAAATAGCCCTGCAGGGTGGCGCGGAACTGCTGCGGCGTCCACCGGCGCAGGCTGCCGTAGGCGACCAGCGGCGGGCCGTTCATGCCGTAGGCGCCGCCGAGGACGCCGCCGGCGAAGCCGAAGGCCCAGGCCAGCCGGTCGCTCTTCAGCCTGAGGCGCGACTTGCTGAGGAGGAAGTAGGCGGAAAACAGGATGATGACGACGCCCAGCAGCGACTTCACCGCCTGCTCCGGCACCGCCGTCAGCAGCCACAGGCCGATCGGGATGCCGAAGCAGGACGAGACGACCAGCAGCGCGGCGCTGCGCAGGTGGATGTCGCGCCAGTCCTGGGCGACGCCGATCACCGAGGCGACCACCGAGACGAGGACGGAGAGCGGCGCGGCCATCTCCACCGGCATGATGAAGGCGAGCAGCGGCACGCCGATCAGCGTCTCGCCGAAGCCGAAGGCGGAGCGGATGAAGGCGGCGAGGAAGAGGATGGCGACGACGGTCAGGAGCATGCGCCTTCCCTGCGCGCGCCGCCGCGCCGCTTCAGGCGGAGAACCATTCGCGCAGCCGCGCCCGCGCCTGCCGCGCGATCTCGGCCGTGACGTGGGCGCGCAGGGAAGCCAGCGCCGCGGCGAGCACGCCGGCGTCGTCGGCATAGCCGATGCCTGGTGCTAGGTCGGGAATCGCGTCGGCCGGAGAGATGAAGTAGGCGAGGGCGGCGAAGGCGACGCCCCTGGCCCAGGCCGGCGTCCTCGCGTCGAGGGCGGCGAGGTAGAGCTTGAGGCCCGAGAGCACCACTTCCCGGCCGGCCTCGAGGGCGTGGCGGGCGAGCTTTTCGCGGAAGCCGCGGCTGCTGAAGCGTGCGCTCATCCGTGTCTCCGTTTTGGGTGGTGGACGCTCAGAAGCGCGAGCCCGGCTGCGCCAGGAAGGCCAGTTCTTCCGCCGTCGACTCGCGGCCGAGCGCCTCGTTGCGGTGGGGATAGCGGCCGAAGCGGTCGATGATGGCCTTGTGCAGCACTTCGTAGCGGTGGTTGTCGGCCGGCGCGTGCTGGCGGAACAGCGGCTCGGCCACGGCATGGATGGCCGCCGACTCGCTGTGCATGTAGGGCAGCAGCAGGAAGGCGCGCTGCGCGGGGCCCAGCTTCTCCAGCGCGCCGCCGGCGACCGCCTCCTGGGCCAGCACCAGGGCGACGGCATCGCTGGCGAAGGCCTTGCCCGAGCCGCGATGGATGTTGCGCGAGAACTGGTCGAGCACGATGATCTCGGCGAGGCGCCCCGGCGCCGTCGCGCGCCAGGCGTAGAGTTCGCCCGCCGCCGCCTGCCGCAGCCGTTCGGCGAAGCGCTGGCGCACCCGCGCGTCGAAATCCGGATCGGCGGCGAACCACAGCTTGGGCGCGGTCTCCTTGAACCAGAAGCGCAGGACGTCCTCATGCATGGCGGCAGTCGTCCGGGCAGGCCCGGTCCGGCTCGCGGTGATGGATGGCCCGGCTATCCCGCCGGGTTTTCGCGCCGGAGCGGCTTCCGCTCCTCGACGGCCCTGTCGCGAGGCGGCACGGGCCCTTCGCGCCGGCGCGCGCCGGCCGCGGCCTCATTTGCGCCAGTAGTTGTTCGCCGCGGCGATGGTCTGGAAGTTGATGGCGACCACCTGCGAGGCGGCGGTCAGCGCCTGCGCGTTCTCGGCGTATTCCGGCCGCAGCTTCTTCAGCACCGCCGGGTCGGGCTGGGTGTATTTGACGCCGCGCCGGCTCAGGGTGATGGCCAGCTCGAAGCCGGCCTGGGGCGTGTCGGTGATCAGCGTGGGCAGCCAGGTCTCATCCATGGGGAAATTCTCCTCTTGTCGGGTTGTCGGCCTTGAAGGACTTCGAAAGAAGACGCGGGCCAGGAGGGCGGAAGGATACCGGAGCAGGGCGAAGAAGCCAATTCGGCCAAACGCAATGGCAGGCCGAAAAGCGCATCAGCTCAGCTCGTCTCGCGGCGAGCCGTCGCTTGCAATTGCCTGATCGTGGCCTGCGCGAGCAGGACGGCCGAATCGATGAAGGCCTGCAAGGCCTCGCGCTGCTGCACGCCTCCCAGAACGGCGATCTGCAAGCGCCCGGAAGACAGGTCGATGCGCTGCTGGTGCTGCGCATTGGCGCGCGAGAAGCGCTCCAGCGCCGCCAGCCATTGCTCATCTTCCAGCCGCCGCGCCGCCAGGGGAGTTCCTGCCAAAGCCACATGGCCTGTGGGCAGCGTGACACTGTGCCCGTGGCGGATGTGTTCAAGGGCGCTGCGCAGGATTTCGCCGCCCGGGCCGGATGCGACCGCTCCGAGCAGCGGGCTGGCCATGCCCTGCAACTGTTCCATTTGCCGCGCGTCGCGAATGCTCACGTCATCCGCATGCAGGCTGCCCGGCAGGCCGATCGACCATACCGTCTCCAGCCGCGTGATGTTGCGCGAAGCCGTGTCGCGAGTGATGACGGGCGGTCCGCTGCGCAGATCGCAGTTCCAGTCCAGTCCGTGCGACTGGCCGCGCAGGACGAGGCTGATGCCGGCCGATCTGCCCGGTTCCCAGCGCCATCCTTGCGACCGTGCCAGCGCCCGCCATTCGTCCTCCAGCCGCCGCCCCCTGCGCCACGCGTAGAGTGCCAGCGCCAGCGCGCCGAGAACGCCCAGCAAGGTCACCATGAATGCGGTAGATGTCAAGCTTGGAATAATATGTCGTCCCGGTCATCATCAAACAGGTTTTGATCTCCGATATTTGAACACGGTTTCGCTGATGAAAAACAGCTTGCAAAAATTCGCCCTCGCTTTGATCTGCCAAATCCTGCTGCTGTCCGCCGCCCACGCCCAGCAGCAGCTGGAGATCATCACCCTGAAGAGCCGCCCGGCCGAGCAGTTGCTGCCGCAGCTGCGGCCCTTCGTCGAGCCGGGCGGCACGCTCTCCGGCTCGGGGGACAAGCTCTTCATCCGCGCTTCCGACGCCAACCGGCGGCAGATCAGGGAGCTGCTCGGCGCCCTCGACCGGCCGCCGCGGCGGCTGCTGATCTCGCTGCGGCAGGACGCCGGCGCGGCGGCGGCGATGGGCGGCGGCGAGGTGTCGGGGCGGGTGTCCTCGGGCGGCACGGTGATCGAGAGCCGCCGCACGGTGGTCGGCGGCGCCGGGGTGGAGGCGCGCAGCGGCGGCAGCGTCCTGCGCGGCCAGGTATATGACTCGCGCAGCGCCGGCGCCGACAGGGTCGCCCAGCAGGTGCAGGTGGTGGAAGGCGGCAAGGCCTGGATCAATGCCGGCGTCTCGCTGCCGGTGCCGCTGCGCCAGGTGGTGCTGGGACCGGGCGGGGCGGTGGTCTCCGACACGGTGGCGTACCGCGACCTCGGCAGCGGCTTCTACGCCGAGCCGCAGCTTGCCGGCGACACCGTCACGCTGACCATCAGCCCGAGCCGCGAGACGCCCGGCGCCTACGGCCCGGGCAGCGCCAACGTCGAGCGCCTCTCCACCACGGTTTCGGGCCGGCTGGGCGAATGGATCGAGCTGGGCGGCGCCACCGAGGCGCGCTCGATTGATTCCTCCGGCGTCGCCCGCTACAGCTCGCGCGACGCCCGCCGCGGCAGCCGCCTGCTGCTGAAGGTGGAGGAGCTGCCCTGAGCGGCACGCTGGCCATGTCCTCGCGGCTGCGCTCTGATCCGTCCGCTGGCTAGCCGTTCGCGTTACGCGCGGAGGCGTCGCGCCGCCCCGAAAGTTTCCTGCCCGTTCAATCTCGGGACTCGTCCACGACCCTTGCGGTCCGCGCGATCAGGCGGCAGGCGACCTCGAACCGGCGCGGAAGCGAGGCTCGTGCCTTTCCGCGACGGGTTGAAAACCTTTCATGCAGAAGGCGTTTGGCCGCGCCGCAGGCGGGGGCGGACGCGGCCGGGCGTGCTACCATTCCGGCCATCGTCCCCGCACCGGAAATGCCTGACCTTTCCTCCGTCTTCGCCGCCGATGGCGCGCTGGCGCGCGCCATTCCGGGCTACCGGGTCCGCCCGCAGCAGCTCGAGATGGCCGAGCGCATCGCCGAGGCGATCCGCCGGCACGGCGTGCTGGTGGCCGAGGCCGGCACCGGCACCGGCAAGACCTTCGCCTACCTCGTGCCGGCGCTGCTGGCCGGCGGCAAGGTGATCATCTCGACCGGCACCAAGACCCTGCAGGACCAGCTCTTCCAGCGCGACCTGCCGGTGGTGCGCGCCGCGCTGAAGGCGCCGGCGACCATCGCCCTGCTGAAGGGGCGGTCAAACTACGTCTGCCACTACCACCTGGCGCGGGCCAGGGAGTCCGGGCGCTTCCTCAGCCGCGAGGAGGCCGGCCACATCCTCGCCATCGACCGCTTCGCCAGGGTGACGAAGAGCGGAGACCGGGCCGAGTGCAGCGAGGTGCCGGAGGATTCCGGCGCCTGGGCGGCGGCGACCTCGACGCGCGAGAACTGCCTCGGCCAGGAATGCCCGCACTACAAGGACTGCTTCGTCATGGCGGCGCGGCGCGAGGCGCAGGCGGCCGACGTCGTGGTGGTGAACCACCACCTGTTCTTCGCCGACGTCATGCTGCGCGACACAGGAGTGGCGGAACTGCTGCCGGCCTGCAACACGGTGATCTTCGACGAGGCGCACCAGCTGCCGGAGACGCCCAGCCTGTTCTTCGGCGAGAGCCTGTCGCCGGCGCAGCTGCACGACCTGGCGCGCGACGCGCGCCGCGAGGGCATCGCGGCGGCGCCGGACTTCCGCGAGCTGCAGGACGGCGGGCGCGACCTCGAGAAGGCGGCGCGCGACCTGCGCCTGGCGGCGCCGGGGGAGAACCAGCGCCTGGCTGCGGCGCAGCTGCCGCCGGCGTTCCTCGAGGTGGCCGAACGGGCGGCGGCGGCGCTGGCGGAGTTCGGCCGCCTCCTCGAGTCGCAGGCGCAGCGCTCGGAGGGGCTGGAGCATTGCTGGCGGCGGGCGCAGGAGCTGGCGGCGACGCTCGGGCGCTGGCGCGACGCGGCCGAGCCCGGCCTGGTGCGCTGGGCCGAGGTGTTCAGCCAGTCCCTGGCGCTGAACGCCACGCCGCTGTTCATCGCCGACATCTTCAGGAAGCAGATGGAGGGCCACCCGCGGGCCTGGATCTTCACCTCGGCGACGCTGGCGGTCGAGCGCGACTTCTCCCATTTCTGCGGCGAGCTGGGGCTCGACCAGGGCGAGAACGCGGCCGAGACCGGCTGCTGGGGCAGCCCCTTCGACTATCCCAACCAGGCCCTGCTCTACGCGCCGCAGGGCATGCCCGACCCGAACGGCCGCGACTACAACGCGGCGGTGGTCGAGGCGGCCTGGCCGCTGATCCGCGCCAGCCGCGGCCGCGCCTTCGTCCTGTGCACCAGCCTGCGCGCCATGCGCCGCATCCACGAACTGCTCGCCGAGCGCTTCGCCGCCGAGGGCTTCGAGCATCCGCTGCTGCTGCAGGGCGAGGGCAGCCGCAGCGCGCTGCTGGCGCGCTTTCGCCGCCTCGGCAACGCCGTGCTGGTGGCCAGCCAGAGCTTCTGGGAGGGCGTCGACGTGCGCGGCGACGCGCTCTCGCTGGTGGTGATCGACAAGCTGCCGTTCGCGCCGCCCGACGACCCGGTGCTGGCGGCGCGCATCGAGCACCTGAAGCAGTCCGGCCGCAACGCCTTCATGGAATACCAGCTGCCGCGCGCCGTGATCAGCGTCAAGCAGGGCGCCGGGCGGCTGATCCGCGACGAGGCCGACCGCGGCGTGCTGATGATCTGCGACCCGCGCCTGGTCAGCAAGGCCTACGGCAAGCGCGTCTGGCGCTCGCTGCCGGCGATGCGGCGCACGCGCGAGGCGGACGAGGCGCTGGCCTTCCTCGAGGCCATGGCCGACGCGGACGAGGCGATCGATGCCCACTGAGTGCATCCGCCTGGCGGCCAGCCTCAACCGCGACTGCCAGTGCGTCAGCGTCGACCGCAACCTGCTGCGCGAGATGCTGGCGCGCGGCGCCGACGGCGCCGACATGATCCGCCTGGTCGAGGAGGAGCGGCCCTATCTCTTCGCCGAGACGACGGTTTTCCTCGGCCAGGCCAGCGTCGACCGCATGGCGGACATCGTCGCCGCGGTGGAGCGCGCCGTCGCGCTGCCGGGCTGGGCGGAGCGCGCGCTGGCCTGGGCGCCCGAGTCGGCGCGCCATGCGAGCGCCGCCGCCAGCGTCTTCATGGGCTACGACTTCCATCTCGGCGAGGACGGCCCGCGGCTGATCGAGATCAACACCAACGCCGGCGGCGGCCTGCTGAACGCCGCGCTGGCGCAGGCGCAGTTCGCCTGCTGCCGCGAGGCCGCCTTCGCCCTGCCGGGGGTGCGCCACGCGCCCTCGCTGGAGCAGGAGTTCGTCGACATGTTCCGCGAGGAATGGCGCGCCGAAAGGGGCGCCGCGCCGCTTGAGCGCATCGCCATCGTCGACGAGGACCCGCCGGCGCAGTTCCTCTACCCGGAATTCCTGCTCTTCCGCAAGCTCTTCGAGCGCCATGGCATCGCCTCCATCATCTGCGATCCGGGCGAGCTCGGCTTCGCCGGCGGCCGGCTTTGGCGCGGCGAGGAGCGCATCGACCTGGTCTACAACCGGCTGACCGATTTCGGTCTCGACGCCCCGCGCAATGCCGCCCTGCGCCAGGCCTGGCTGAGCGGCGGCGCGGTGGTGACGCCGCACCCGCGCGCCCACGCCCTGTATGCCGACAAGCGCAACCTGACCCTGCTCACCGACGCCGGCGTGCTGGCCGAGCTCGGCGCGGACGAGGCGACGCAATCGGTGCTGCTCTCGGGCATCCCGCGCGCGCGCCGCGTGCGGCGCGCCGACGCGGAAGATCTGTGGGCGCGGCGCCGGCAGCTGTTCTTCAAGCCGGCGGCCGGCTTCGGCGGCCGCGCCGCCTATCGCGGCGACAAGGTGACGCGGCGGGTGTTCGAGGACATCCTCGGCGGCGACTATGTCGCCCAGGACCTGGTGCCGCCCTCGCAGCGGCGGCTCGGCACGGACGAACTGCCGGTCGACCTGAAGATCGACCTGCGCAACTACGTCTACCGCGGCAGCGTGCAGATGGTGACGGCGCGGCTCTACCAGGGGCAGACGACCAACTTCCGCACGCCCGGCGGCGGCTTCGCCCCGGTGCTGACCCTGCCTCGGGCCGGCGGGAGCGGCGCATGAGGCGGGCAGTCGCGACAGGGCGGCCGGACGGCGGGAGGCGCCGGTGAAGGCCTTCGGCTTCGCCGGCTACAGCGGCAGCGGCAAGACGACGCTGATCGAGCAGCTCGTCCGCCGCTTCGTCGCCGCCGGCCTCAGGGTGTCGCTGATCAAGCATGCCCACCACGGCTTCGACATCGACCAGCCGGGCAAGGACTCCTACCGCCATCGCGAAGCCGGCTGCAGCGAGGTGCTGCTCGCCTCGGGCCGCCGCTGGGTGCTGATGCACGAGCTGCGCGACGAGGCGGAACCTTCGCTGCAGGCGCAGCTCGAACTGCTGTCGCCCTGCGACCTGGCGCTGGTGGAGGGCTTCAAGTCGAGCGGCCTGATCCCGAAGATCGAGGTGTACCGGCCGGCGCTGGGCAAGCCGCGCATCGAGCCGGAGTTTCCCAACATCGTCGCCGTGGCGAGCGACGCCCCGGTCGACACGCGCCTGCCGCTGCTCGACCTCAACGATCCGGCCGCCGTCGCCGCCTTCATCCTGCGCCATCTGGAGATGCAATGAGCCTGATGTCTTTCGAGGAAGTCCGCGCCAGGCTGCTGGAGGCGGCGAGCCCGCTGGAGGAGACCGAGCAAGTCAATGCCTTCGCCGCCGTCGGCCGCGTGCTGGCGCGCGGGCAGGCGAGCGGCATCAGCGTGCCGCCGCTCGACAATTCGGCGATGGACGGCTATGCCGTGCGCGCCGCCGACGTGGCGGAGATCGGCTGCCGCCTCGCCGTGTCGCAGCGCATCCCGGCCGGGGCGGTCGGCGGCCCGCTGGCGCCCGGCACGGCGGCGCGCATCTTCACCGGCGCTCCGCTGCCCGAGGGCGCCGACGCGGTGGTGATGCAGGAGCGCTGCGAGCCGCTCGACGGCGGCGCGGTGCGGGTCGACCATGTGCCGCGGGCCGGCGAGAACGTCCGCCGCGCCGGCGAGGACATTCGCGCCGGCGACGAGGTCCTCGCCGCCGGCAAGCGCCTGGCGCCGCAGGACATCGGGCTGGCCGCCTCGATCGGGCTGGCCGAGCTGCCGGTCTTGCGCCGCCTGCGCGTGGCGCTGTTCTCCACCGGCGACGAGCTGTCGCAGCCGGGCGAGCCGCTCAGGCCGGGCGGCATCTACAACTCCAACCGCTACACCCTGCGCGGCCTGCTGGGCGCCCTCGGCTGCGAGGTCGACGACCTCGGCATCGTGCGCGACGACCTCACGGCGACGCGCGCGGCGCTGCGCCGGGGGGCCGGCGCCGACGTCGTCCTCACCTGCGGCGGCGTCTCGGTTGGCGAGGAGGACCACGTCAAGTCGGCGGTGGCGGCCGAGGGCAGCCTCGATCTGTGGCGCATCGCCATGAAGCCGGGCAAGCCGCTCGCCTTCGGCAAGATCCGCCGCGGCGCCGATGCCGCCGTCGGCGAGGCGGCCTTCATCGGCCTGCCGGGCAATCCGGTGTCGGCCTTCGTCACCTTCCTCATGCTGGTGCGGCCCTACCTGCTGGCGCGCATGGGCGCGCGCGTGACGGCACCGCGCGGCTTTCCTCTGCGCGCCGATTTCGACTGGCGCAAGCCGGACCGGCGGCGCGAGTTCCTGCGCGTGCGCATCAACGGCGAGGGCGGCCTCGATCTCTTCGAGAACCAGGGCTCTGGCGTGCTCACCTCCTGCAGCTGGGGCGACGGCCTCGCCGACATTCCGCCGGGGCAGGCGGTCGGCCGCGGCGAGACGGTTCGCTTCCTTCCCTTCAGCGAGTTGCTATACTGAAACCGAAGCAAGCGCCGCCGGACAGCCGGATCGGTTGCGAGCGGAAATGCGCGCCCGCCAAACCGGCAAGACAGCGTCAAGCTCGGCAGGCTGGTTCTCGAACCGGTTTCGGTGAGCACTGAAAGTACAGCAGGAGGTCAGCCGTGAGCCTGAAAGTTCTCTATTTCGCCAGCCTGCGCGAGACGCTCGGCAAGTCTTCCGAGCAGTTCGCCCTGCCCGCCGGCGTGGCCAGCGTCGGCCAGCTGCATGCCCATCTGCTGGCCCGCGGCGACGCCTGGCAGGCGCTGGCGGGAACGAAGAATCTGCGGGTGGCGGTGAACCAGGACATGGCGACGATGGACACGCCGCTGCGCGACGGCGACGAAGTGGCCTTCTTCCCGCCGGTGACGGGCGGTTGAAGTGGCGATCGTTCCCCATGCCTTTTGCGCAGCATACCCCGCGCAGCCTGGGCGTTTCGGCCTGAAGATCACATGAAAATCTCCATCCAGACCGAGGACTTCGACGTCGCCGCCGAGTGCGCGGCGCTGCGCCAGGGGCGTTCCGATGTCGGCGCCCTCGCCAGCTTCGTCGGCCTGGTGCGCGAGACTGGCGAGGCCGGCGCCCTGACGGGCATGAGCCTCGAGCACTATTCGGGCATGACGGAGAAGTCGCTGTCGGAGATCGTCGAGCAGGCGCGCGCGCGCTTGCCGATCCTCGACGCCACGGTGATCCACCGCATCGGCGAGTTGCGCCCGGGCGATAACATCGTGCTGGTGGCCGTCGCCGCCAGCCACCGCGGCGAGGCCTTCGCCGCCTGCGAATTCATCATGGATTACCTGAAGACCCGCGCGCCCTTCTGGAAGAAGGAGGAAACGCCGGAAGGCAGCCGCTGGGTGGACGCGCGCGAATCCGACGATCGCGCGGCGGAGAAGTGGACGGCCTGAAAACCGCCGTCACCCCCGCCGCCGCACCGCGCCGGGGCAGAGAAAGATCAAAAAAGTGATGGAGCGGGCGCAGCCCGCGAACTCCCGTCACCCCCTTCCGCGGGAAGGGGGCCGGGGGGAAGGCCGTCATTCCCCCTGGAGCGGGCGCAGCCCGCGAACCCCCGTCACCCCCTTCCGCGGGAAGGGGGCGGGGGGGAAGGCCGTCATTCCCCCTGGAGCGGGCGCAGCCCGCGAACCCCGTCACTCCCTTCCGCGGGAAGGGGGCGGGGGGGGGGGGAAGGTCAACATCAGTCCACCCGGAGCGGGCATAGCCCGCGAACTCCCGTCACCCCCTTCCACGGGAAGGGGGCGGGGGGAAGGCCATCCTTACTCCACCTTGACGCTCTTGCCCTTGCCCTTGCCGCCGCCCATGTTGAAGGCGGCGGCCGAGGCCTTGGCGATCTGGTCGAAGGCGTCCCGTGCCGTGCCGAAGGCCTTCTGCATGGTGGCGAAGGCGTCCTCGCCGCTGCCAGGCAGGCCGCTGACGGACATCACCTTCTTGAAGTTCTCCATCATTTCCTGGCTGGTGCCGGCCATCTGCTTGCCCAGCACCTTGTTGAACTCGGCCTGGGAGGCGGCCGTCATCTCGGCCATGCGGCGCATGGCCTCCATCATGTGGGTCGAGGTTTCCTGGGCGAACTGGGTGCGCAGGGCGAGGGCGGCCTGCGGGTCTTTGGCCGCGGCCAGCGCGCGGGCGTTGCGCACGCTGTCCTCGAACAGCGTGCGGGCCGTGTCCACCTGCAGCTCCATGATGCGCCGGGAATTCTCGAGCGACATCTGCGCCAGTTCCATGGCGGCGTCGATGTTCTTGCGCTGCATGTCGGCCAACTGGTCCTTGCTCATCCCGCCCTCCTTGAGAATAGTCAATCAACGGCCGCAATGATGCACCGTTCCCGGCCGGTTGAAAAGCCGCCCGCCAGCCCCATTTAGCCGGAAGACAGGCTTATCCGGAAGGGAACCATGCGCTTCGACAAGTTCACCACCAAGTTCCAGCAGGCGCTGTCCGACGCCCAGAGCCTGGCCGTCGGCGGCGACCAGCAGTTCATCGAACCCGTCCATCTGCTGCTGGCGCTGCTGCGCCAGGACGACGGCGGCACGGCCTCGCTGCTGCAGCGCGCCGGCGTCAATACGCCGCCGCTGCAGGCGGCGCTGGAGAAGGCCGTGGCCCGCCTGCCGAAGGTGGAGGGCACCGGCGGCGAGGTGCAGATCGGCCGCGACCTGGCCAACCTGCTCAACCTCGCCGACAAGCAGGCGCAGAAGCGCGGCGACCAGTTCATCGCCTCGGAGATGTTCCTGCTGGCGCTCGCCGAGGACAAGGGCGAGGCGGGACGGCTGCTGAAGGAGCACGGCCTGCAGAAGCAGGCGCTGGAGGCGGCGATCGAAGCCGTCAGGGGAGGGCAGCACGTGGACAGCCAGGAAGCCGAGGGGCAGCGCGAGGCGCTGAAGAAATACACGCTGGACCTGACCGAGCGG
>CAUJIV010000126.1 GCA_963205435.1 Pseudomonadota bacterium
TGCCGCGCCTCGGCGCGGAATCGTCGGTAAGACAGCGGGTTGTGCCGCCGTCGCCACTTCGGTATCCGATGCCACCGATCTTTCGCAGAGCAGTTTGACTGCGTCTAGGCCGAATGACCCACAGAAAACCCGGAAGGACCACAAAATTGTAGACGCCATCCTGGAGGACATTGGCAATGACGAGCGCCTCGGTGCCGAATTTCATCACCAGATAGGCGTTCTTGAAGTTGCTCTTGTCTATCACGCCATAGGGATCGGCGTCGTATTTTTCCGGGCTGCGAAATTTCTCTTGCAAGCTGGTACGGACGTCCTCGTTCGCGGTGGCAATGAGTTTGAGGTAGCTTTGCAGCTCATCCCGGTGCTCCAGGGTCAGCGCGCCACCCTTGTCCGAGGCGGCCGCCACGCGCGCCGCCGGCTGGGCAAATGTGGCCAAGGCTTCGAACATCTTCTGCGTCTCTCCGGCGCACGCGGCAGTGCTTCTCAGCTCGCCCTCGCACAGCTCGTAAAATTGCCTGTTGCGCGCCTGATCGAGCTCATCGAGCGCCGCGGCCCTGACGCAGGCGTCATCGTTGCCTTCGATGCATGCCGACCGGGCGCGGGCACGGTCCTCGTTTTCCATGTGACTGAGGTAGTTGTTGCCCACCTCGTCGAAGGCGGCGGCCGATCCGGCCGTGCCGCCTGCCGCGGCCCCGGCCGCCGTACTGGCCAAGGCGGTGAGGGTGGCAGCCAGCGGCCCGCCGATTCCTGCCTGACGGAGAGCATCGGTCACCATCGGCGCGGCGGCGCTGCCGATGGCCGATCCGGCCGCTCCTTGCAGGCCGCCTGACAGCCCGCCCACCACGGCATGGGCGGCGAGCCGCAGCGTGCCGGCATCGCCCCACAGGCTGTCGATCTCGCTCGCCCTGGCCATCAGGGCGGCGCGCGCTCCCTCGTCCTTCTCCTGCACCGCCTGCGCGCGCAAGCCATCCGCGAGGCGGATCTGCGCCTGCGCCCAGTCTCCGATGGCCTTCGAGGCGCTCGTGCCGAAGGTCTGGGTGATCTGCGCCTGGGCATCGATCTGCCTTTGCGCCTTGTCCGGGTCAAAGATGGGCGCGATGCCGGCCTCGCCGTCTCCCGTCCGCGCCGCCGTGTCGCCGGCAAGCCCCGAGATGGCGGCCAGCGTGGTGCTGGCCGCGCTCCCTTCGGCCTTGCCGGTGCCAGCACCGCTGCCCTGCGGGACGAGCCGGCCGGCCGGGTCGAAGCCGCTGCCCAGATTGACGGCCAGCGCCTTGCCCTGGTAGTCGGCGCTGTTGCCGATGTCGGCGAGGGCGAGGGCGCCGCCGGTCTCGAGGCGGTTCCTGCCCTCATCGAGCGCCTGCTGCGTGCTGGTGATGGCCCCACCCGTGAGGGTGGCGTCTCCGGCCACCCGGATGTCGAAGCCGCCATCGCCCGCCCTGATGGCGCTTTGCCGGCCGACGCTGCGGTAGTCGCTGTCGATGGCGCTCTTGCCCGCGCTCAGGCTGCCGGAAGGCAGCCCGCCGGCGATCGGCACGCTGAGGCTGAAGCCGGCGCTGCTCTGGCGGCTGCGGTATTGGCTCTCGTCTTGCAGGCTCTCGATGACGAGGTTGCCGCCGATGTCGGCGACGACTCTTTGCCCGGCGGCGGTCGCGCCCCTGAGGGTGGCGTCGCCGCCCGAGACGAGGTAGAGGGTGTCGCCGGCGCTGGCCTCGGCGTTGGCGTAATGGGTGTCGTTGCCGCTGGCGCTGCCCTTGGATTTGCTGGCGCTGGCGGTGATGGCGATGCCGCCGCTGCCGAAGCTGACGCCGATGCTGGCGCTGGAGCCCTTGTTGCTGGCTTCGAGCGTGCTCTGGTTGCGGGCGGCGAGCAGGCGCACTTCGTCCTCGGCGAGAAGGGCGAGGTTGCGCCCGGCCTGGGCGCGGCTGCCCTGGAGGGTGAGGTCGGACTCGGCGCCGGCGCCGCTGGCCGCCAGGGTGATGTCGCCGCCGGCGACGAGGCTGGAGCCGGCGGCCGATTCGATGAGCTGGACGCTGTTGCTCTGGCTCTTCGAGCTGCCGAGGCTGATGTTGAGGCTGACGCCGCCTGGTATGTCGTGCCTTTGCGCGCCGCCTCACTGCCGCAACGGCTCGACCTTCACCGAATCGACCAGATGGTAGAACACCGCCTCCAGCGCGTCGAAGAAGCGCGGATTGGCCAATGAGTCCTGGCTCGCCGTCATGGTGAGCGCGATGACATAGCCGGTATCGGCCACATTCGTCGCCCAGATGAGGTAGGGGCCTTCCACATCTTCGCGCGGACGCAGGCGGTCCCGCCCGGTCTCCTGCACCCGCCACTGGCGGCCGTTGCGCGCCTTGTCCGACCAGCGCCCCTCCGGATAGCGTTTGGTGAAGCGCTCCTCGAAGGCGGCCAGGCTCATCTTGTGCAGACGCAGATTCAGGGCATGGCTCGGTCCCCACCAGGATTCGAAGCAGATTGGGCGATAGCCCGTCTCCGCGTCCTGGTGGCGGGCCAGCCGGCCACTGACGTCCACATAGGTCTTGCCGACGTAGAAGTCGCTGGTGAGGTAACGTGCGAGGTTTTTATTCGATCCGCGATGCCGAGGCACACCGTTTTCTTCGTAGATGTCCAGTACGTCATAGAAATAGCTGCGCTTGCCACCCACTCCAGGACGTTCGTACTGGGAATAACTGCAGGCTGAGGCCTTCAGCCATTGGTGGGTCACCCGGTATTTGTCGAGAAATTTGTATTGATAGGTCTCATAGACCTGGGTCAGGGGCATGTCCAGCGCGCCGGGGTGGGCGTAGCGATCGTCATTGCGCCTGATCACCTCCTCGATGCCGCAGGCGGAGAGCCCGGCTGCAATTAAAATAAAAATCAACAATCGCCTTATCATCACTGCCTGCCTATTGGATTGTCATCCACTCGAACACCGCCCTCGTATTGAATCAACCTGGCATTGCCCTCTGGGGTGCCTTGTGGTCCCCCAGGCATCGGAAACTCCACTTGGGTGCTGCCTTCCGCGCCTGTACCCATGCCACTGTGCATGCTGTTAGTCGTTTGTATTACGTCCCACAAGTCCTTGAGTGTGGTGAAACCGATGTTGCCGCCAGCAATGACCGAGACAGGATCGTTGCTGAAGTAGTTGAATGTAATTTTTCGTTTGTCTGAATCTTCTATGATCTGCATGGCCTTCTCTGAGAATTCTATGGCATTCGAAGCACCGGCTACGCCCCGCACCTCAAGATTTGGATTGCTGTAAATATTTCCCTCCTCGTCAGGCCTATTCGCCAATATCGTGAAGGCGGCCTCCTGTATCAGCGTGCCCCGGCTGTGGCCGAGGGATACCGTAGCGACTTGGCCGCGGCTGCGCAGCAGGTCGGCGTAGAGTTCCTGGCCGTTCGTGTAGCCGAGGAAATTGGCCAGGCTGTAATCGGCCGAAGCGGTGATCTTCTCATACGCTGCTCCCATCAGCTCGGAGATCGTATTGTCTGCCGGGGCGACGTACATGATATAGATGGTTGATGGCTTCTTACCCGTCTCGTCGTCCGGCTTGACATTCTGGTAGCCTAGCTCGACTGCGCGCTGCATGTCGTTCAGGATACCGTTCGCTGCCAAGACCGTGCCGGACTTTGCCTCGGCAATCTCCTCGGCCGTCGCCTGGCGGTAGACCAGCAGGCTGGGATCGTTGATGCATTCAATCGTGCTCGCCGTGCAGTCGATCTTCAGCGGGATCGGCTTCGTCAGAAAGCGCGAGCGGTAGGCTTCGTCGGCGAGCGCGGTGACGGCCCGGATCGTCTCCTCACGGATGCGTTGCTGCGATTCGACGGACTTCTCCAGCTTGCCATGATCCAGCCTTGCCGCCGGCTCGTTTGAGCCTTCGACCTGGCGATTGAGGCTGGCGAGCAGTTGCTCGGGGTCTTCGCCCGTCAGCGCCTGCTGGCCTTCCGGATCGGTAATGCGGATGCCCGCCTTGCTGATGGCGGATAGGGTGCGGCCTTCGCTGCTTTCGGATTCGCGCGTGTTGTTCAGCGCATTGGCGGTAACTCCCTTGACGACGCCGTATTTGCCCTGGGTCAGGACATCGATCCCGACCAGGGCCCGGCTGCTGGCGCTGGCCTGCGCATGATTGGCAAGATCGCTCACGCTCAGCGTGCCCGTCACCAGGCGGTTGCGGTCTTCCTCGGCCGCCTTGTCGCTGCTGGCGATCACGGCGCCCTTGAGATCGGTATTCCGGCCGACCCTGATGTCGAAGCCTTCGTCACCGGCGAAGATGCCGCTCTGCTCGACAACGCTTGCATAGTCGCTGGCTGTCTTGCTGCTCGAGCTGGTGGTCGAAGGCAGCGAGAATGAGCCGGCGAGCGGGATGCCGACGCTGATACCTGCGCTGTTCTGCCGGCTGCGGTATTGGCTCTCGTCTTGCAGGCTCTCGATGAGGAGGTTGCCGCCGATGTCGGCGACGACTCTTTGCCCGGCGGCGGTGGCACCCCTGAGGGTGGCGTCGCCGCCCGAGACGAGGTAGAGGGTGTCGCCGGCGCTGGCCTCGGCGTTGGCGTAACCAATGTCGTTGCCCTCCGCGCTGCCCTTGCCGCGGCTTGCGCTGGCGGTGATGGCGACGCCGCTTTGGGCCGCGCCAAGGCCGATGCTCACGCCAATGCTGGCGCTGGAACTCTTGTTGCTGGCTTCGAGCGTGCTCTGGTTGCGGGCGGCGAGCAGGCGCACTTCGTCCTCGGCGAGGAGGGCGAGGTTTTGCCCGGCCTGGGCGCGGCTGCCCTGGAGGGTGAGGTCGGACTCGGCGCCGGCGCCGCTGGCCGCCAGGGTGATGTCGCCGCCGGCGACGAGGCTGGAGCCGGCGGCCGATTCGATGAGCTGGACGCTCTTGCTCTGGCTCTTGGAGCTGCCAAGGCTGATGTTGAGGCTGATGCCGCCCGCCTGGTCGGCGAGGTTGGCGTCGCGCGAGCCGACGATGTTGCCCTTGCCGTCGGTGACGGGAATCTGGTTGTCGCGCACGACCCCGTCGCTGTCGGTCATCGGCCGGCCCTGGCCGGCCTGGATGGCGGCGACGGTGTTGTAGGCGGTCAGGCCGGCGCCGGCGGCGGCCAGGGCGCCCATGCGGCCGCCCGGCGCATCTTTGGCCGCCTGGCTCATGGCCTGGGCCGTCTGCACGGCGGATACGACGGGGTTGCTGATGCTGATGGTCAGCCCGCTCTGCTTCGCCTTGGTTTCCTGGCGGATGGTGCGCACGTCGCGCGCTTCGTCGATGTCGATGCGGCGGGCGGCGACGCTGATGTCGCCGGCCGGGGCGAGGAGGTCGGAGCCGGTCTGGCGGTAGTTGCCGCCGGCCTCGATCCGCACGTCGCCGGCGATGCTGCCGACGGTGGAGGGGGCCGAGGTCAGCGATTCGTCGTCCAGCTTCTTCGCCAGGCTCTGGCTGCCGATGGTGATGCCGAAGCCGCCCGAGCTGAAGATGCCGGATTTCTTGGTCGTCTTCTCGTGGCGCTCCTCGTGCGACTCGGCTGCCGCCGCGATGGCGATGTTTCCGCCGGCGGCGAGCGAGGTGGCCTCGTCCGAGACGATATTGGCGCCGGCGAGGGTGATGTCGCGCCCGGCCAGGACGCTGACATGCTGGCCGGAGAAGGCGCTCGGCAGCGCGCTTGTCTGGTCGAGGGTATCGCGCGTCGTGACGGTCTTGCTGGCGAAAGCGCTGCTGCGGCCCTTGTGCTTGTGCGCCTCGTCGACCTGCACATTCGCTTCGCCGGCGGCAAGCGTGATGTCGTTGCCCGCGATGACGGTCAGTGCGCCCTCGCTGCTGGTCGCTTGCGCGCCCCGCGCATTCAGGCTGTTGCCCGCCTGCAAGACCAGCTCTCCCCGTGACTGGATCGAGGTGCCGACATCGGTCCGGCGCGACTCGCTGAGATGGTTGCTGCCGTCCCAGACGATGCGTTCGCTGCTGCTCTCGGCGACGGTGCCCAGGTTGAGGTTGTTGCCGGCGCTGATCGTCGTGCTGCCGGCAGGGGCGCCCGCCGCGGCCGGCGCCGCATTGTGGATGGCGGCGGCGATGAGGTTGATGTCGCGGCCGGCGGCGGCGACAAGTTCGCCGGCGGCGCCGGTCACCTGCAAGGTGGCCACCCGCTCGATATTGACGCGGCCACCCTGCGGGCCGGTTTGCGCGCGCGTCGGGCTGACCGCGTTGAGGTCGCGCCCGGCAACGGCAAGCAGGCTGTTGTTGGCGGCAATCGTGCCGCCGATGTTGTCGAGGTCGGTTCTTGCGCTCAGGCCGACATCGTTCCCGAGGAGGCGGCCCTGCAGGTTGCGGATGTTCTCGGCATCGACGGCGAGAACCCGGTTTGCCGCAATCGTGCCGCTGTTGGCCAGGTCGCCGGCGAGGCCGAGCCTGACATCATTGCCCGCGATCAGCGCGCCGCCCGATTGCAGGTCGCCCTCCCTGACGCGGACATACAGCTGCGGCACCAGCGCCCTGGTCGCGCCGCCGTCGGCAAGCCGGACTTCCTTTTCCACCAGCCAGACAATGTCGCTGGTGAGCCGGGCCATCTGCTCGGCCGTCAGCGCGACGCCGGGCACCAGATTCCATTCGCGGGCGTAGCTGACACCCGCTGCCATCAGGGCCTGGTACTGGGCCTCGTCGCTGGCATGGCCGTCGAGGAAACGCCGGCCGGTGAGATTGGCCACCTGCTCGCGCAGCAGGCGCTGCTCGTAGAAGCCGTCGCCCAGGCGCTTTTGCGACAGCGCCGGGTCGAGGCCGAGCTGGGCCAGCATCCAGTCCGAGCTGATCCAGGTGCGGTAATCGGCGAAGCGCGGGTCGGTCTCGACGAGATAGCGGGCCGTGGATTCGGGATGAACCATGTACAGGCTGCTGCCGGGCACGCTGACGCTGATGCCACCGCTTCGCACCACCGTCCTCGCGGCCTCTTCGCCGCCTTCGAGCGGCAGCGCGATCTGGGTGATCGGCGTGACTGCGCGGCCGCCCGGCGCATGGCCTACCGGCTCGGCATTTCCCTTGAAGACCGTCGGCGTCAGGGAAATTGACTGGACCGTGGGCGCCGGATTGTAGGCCTCGACGCTGACCCCCGTGGTGTCGCGCCCCTTGCGTTGCTTGCGCCAGTAGGAAGTCGCGGTGCCCGCGTCGGTGATGGTTCTCTCGCCAACCACCTCGGTGTTGATGAGCGTGCCAATGTCGCCGCTCAATGTCCCGCCGGCGATGATGCGGCTTTTGTCGTTGTTGAGGGTTTCCGCATTGATGCGCATCTGCGCGCCGGAAAGGATCTGCGCCGGTTCGGAGCTCGCCACCCGGGTTTCCGTCGTGGTGCGGGTGTAGCTGTAGGCCTTCCATTCCTTGAAGTCGCCTTCCGGCGTATGCAAATAAATCGACTCATTGTCGAAAAGATATACGCCCGGCGCGTTCGGCGCGTAGCGGTTGGGCGAGCCGGCTCCCGCATACTCGGTCACGCTCTCGGTTCGCACGATCTCGGTCGTGGTGCTGAAATCCGGGTTGGCGTTATTGACCGTCCGGGCGCTGATCTCGGCGCTTCCCGCTGCTTCGATGGTGGCGCCGTCGTTGTCGATCGTCGCGGCCCGGCCCTGCGCCTGCCTTGCGGCATCGAGGCTGCCGCCCATGGCAAGATCCCCGTCGCTGTAGATGATCGCCTGCCCGCTGTTGCTGATGGCGTTTGCGCCGATGTCGAGCCGCTCGCGCGCGGCTATGACGGGGGCTCGTCCTTCTTCCGCGGCATTGGTCAGGGTCCCGGCCTCGATGGCGAGATGGCCGCCGTAGATTCTTCCGCTGCCGAGGTTTTCCAGGGCCGGGGTTTTCAGCAAGACATCGTTTCCATCGATGAGGCCGCGGTTGGCCAGGGTGCCCGACACCGCCAGCCGCGTGTCGCGGGCGGCGATCTCTCCTCCGGCGCCGTTGTCCAGCGTCGAGGCGGCGATTTCCAGCGCGCCATCGGCGGCGATCAGACCGCTGCCGTTGTCCAGCGTGCCCGCAGCGATCGCCAGCGAGCCGTCGCGGCTCGCGATCATGCCGTCCCGATTGTCCAGGCGGGTGTCGGCCTGAATGGCGCCGGCATTGTTGCCTGCCTGCACCAGCCTGCCCTGCCGGTTGTCGATGGAACGGGCGTGGATCTGCAGCGCGCCGCCGGAAATTTGCGCCTCGCGGGCGTCGAGGCCTTGTGCGGAGCGCATTTCCAGCGCCTGATCGGCGACGATCAGCGCCCGGCGGGCGTCGATGTCTTCCTCCCGCGCCTGCAAGGCGATGCCGCGCGCGGCGACGAGGCCGTCGGACAGATCGAGCCGCGCGGCCGACAGGTTCAGGCTGCCGCCGGCGACGCTCTGTCCCTTCGCGACGAGGGCCTCACCGGCCGTGGCAGCCAGATCGCCACTGAAACCAAGCGTGCCATCTTCGTTCAGGCCGGCGGCAAGCACGCTGCCGGCCGCGCTGTCGATGCGTCCGCCGGCCGCCAGGCGGACATCGCCGCGCGCGGCGACGATTCCGGCGTTGCCGATGCTGCCGCCGGCGACAAGCTCCTGGTCGCCCCTCGCATACAGCGTCCCGCTGTTGGCCACGTCGCCGCCGGCGCCGAGCGCCAGGGCGCCCGCCGCCTGCATGGCGCCGCTGTTCTCGATGCGGCCGTCGGCGGTAACGCGGATCTCGCCGGCGGCGGCGCCGAGATGGCCGGCATTGCGCACGCCGACGCCGGCCTCGCCGCCGACGAGGACGATCTTGTTGGCGTACATGCCGCCGAGCCGGGCGACGTCGATGGCGACCTCAGGCGCCGCGCCGGCGCCGGCGATCGGCGTGGCCACCGTGTTTTGCGCATCGACCCGGTTGGCGCCGGCGGTCACCTTGAGCTGCCTCGCCCAGATGCCGGCATTCACCTCGACGGCGCGGGCGATGAGGTCGGTGTAATCGGCGCTGGAGGCGTCGAGGCCATCACCCTGGACGACGACCTTGCCGCGCTCGACGCGGTAGCCCTCGAGGTTGCCGCCATTGACGATCGGCGTGCCGGTGGTGAGGGTGGCGCGGCTGGCGTTGATGAAGCCGCAGCCGTTGCAGGTGACGCCGGCCGGATTGGCAATCACTACCTCGGCGCGACTGCCGGCCACCTCGACATGGCCGCCGAGCAGGCTGGGATTGCTCGAATTGACCTCGTTGAGAATGATGCGCGCCGAGCCGCCGGCAAGATGAGGGTTGCCCTGCACCCAGCCGCCGAGCTGGGTCTGCGCATTGGTGCGCGCATTGTTGAGGATGGCGCCACGCTGCTCCACGTCGAACCGGGAGTAGGTATTGCGCGAGACGCCCGCCGGGCTGGGCGTGCGGATGTTGACCAGCGGCACGCCGTTGCCGGCCGCCCCGACCGTTGGCTGCTGGCTGGCCGGCGCCGTCGGATCGGCGACGATTTGCGCCAGGGCGATCGGCGCCGTCGTCAGGCCCCACAAGCACCACAGCGAGGCCAGGAGGGGACGGATCACGCCGATCGCTTCCTGGCGGCGCTTGCTTCCTCCCGCACAGGCTTGCCTGGCAAGGCCGCGCCCGCAGGATTTTCCCGAGCCGGCACAGGTCTCGGCTACCGCCATCAACTGGCCGCGCGCGCGGTTGAAGATCACGCGATAGAGTCGCTTGTTCATTCTCGTGTCCTCGGATCAGAGTGCATCAGCGGTCTTTGCTTCTTGCGCCGGGGAGCGCTGCGGCCAGGCCACCGGATGGCTGTCGAGCCACTGGCGGGCCTCTTCCGGCAGAGTCGCGAGGCCTCGAAATTCCTTGATTTGCAAGCCGCGCTCGTCTCCCCGGTGATAGAGGGCCCGGCCCCATCGGTTGGCGAAAATCTGGCGTTTCATGATTTGGCCCATGGCTCGGCTATGGCCAAACGGAGCAAGCCAATCGAGAAACCACAAGCGATCCCCGCTTTTCCAGTCGGCTTCCGGCATTCGCAGCGGGCTGTTGGCGAGATAGCGCTTTTCCGCTTGCTCGCTGAAGGTCGCCCAGGAGAGATAGAAGACCGGCCGGCCGGATTCGATGGCCAGAACAAACTGCCGATTTTTTATGGCAGGCAGCAACAAGACCGGCAGCGCATGCAGTGGAAAGTCACGATGCGTTGCCGAGTTCATCCATAACCAGACTGCGCTGCCCAGGGCCTCCGCCTCATTCCAGGTCTGGGCAATCAGGCCGGGTGCGATGATTTGGAAAGCGCCCACCTTCATGGCCGGCACCGAAACAGCGGGCCCACGCGGTTGCGGGGCAACGGCGTGGATTCGGCGCGGCGGCTTGCGATTTCCCGGCTGCGCCGGGAACCGCGCGGCTGGCGAGAGATGGCTGGCATATGACTCCCTCCTCGAAAGCGTTCCGCCATGGCGGAACCGCGTCAGCGCTCTTGCGAGATGCCGACGCCGGAACTTGCGAAAGTGAGCCAGATGCGCCGCTCTGCGGCGGCTAGGTTTTTCTGGTTATATTTGCAGCTGGAGGTATGGTAGGAACCGCGGTGAAAGAGGGCAATAGTCCGTTCGGACTATTTTGAAGCGGCATGAATATTCCCGAATAGTCCGTTCGGACTATCGTATTTGCGTGTGTATGTTCCTGCAGCGGCTTCCGCCAGGGCTGGCAAAGCCGGCGGCGGCATGCGGCGCGGGATCGCGACTGGCTCGCCTGCTGCAGATTCAGCGCAGTGCGGCGCGAAGCGGAACTAGAACGTCAGGTTGAGATTGAAGCCGGCCGTTGTCCCGGCGGTCCTGAAGTGGGTCGGCCTCGAAATCGGCCGGCCGGCAAAGACATCGTAGCTGAAATCCCGGAAGCTGCCGCGCAAGCCCAGCGCGGCGCCGGCCAGCTCGCGGCCGACCAGCAAGTCGGCCGAGGCGCCGGCGACGCGGCCGTAGTCGACGCCGAGGTAGAGCTCCTGGCCGCTGTCTCCCAGCAGCCAGCCGAGATCGTTGCGCAGGAGCTGGCCGCGCTCGGCCATCAGCACGTTCTCGCCGTCGAAGCCGCGCACGGTGTAGCGGCCGCCGATGGCGAAGCGGTCCTGGGGCACGAGCGGCGTGCGATTCCATTGCCCGCGCCAGACAGCGCCGTAGCGGAACGACTGGCCGGCCAGCCGGAAGGGCAGCTGCAGCGCCGCGTCGGCGAGGACGATGCGCGGGCGCGAAGTGCCTTCGCCGAAAGGCTCCTCGGGCGCATGCAGGGCGTTGAAGGCGCCGGTGCCCTGGCGCCAGGCCAGGCCGCCGTCGAGGACGGCCGGACCGATGAACTCGCGATGCCGCAAGGCGGCTTCCCAGCCGGCCATGCGCCGGCGCTGCACCTCGATCTCGGCGTCATCGATGAAGTTGCGCGAGGTCCTCAGCCAGCCGCGCAACGACGCGCCGGTCTTGCGCACGGCGTCGCGGTAGAGGACCCGCGACAGCTTCAGCTCGGCGCTGCTGCTGGTTCCGCTATAGATGTAGTTCTGGCTGATGCCGGCCACCGTCTGGTTGTAGCGGTAGCGGCCGGCGGTCATGCCGAGGCTCCAGTAGCCGAAGGGCACGGAATAGTGCAGGGTATGGCTGCGCGTGCCGCGCTTGCCCGCATCGCCATTGCCGATGCCGCGGCTCAGGTTCACATAGAACAGGTCGCTCAGGCCGAGCGGATTTTCCGCCGACAGGGTGGCGCCGGCCTGGCGCTTGCCGGTGGCGCGGCTGCCGGCGTCGTCGGCCGAGAGCGTCAGGCGCAGCGGAAACGCCTGCCGGTAGCTGATGACGAGATCGCTCTCGCCGGCCGCGGCATCGGCCGCCTCGGCCGGCTCGATGCGGATGTCGGCATCGGCGGTCGCCGGCCGCTTGAGGTTCTCCAGGCCCTGCTCGATGTCGCGCAGGTTGAGCAGGTCGCCGGGGGCGAGCGGAAAGGCGGCGGGCAGCGAGACGCGCGGATCGGTGCCCGGCGCGAAGCGCACGGCGCGCACGCGGCCCGGAATCACCGTCAGGACCAGCTCGCCGGTCTTCAGGTCCTGCGCGCCGGCCAGCACTCGGGTGGTCACGTAGCCGGCGCGGATGATTTCGTTCTGCAGGAAGGCGGCGATCGCGTTGATGCCGCGCGCGCCGATGCAACGGCCTGCCACCCTGTCGGGATGTTCCAGCAGGCGCCGCAGGGCGAAGGAGAAGGCGGCCGCCTCGTCCCCGGCCAGCACGATGCGCAGGATCGGGAAGCAGGGCTGCTCGTCTTCCGGAATGATTCCGGCCGCTTGCGGAGATGCTGTCCGCGGCAGGCGCACTTCCGGCTCCCGCTCCTGCTGCTGGCGCAACTCCCGCTCCCGCTCCTTCTGGCGAAACTGCTCCTGCGCGGAGAACTCCGGCACGGTCTGGGCCAGCGCAGCCGGGATCGGCAGCGAGACCAGCGCCAGCAGCATCAGAACGTTCTTCTTCACCATGGCGAAAAGATCGATTCTCCAGTCGCGCCTCACTGAGTCCAGGAGATTTTAGAATAGCATACATTATGAAAAATCAATAGGTTCTTGGATGATATTAATGTGTAATCTAATATCCTGGCAGAAGAGCCCCCGCTTGAATCGGACGAACCATTCCGAGGGTCCTGCCGGATTGCGGATTCACGGCTTGCTGCCGGCCCTGCGGCAGGAAGCCGTGCCTGCCGTAATAAATCGATGACAATGGCGAGGATCATGGAAAGAACAGCGCAGCGCCGGGAAACCGGGTCGGGGCGGTTGCCTGCCGCATGCGGGACGGGCGCGGGCGCGAAATGACCGACTGCCCGTTATGCCGGGATCCGGGCGGCCGGTTGCTCTGGCAGGACGACTGCTGCCGCCTGGTGCTCGTGGACGATCCGGATTACCCGGGCTTCTGCCGCGTCATCTGGCGCCGCCATGCCGCCGAGATGAGCGATCTTTCGGCAACCGAGCAGCGCCACCTGATGGCGGTGGTGTTCGCCGCAGAGAAAGCCTTGCGCCTTACCCTGAGGCCTGACAAGATCAACCTCGCCAGCCTCGGCAACGTCGTGCCTCACCTGCACTGGCACGTCATCCCGCGCTGGCAGGATGACCGCCATTTCCCCAACCCAGTCTGGGGCGGGGAGATGCGCCAGCCGGCGCCGCGCCGGCCGGTCGATGTTCAGGCGCTGCTCGCGGCTTTTTCCGGCATTCTGGCCGGAGGACAGGAGGCGGAATGAAGGATTTCGGCTTCGCTTCTCGGCAAGCGGCCCTTTGCGGGCGACACGGCACTCTCCGCCGTTATGCGGCAGGCTGGCGGCCATGACTCACGACCTCGCGCCCCTGTCCATCGATACGGCGGACGCGGCTGCCTGCAAGACGCTGATCGCCCGCCTGCCGCTCGCCAACGCGCCCGAGGCGCAGCAGACCCTGGCCCGCCTGCTCGCCGGTCTCGCCCGCCGCCCGCCCGCGGCGCCGGCCTACCTCGAGGTGCTGGAAGCGGCGCGCGAGCCGCTGGCCTTCCTGCAGGGCGAATTGGCCCGCCATTACGCCGGCAAGCCCCTGCCGCTCCTGACGGCCGAGGCGGAAGCCTTCGGCAAGGTCATCGCGCTGTGGCAGGCCATGGCGCGCGCCTATGCCCATGTGGCGCAGCTCGGCGCCGACGTTCAGCCGTCGCAGGACTGGCTGGCCCGGATTTGCCAGCGCTGCGTGCATTGCGCCGGCCGCGTCATCATCGAATGCTTCCGCGCCCGCCAGGCGGCCGCGCCCGGCGCATGGATCGACCTGCATGGCTATTTCGCCACGGCGGAGGAATGGGGCATCGACCAGACCCAGGTGGCGGAGCCGCTCAACGAGGCGGGCCACCACCAGTCTCCCGCCGAGGCCTATGCCAGCGTGCTGCTGGTCGACCTGGCCAATCCCTACGGCCGCAGCGGGCAGGAGCTGTCGCTGATCTGCCGCTGGGCGAGCCGCTTCGCGCCGCTGACGGCCATCCTGCCGGTGAGTGAGCCGGCCGAGAAGCGCGCCTACGGCATCGATCTCATGCTCGACGCCAGCACGCGCCCGCTCGAACACCTGCCGCGCAGCGAGAACGCGCGCCATTTCGACACGCGCCAGCTGGCGGACGCCTTTCAGGAAACGCTGGCGCAGACCAAGTCAGGCGTGGCGCCGGCCGAGCTCGGGCTGGGCGAAGACTGCCCGCCGATGACGGCCGGTTCGCTGCTGCGCCAGCTCTACAAGCCCTGGTGCCTCAGCGCCTCGCCGCGGCGCTTCCAGCGTCGCGGCGCCAGCGGCGAGGCCCGGGTCTGCTTCGGCTTCGAGGCGATTCACTACCATGTCAGCGGCGAGGAGTTCCATCAGCCGGAGAACGTCCGCATGTATTCCCGCGAGGACATGGACCGCATCTGGACTTTCCGCGATCAGCTCGATCCGACGCGGCTGAGCGTGCAGGCTTCCCGCGCGCAACTGGCCTATCCGCTGGAAACCTGGGCCGTCGCCGACCAGTCGGTTTCCGGTTTCCGACTGAAGCGCGCCGGCGCCGGCGCCCGCGTCGCGCTCGGCCAGCTGTTCGGACTGAAGCCGCCCGACGGCGAGCACTTCCTGCTGGCCCGGGTCAGCTGGTGCATGATGCAGGGGGACGCGCTGCTCATCGGCGGCCCGGTCCTCGCCGGCCTGCCGCAGGGCATCGCCGTGCGCCCGGCCGGCCTCAACGTCTCGGTGTCCGAGCGCTACGTGCGCGCCTTCCTGCTGCCGGAGCTGCCTTCGCTGAAGGAAGCGGCCAGCCTGGTGCTGCCGCGCGGCATGTTCCAGCCGCGGCGCGTCATCGAAGCCTACGTCGGCGGCCAGGTCACGCTGCGCCTCGACGAAACGCTCGCGTCCGGCCTCGATTTCGAGCGCGTCAGCTTCACGCGGATCTGAGCCGGCGCCGCTTTCTCCCTGCGCCCGACAGGCTTTTCGCGCAGGCCTTCTGCGGTATGATGACGCTCCCAAGCAACGCCTGGAGACAGACATGGGCGGCCTAGACAACCAGACCCCGACACCCACGGAAATCAAGCTGCACCAGAAATCGCGCATGATGGAAATTGCCTTCTCCGACGGCCAGCGCTTCGAGTTGCCCTACGAGCTGCTGCGCGTCTATAGCCCCTCGGCGGAAGTGCGCGGCCATGGCCCCGGCCAGGAAACCCTGCAGGTCGGCAAGCGCGATGTCGAAATCAAGCAGCTCGAGCCGGTCGGCGTTTATTCGGTCCGGCCGATTTTCTCCGACGGCCACGACAGCGGCCTCTATTCATGGGACCACCTCTACTGGCTGGGGATGAACCGAGACACTCTCTGGCAACAGTATCTCGACCGCATGGAAAAAGCCGGCAAGAGCCGCGACCCCGTGCCCCATACCGGACCGAAATTCCCCGACCGGCTGCCGCCCGGCCTGCTGAAGAAGCGCGGCGGCGGCCATTACTGAGCCGAGCGGCGGCACGGCTCCGGCGCCGGAGGACGGATGCCGGTCGTCCAGCCTGCTGGCGCAGCGAAAGCGGCCTGACCCTGATTCCGTGAACTCACACGGCGCGACAGCTTCCACGCCCAGAACATGAACCGCGAGACCACGCATTTCGGCTACCAGCAGGTCGCCGAGGACGAAAAGGCGAAGCGCGTCGCCGGCGTCTTCGATTCGGTCGCCGGCCGCTACGACCTGATGAACGACCTGATGTCGCTCGGCCTGCACCGGCTGTGGAAGGCCTTCGCCATCGAGGCCTCGGGCGTGCGCCAGGGCGACCGCGTGCTCGACGTCGCCGGCGGCACCGCCGACCTCTCGCTGGCCTTCGCGCGGCGCGTCGGCGAATCGGGCGAAGTGTGGCTGACCGACATCAACAACGCCATGCTGGCGCGCGGCCGCGACCGCCTGATCGACCATGGCCTGCTCATGCCGGCGGCGCAGTGCGACGCCGAGAAGCTGCCCTTTCCGGCGGACCATTTCGACTGCGTCTGCTGCGCCTTCGGCCTGCGCAACATGACACGCAAGGAGCGGGCGCTGGCCGAGATGGCGCGCGTGCTGCGCCCGGGCGGGCGCCTGCTGATCCTCGAGTTCTCCAGGGTCTGGCAGCCGCTGGCGCCGGCCTACGACTTCTATTCCTTCAAGGTTCTGCCCTGGCTGGGCGCCAAGGTCGCCAAGGACAGCGAGAGCTACCGCTATCTGGCCGAGTCGATCCGCCTGCATCCCGACCAGGAAACCCTGAAGGCGATGATGGAACGGGCCGGCCTCGACAAGGTCGAATACTTCAATCTGGCGGCCGGCGTGGTCGCCCTGCATCGCGGTTACAAGTTCTGAAAGGGGAAACGCATGAAAAACGCTCTGGTCGCCCTCTTCGCCGTCATCCTGGGGCTCGGCCTCGCCGCCGACGATGCCGAGGCGCGTCGCCTTGGCGGCGGCCGCAGCTTCGGCATGCAGCGCAGCGCGCCGCCTCCCGCAAGGCAGGTCGCGCCGCCCGCCGCGGCTCCGGCCAAGCCGGCCGCGGCGCCTGCCGCGGCCCCGAGCCGCGGCGGCTGGCTCGGCCCGATCGCCGGCCTGGCCGCCGGCCTCGGCCTGGCCGCCCTGTTCTCACACCTCGGCCTGGGCGAGGAGTTCGCTTCGTTCGTCATGCTCCTGCTGCTGGTCATGGTGGGCGTGTTCCTTTTCCGCCTGTTGATGCGCCGCTCGGCGCCGCAGGGCCGGCCGGTGCAATACGCCGGCGCCGGCCAGGCGCCGGCGCCCATGCCCTTCGAGGCGTCACCTGCCGCGGGCGGCGGCACACAGGCACATGTCCCGGCCGGCTTTGACAGCGACGGCTTCCTGCGCCAGGCCAAGCTGAATTTCGTGCGCCTGCAGGCCGCCCATGACGCCGGCAACATCGAGGACATCCGCAACTTCACGACGCCGGAAGTCTTCGCCGAGATCCGCCTGCAGATGAGCGAGGCCGGCGGCGCGAAGCAGCAGACCGATGTCGTCACGCTGGAGGCCGGCTTGCTCGAGGTCGTCGAGGAAGCCGGCCAGTACGTCGCCAGCGTGCGCTTCTCCGGCGCGATCCGCGAGACCGAGGGCGAGACGCCGCAGCCCTTCGACGAGATCTGGCATCTCGTCAAGCCGGTGAGCGGCAGCCGCGGCTGGGTCATCGCCGGCATCCAGCAGGCGCAGTAGCAGCGCCTTCACTGAACGGGGACCGGCAGGTCCCCGTTCTTCATCCGCCCTCCGGGCAATGCTCGATCTCGCCTTCCTCCACGCCGCCAACCATCTGCTCGACGCGGCGCCCTGGGCGCGCGAGAGGCTCGCGCCCTTCGCCGGCCGGCGCGCGCGCATGGTTCTCGGCGCGCTGCCGATCGAATTCCGCATCGCCGCCGATGGCGGCTTCGAGTCGGTCGGCGCGGGCGAGCCGGCCGTCGAGATCGTTCTGCCGGCCACGACGCCGCTTGCCTTGCTGGCCGGGCGCAAGTCCGCCCTGAGCGGCGCCCGCCTCAGCGGCGACGCCGGCTTCGCCGAGGCCCTCGGTTTCGTCCTGAACAATCTGGAATGGGACGCGGAAGAGGACTTGAGCCGTGTGGTCGGCGACATTGCCGCCCGTCGCATCGCAAAAGGCGCGAAGACCCTGGCCACCGACACCTCCGCGGCCGGGCAGCGCCTGATGGACAACGTTGCCGAATACCTGCGCTACGAGCGGCCGGCCGGCGTCGGCAGGCCCGAGATGGCCGCCTTCACCGCGGCCGTCGAGGCGCTGCGGCTGGATGCCGAGTCGCTCGAACGGCGGTTACGGAACCTCGAGGGATCCGTCGCGGCGCCCTAGCCGGACGGGCGACGCTCTCGCGCCACCGCGCGCGCGACTTGCCGGATCCGGATTTTCGCGCGCGTCGCCTAATTGCCCTGCTGGAAATTGGCGTAGATCTCGCGCCTTTCCCCCGGCTTGAGGGTCACCGTCCAGTAATACGGCACGCCGCTGCCGTAGATCTCGATCTTGTGCTTGACGCCCGCCGCGAGGGAGAGCTGCCTGAGCGGGGGCGAGTTGCCCATCTTCCGGCCATCGACGACGACCTCCCCCTGCGGGTTTACCTGCAAGATCACCGTGCCGGTGCTGACGGCGGCCTTTTCCTTCTCCTGCGGCTTTTCCTCGACCGGATTCGCCGTCGGCGTCCTCGCCAGCGTCTCGGGTTGCCGCTGGCTGTCAGGCTTGCTTTCGTGATGCCGCTTCGCCGCCTTCGCCGTTTCCGGCGCTGCCTTCGCCTTGTCCGCGGGCGCCTGTCGCCCGGTCACGGCCGGCGCGACAACTGGCTCCTGCGCCCTTGCAGGGTGCGGCGCGGACGGCAGGCCGGCCATGTCGGCGGGCGGCATTTCAGGAGCGCGCGGATAAAAGGCGAAGATGCCGACGCTCAGCAGCACCGCCACCGCGACCGCTCCCAACAGAACCGCAAGCCTGCTAGCGGGCTTGCCCTGCTGCTTGTGCGGCAAGGCCGGCGCCGTTTCGACATTCACGACCGTCCGCGAAAACGGCGGCGGCGGTGCCGCCACTTCGCCAGTCAGCACGGCCCGGAACTGCGACACCGATTTCGGCCGATCCACTTCATCCGGCGTCAGCGCCCAGTCGATGGCCCGCAATAACTGCGTGCTGTAGCGGCCGTCCGCCAGGGACAGCGCCGAAGGCATGGGATCGTTGCGGATCCGCGAGGGCGCCTCGAGCGGCTTTTCGCCCGTCACCAGCCAATAGAGCACGCCGCCCAGCGCGTAGAGATCGGACCAGGGGCCCTGGGCGCCATGGGTGTGGTATTGCTCGAGCGGCGCGTAGCCTGGCGTGACGATGCTGGTCAGGCTGCTGCTCTCGCCGGTGCGGGCATAGCGCGCCGCGCCGAAATCGAGCAGCACCAGACTGCCATCGTCGTCGCGCACGTTGAGATTGGCCGGCTTGATGTCGCGATGCAGCACGTTCGCCTTGTGCACCACGTCCAACCCTTCGAGCAGCGGCAGGAACATCCTCAGCAGTTGCGCCTCGTCCACCGGCCCGTGCTGCTTGACCCAGTCGCGCAACGACTCGCCGCGCTCGTAGTCCATCACCATGTAGGCGGTGTTGTTGGCTTCGAAGAAGCGCGTCACGCGGACGATGTTGGGATGGCGAAAGGTCGCCAGCACGCGCGCCTCGGCAAGAAAGCCGTCGAGGCCAATGCGATAGCCATGGGTGTCCGACTCGGTCTTGGCGCACACCGTCTGGCCGGCGGCTCGCACCGCCAGGTCGTTCGGCAGGTATTCCTTGATGGCCACCAGGCACTGCAGGTTGTTGTCGCGCGCCCGGTAGGTGATGCCGAAGCCGCCGCTGCCGAGAACCGCCTCGATCGTGTATTCCTGCAACGGATAGCCCGGCGGCAGGGCGACATGATTGCGCGTGGAAGAGCGGTTCGAGTCCGAGGAGGCGCGAAGCAGCGATGACGAGGCGCCGCCGAAGGCCGGCCGCGCCTGCCGCTGCGTGATCTGGATGCTGGAAATGGTCGGCTCGCTGCCCGGATCGCTGCCTGCAACCGGAACAGAGGGAATGTCCTCGCCCGACGGGGCGCGGGCAAGAAAGCTCTCCCTGCGCGTTCTGTCATCCGACACGATCTGCCTCCGTGGCGCCGGCTCGGCCCGGGCTCCGGGCTGTCGTGGCGAATCCGTCCCCGCTCGCTCCCGCGCCGCGCCGTCAGCGGAACGGACAACACTATGCGCCGCTGCCTAAGCTGTCAAGGCGACGGAAAGATAGTGCATGAGGCGCTCGCGTCCTGCCGTATCGACCTTCAGCCCGCATTTGCTGCGGCGCCAGAGAATGTCATCGGCGCTTTGCGCCCATTCTTGAGCAAGCATGTAATCCACCTCGGCGGCGCGCAGGCCGCCGCCGAAGTGCTCGCCCAGCTCCGCTTCCGTCTGCGCCCCGCCGAGCACGCGCGCCGCCAGCGTGCCGTGGCGCCGCGCCAGCGCCTGCAGCAGCTCCGGCGGCTGTCGCGGATAGCGGCGCGCCAGTTCCAGCAGCAGGCCATTCAGCCCTGAGGGGCCGAGGCCGCCGCCGGGCAGATGCACGCCGGCGCTCCAGGCCGGCCGCAGCCCGGGCAGCCAGGGTCGCAGCCGCTCGAGCGCGCGCTCGGCGAGGCGGCGATAGGTCGTCAGCTTGCCGCCGTAGATCGTCAGCAGCGGGGCTTCGCCGCGCTCGTCATCGACGGCAAGGTGATATTCCCGGCTCACCGCCGAGTCGCTGCGGCTGCCGTCATCGTAGAGCGCGCGGATGCCGGCAAAGGACCATGCCGCCTGCTGCGGCCGCGGCGCGCGGGCGAAGAACTCGCCGACGACCGCGCACAGATATTCGGCTTCGGCCGCCTCGATGCGCGGCTCGGCCTGCGGCGCTTCCACCGTCACCTCGGTGGTGCCGACCAGGCTGAAATCCTCCTCGAAGGGAATGACGAAAACGACGCGGCCGTCCCTGCCCTGCAGCAGGTAGGCGTGCTCGCCGGCATAGAGCCGCGGCAGCACCAGGTGGCTGCCCTTGACCAGGCGCAGCGCGTCCTTGCCGCCCTCTCCCGCGAGCGTCCGGCGCAGCTCGGCCGCCCACGGCCCGGCGGCGTTGACCAGGATGCGCGCCGCCGCTTCCTGCTCCGCGCCGTCCTGCGCCAGCAGCGTGGCGCGCCATGCCTGGCCCTGGCGGCGCGCGCCGGCGAGACGGGTGCGCGGCAGCACGCGCGCGCCCAGCTGCGCCGCCGAGATCGCATTGAGCAGGGTCAGGCGTGCGTCATCGGTGGCGAGGTCGGAATAGGCGAAGCCGCTGGCGAACGCTTCCCGCAGCGGCGCGCCATGCGGCGTGCCGCGCAGCGCGACGCGCTGCGCCCGCCTCAGGCTCGAGCCGCGCGCCAGCCGGTCGTAGAGCGCCAGGCCGAGGCGGATCATCCATTGCGGCCGCTGGCCCGGCGCCTGCGGTATGACGAAGCGCTGCTCGCGGACGAGATGGGGCGCGATCGCCAGCAGGACCTCGCGCTCGCCGAGCGATTCGCGCACCAGGCCGAATTCGCCATGCTCGAGATAGCGCAGGCCGCCGTGGATCAGCTTGGTCGACGCCGAGGAGGTGGCGCCGCCGATGTCGTCCTGGTCGACCAGCAGCACCTTGAGGCCGCGGCCGGCGGCATCGCGCGCCAGGCCGGCGCCGTTGATGCCGGCGCCGGCGATGAGCAGGTCGTAGACGGGCGCCGGCTCGCCGCTCATGCCAGGGGCAGCGTCAGCGCGACGCGAACGCCGCTGCCGTCCGCCAGGTTGGCGGCGGTGATGCGTCCGCCGTGGAATTCGGCGATGAGGCGGGCGACATACAGGCCGAGGCCGAGGTGCGGCTCGCCGGCCGCCTGCTCGCCGCGCGCCGAGACCATCGAATCGAACAGGCGGCCTTCGACCTCCCTGGGCAGCAGCGGGCCGCTGTTGCTCACTTCCAGGCGCGCCTGGCCGTCGGCGCGCTGCAAATCGAGGCGGATCGGCGTGCCGGCCGCGCCGAAATCGTCGGCGTTCGCCACCAGCTTGTCGAGCAACTGGGCGAAGAGGTCGGGCGAGCCCTCCGCTTCGAGCGCCCCGGCGGGCGCGCTCAGCGCGAATTCGCGCCGCGGATAGGCGAGCCGGTAGCCCTCGACGCACTCGCGCAGCACCGCGGCGAGGTCGAAGCGGACGCGGGCTTCATTGCGCAGGCCCTGCTCGAGGCGGCTGGCCTCGCTCATGCGCGTGAGGATCTTCGACAGGCGCGCCAGGCCCTCTTCGGCCCGCGCCAGGTATACCCGCCGCTGCTGCGCGTCCTGCTCGAGGCCGAGATTCTCCAGCGAGGAGCGCACCACGGCGATCGGCGTGCGCAGCTCGTGCGACAGCCGCCCGGCCAGGCTCTCCAGGTAGCCGTGGTGCTGGGCGAGTTTCTCCAGCACGGCGGAGAAGCTGCGCGACAGGTCGCCGATCTCGTCCCCGGCACGCGAGCCGGCGACGAGATGCGCGAGGCGGCCGCGGGCGTCCACCGCGCCCTCCGCCTCGTCGCGCAGGCGGCGGATGCGGCTCGACAGCCGCGTGGCGAAGCCGAGCAGCACGGCGGCGGCGAGGACGAAGGCCGCCAGCGTCGTCAGCAGCAGGCGCTCCAGCGCCTGGCGGCGCACGGCGAGGATCGAGTTGGTCGTCTCCTCGACGACGACGGCGCCGACGACGTCGTCGCGGCTCCAGATCGGGTAGGCCGCCGAGGCGATGACGACGCGGCCGTCGGCGCTGGCGCGCAGCCGGGTCGAAGGCGCGCCGAGCAGGGCGTGGGCGATCTCGCGGCCGGTCGCCAGCACGTCGGGATCGAGCGCCTCGTCGAAATTTTCCGTCGGCTGCGGCACGACGAAATCGAGCAGCCGGCGCCACATTTCCGTGCTGCCCCCCGCGCCGCCCGCCGCCTTGCCGGCGCCTTCCGCCGGCTTCAGGCTGCCGGCAAGCGCCAGCAGCTTCAGCTCGCGATTGACCACCCAGATGCGCGAGGTCGAGCGCTCGAGCCCGCGCAGGATGGCGCCGATTTCCGCCTCCGGCTGGCCCGTCGGCGCGCCCGACTCGCGGCCGATTTCCTCGACCAGCACCGGCTGGCCGCTCTTCTCCGCCTGCTCGGCGGCGCGCCTGAGGTTCTCCTCGACCGCCTCGCGCGCGGCGTCGCTTCGCGGCGGCTGCAAGTGCATCAGTTGCGGCCGGTCGTGCAGGGCGGTCGCCACCGCCCGCGCCGTCGCCAGCAGCGCCTGCTGCTGCGCCTCCAGCAGGAACCCCTCCATCTCCTGCACGTAGCGCCAGCCGGCCCAGGGCAGGGCGAGCAGCGTCAGCGCGACCAGCGCCAGCTTGAGGCGCAGCGTCAGTCGCGGCCTCATGGCCGCAGCGGGCGCCGACGGCCTGGCAGGGCGGCTGTCATCCGGCCTTCCAGCGATAGCCCATGCCATACACGGTGTCGATGCGGTCGAACGCCGCATCGGCAGCCTCGAACTTGCGGCGGATGCGCTTGACGTGCGAGGTGATGGTGCCCTCGTCGACCACCAGCCGGGCTTCCTGCATCAGCTGCTCGCGGCTCTTCACGTGGCCGGGGAACCTCGCCAGGGCATGCACCAGCCAGAATTCGGTCAGCGTCAGTTCCACCGGCGCGCCCTTCCAGCTGGCGGTGAAGCGCCGCGCATCCAGCCTGAGTGGCCCGCGCTCCAGCACGTCTTCGGCGGCGGGCGGCGCGGCCAGCACCTCGAGGCGGCGGAACAGGGCGGCGATGCGCGCCAGCAGGTGGGGCAGGCTGATGTCCTTGGTCAGGTAGTCGTCGGCGCCAAGGCGCAGGCCGGAGACGACGTCGAAGTCGCCGTCGCGCGCCGAAAGGAAGATGATCGGCAGGCGCGGCGACAGGGCGCGCAACTCGCGGCACAGCTCGAAGCCGCCTTCCGGCTCGTCGCCCAGCCCGACGTCGATCACCGCCAGGTCGGGCAGACGCGCGCGGAACGCCGCCAGCGCCTCGGGACGGCTGGCGTAGGCGGCCACTTCATAGCCCTGGCGCGCCAGCGCTTCCGCGTAATTGGCGCGGATGGCGGCTTCGTCCTCGACGATGGCGATGCGCTTGGCCATGGCGCCGACTATACCGAAAACCGTTCGGCGCGGAAGGGCGGGGCGGGGCACGGCCATGATTCCGCCACAATTCTTCGCCGCTTCGCCCGGCTTCCCTCAGGCCGCCGCCCGCTTCCTCCGCTTCAATGCGAAACGGACGCATGTCGTCCGACACGGCAAGGAGGAAAAAATGAACATGCCCGCATCGCTCGCCGGTGGCCACCGCCGGCTGGCCATCGTCGAACTCGCCGCCAGGATCGCCCTGGCTTTCGCCATCGGCCTCGCCGCCTCGGTCGTCCTCGCCGGCATCGTGCTGCTGCTGGCGCAAGAGGCGCAGGCGGCCGCCCTGCCCGGCCTGGCCGGCGCCGTCATCTGGAGAGCGTGCTGATGGAAAGCCTCGCGCCCTACGGCGGCTGGCCGCTCGGCGTCGAATGCGCCTGGCCGCCGCTTGGCGAGGTCGCCGGCGATGAAGGCCCCGAGCCGCGGCCGCCCAGCCGGCCGGCACCGGATCAAAGCGCCGCCCTGCCTCGGGTCGCGGCAGCGACGACAGCGGAGGCCGTGCCCGCATGAGGCCCGCGGACGCGCTCTGCCTCTCCGTCGCCCTCGCCGGGACGCGCGCCTTCGACGACCACGCCGGCTGCCCGTGGCCGATCCTCGCGCCGCGGGTGGATGAGCTGGTCGTCGACAAGGCGCGCCGCCGCCTCATGCTGAACGGCGGCCGGCGCGTCGTGCGCAGCTATCCCGTCTCGCTGGGCGGCAGCGGCGGGCCCCCGGCCGGCCGCTATCGGGTCGCCGGGCGCCATCCGCACGGCCCCAACCATCTCGCCCTGCGCCTCGCCCGGCAATCTCCCGCCGCGGCTGGCCGCGCCGGCGGCAGCCTGCTGCTGCACGGCACGCCCGGCTGGCTCGGGCCCATCGCCGCCGCCCTCGCCGGCAGCGACTGGACGGCAGGCGGCATCGGCCTGGCCAACGACGCCATCGAGGAAGTCTGGAATCTCGTGCCCGATGGCACGCCGGCTCTGATACGCCCCTGATTCGCCGGCGAAATGCGCTGCGGGCCGAGCGAATCTCACGATAAAATGGCGGCGTGAAGCAGATCGCCATCTACGACTCCACGCTGCGTGACGGCGCCCAGGCGCAGGGTATCTCCTACTCGGTCGATGACAAGCTGAAGATCGTCGAGCGCCTCGACGCGCTCGGCGTGCGCTACATCGAGGCCGGCAACCCCGGCTCCAACCCGAAGGACCTCGAATTCTTCCAGCGCGTGCGCGACATCAAGTTGCGGCACGCCCGCCTGGTCGCCTTCGGCGCCACGCGCAAGGTCGGCATCCGGGCCGAGGAAGACACCAACCTGCGCTCGCTGCTCGCCGCCGGCACGCCGGCCGTGGCCATCTTCGGCAAGAGCTGGGACTTCCAGGTGCGCGAGATCCTGCGCGCCGATGCCGACGAGAACCTGCGCATGATCGGCGACACCGTCCGCTACCTCAAGCAGCAGGGCAAGGAAGTCGTCTACGATGCCGAGCATTTCTTCGACGGCTTCAGGGCCAGCCCCGACTACGCCCTGGCGACGCTGCAGGCGGCGGCCGATGCCGGCGCCGACTGGCTGTGCCTGTGCGACACCAACGGCGGCAACTTCCCCGACACGATCCACGAGATCACCGGCGAGGTGGCGAAACGCTTCGCCACGCCGATCGGCATCCACTGCCACAACGACTCCGAGCTGGCGGTGGCCAACTCGGTGATGGCGGTCAAGGCCGGCGCCCGCCAGGTGCAGGGCACCATCAACGGCATCGGCGAGCGCTGCGGCAACGCCAACCTGTGCGCCATCATCCCCAACCTGCAGCTCAAGCTCGGCTTCGCCTGCGTGCCGGAGCACAGCCTCGCCACCCTGACCTCGCTGGCGCGCGCGGTGGCCGAGATCGCCAACCTGCCCCTGAACGACAAGGCCGCCTACGTCGGCGCCGACGCCTTCGCCCACAAGGGCGGCATGCACATCGACGCCGTGGTGAAGACCCCGGCCTCCTACGAGCACATCGACCCCGAGCGCGTCGGCAACAGCCGCCGCACGCTGATGTCGGAGGTCGCCGGCCGCAGCACCCTGCTCGCCCGCATCCAGGCCCTGGCCCCCGGCATCGGCAAGAACGCGCCCGAAACGAAGAGGATCATCGACCGCCTGAAGCAGCTCGAGCACGAGGGCTACCACTTCGAGGCGGCCGAGCAGTCCTTCGAGCTGGTGGTGCGCAAGATGCTCGGCAAGCACGCGCCCTTCTTCGAGCTGATCGAGTTCAAGGTGATGGTCAACGAGCCTTCCGGCGCGGGCGCCAATTCCTCGGCGATGATCAAGGTCCGCGTCGGCGACGAGACGGAGATCACCGCCGCCGAGGGCGACGGCCCGGTCAACGCCCTCGACAAGGCGGCGCGCAAGGCGCTCGAGCGCTTCTACCCGGCCATCGGCGAGGTGCGCCTCACCGACTACAAGGTGCGCGTGCTCGACTCCCGGGCCGCCTCGGCGGCCAAGGTGCGCGTGCTGATCGAATCGGCCGACCAGCACGAGAGCTGGACCACCATCGGCGTGTCCACCGACGTCATCGACGCCTCCTGGCAGGCGCTGGTCGACGCCATCGAATACAAGCTGGCGCGCGACCAGGAGCGGCAGGCCGCGGTTAGCTTGCGCCCTGGCGTATATAATCGTAATATACGCTAATGATCGATTTTTCCCGGATCACCGGCTTCGATTGGGATGCCGGCAATGCACGGAAGAACGAGAAACATGGCGTGTCGATGGCGGAGGCCGAGCAGCTCTTCTTCAACATGCCCTTGCTGCTTCTGGCGGATGAGAAGCACAGCCAGCGGGAAGCCAGGCACCACGCACTGGGCCAGACCGACGCCGGGCGCTTGTTGCACCTGACCTTCACCCTGCGCAAGGCAGACAGCCTGATTCGCGTGATCTCCGCCCGGGACATGCATCGGAAGGAGCGAACGATTTATGCGCAAGCCGACTAAAGCCATTCCGCGTTTCAAGAACGAAGCCGAGGAGCGCGCCTTCTGGGAAAGCCAGGACTCGACCGC
>CAUJIV010000127.1 GCA_963205435.1 Pseudomonadota bacterium
TCACGCTGGAGTGGAAGCTCAGCGAGTCCGACGGCCGTTACACCATCGTCGGCGTCCGCGGCCAGGTGGACGAGATCAAGCGCGTGGACATCGAGGGCGACACCGGCTGGGAGATCAGCGGCCCGGCCATCCCGTCCAGCAGCGGCAACGACGAGATCTGGATCGAGCACGGCGACGACACCTTCGCGCTCAACGGCACGCTGAACGGCGGCGTCAACGGCGTGGCCTACGTGGCCGATGGCCTGGTGGCCTCCGGCGTCTACACCGCGCCGCTCACCTGGGACATCTCCACCGGTACCCTGCCGACTGGCCTGTCCATCAACGCCAGCACCGGGCAAATCACCGGCACGCCCTCCGGCGGCGCCGGGACCAGCAACTTCACGGTGCGCGCCACGGATTCGACCTCGGGCACCGCCCTGGTCGCCACCAAGGCGACATCCATCGTCGTTGCGTAACCCTCACCCCGGCGCGCCCGCAGGGTGCGCGCCGGGCTTTCAGGGGGCAAGGATTGCTCCCTCTTTTTGCAGCATCCACGACAAGAGAGAGAAATCATGTTCACCATCCCGAAAAAGGTCCACACCGCGCCGATCAAGATCAGCATCGCCATCCCGCCGGAGAACCCGCAGGTCAAGGGCAGTTTCATCGCCCACGCCAAGGTGCGCAGCAAGGCCGAGAACAAGGCGATGCTGGAAAAGTACTCCAACTGGGAAGGCGAGGGCGACGGCGACGAGGCGATGGTGCGGGAGCTGTTCGACCGCTTCGAGGGTCTCGGCAACGAAGAAGGCCCGTTGGAAGGCGACGCGGCGTTCGCCGAAGTGCTGACCGGCAGCCTGTCGGCCTATCTGGTCCCGGCCGTGATCCAGGCCTACTACGAGCAGTACGGTGAGGCGCGGCAGGGAAACTCCAGGCGGTTGCGCGGGCGTTAGCCGGCGACAAGGCCAGCATGCGTCGGGTGGCAGACCCGCCCGACGCCACGCTGAGCCGGGGGGAGTTCTTCCGGGGCGGAGACACCAGCGAGTACGAGATCGAGGTCTGGGCATGCAACTGGCGCGCGTTCACGGTGTATCAAAGCTGCCAGTTGACGCACGTCGGCATGTCCGGTGCGTGCCTTGGGCTGTCGGCGCGGGAAATCCACGCGGCGCTGGAACTGCATGGGGTGCCGCGCAGCCGCTGGCGCGACTTGAGCGCGGACCTGATGGTGATGGGGCGCGCGGCGGCTGGGTGGCTCAACGCGGAGCAGAAGAAGGCCCAGTGAGGCCAAGCAGCATCAGCATGGCCACCCCCGCGCCAAAAAGCACCCAGCCGCCAACTACGATTACCGCGTACCAGAACAAGGCGGCCGGCCAAGCGAGGCTGACAAAAGCGGCCAGGCAGAACAGAGCCATCGTGACGTTCCGGGCGGTATGCATGGGGAGTGCCTGCCGTGGCTGATACCAACGTCACTCTACGGCTAACGGCTGAATCTGGCCAGTTGATCGGGACGATCAACGCCAGCAAGGCCGTGCTTGCCCAGCTCGGCACGACGTCCGGCGCTGCCGGGAAGACCGCCGCGGAGGGCATGGACAAGGCTGCGGCGTCCGTTGAGAAGCTTGGTAAGGCCGGGGATGCCACCTACGGCAAGACCAAGCGCGGTATCGACTCGATCAGCAAGTCGCTGGGAGACATGCAGGCAAGCCTGGGGTCGTTGGCCGGCATCGGTATTACGTTCGCGAAGCTGCAGCAGGGTGTCACTGTCGCCGCGCAGATGGCAGACGCCTACACCAACCTGAGCAGCAAAATCCGCAACGTCACTAGCAGCGAGACTGAACTGGCTGGCGTGCGTCAGCAGTTGTTTGCGGTCTCGCAGGCGACCAGGAGCAGCTTCGAAAGCACAGCTGAGCTTTACACGCGCATGGCGCGCGCGACTGCTGACCTCGGGCTCGGACAGCAACAGCTGATCGGCATCACCCAGACCATCAACCAGGCGTTCGTGGCCAGCGGCGCATCGGCTGCCGAAGCGAGCGCTGCAATCGTGCAACTGTCGCAGGGCCTGGCCGCGGGCGCATTGCGGGGCGACGAGTTCAACTCGGTGTCGGAACAGGCGCCGATCCTGATGGAGCTGCTGAGCCAGTCGCTCGGGAAAACCCGCGGGGAGCTGCGGGCAATGGCTGAGCAGGGGCAGTTGACGGCGGATGTCATCGTCACGGCGCTTGGCGAGGGTGCCGCAAGCGTGGCCGCGCAGTTCGGCAACATGCAGACCACAATTTCTGGTGCGCTGCAGCAGCTGCAGAACGCTGCGTTGATGTGGGTCGGCTCGGCGAACGAATCGACCGGTGCATCGACAGCGATCGCCGGCGCAATCTCGCTGGTTGCGCAGAACTTTGGGGCGTTCGCGAACGTGTTGTCACCAGTCGCGCTGGTGATCACTGCTGCGTTGGTACCAGCGTTGGTCAGTGCGGCGGCCGGAACGACTGCAGTCACGGCCGCTGTCAAATTCCTCAACGCCGCACTCCTGCGCAACCCGTTTGTGCTGGCCGCGACTGCGGCCGGTGCTCTCGTGGGCGTGCTGCTGGCCCTGCGTGATGCCGAGCGCGAGCGCATTGCCGAGTTTGAAGGCGGCATCCGCTCACTGGACGAAACGTCTGCGGCGCTGGAGCGCATGTCCGCTCAGTTCGCGGCTGCCGCAACCCTTCCTCCTACTCTCGCGACGCAGTTCCGTGAAACCGCGAGCGCGGCCGGCGAACTGGCCGCTGCTCAAGAGCAGTTGGCAGCCAAGCGGCGCGAGTTGGCTGACACGGAAGAGCGCTTGCAGAACGCCGGGATTCCGGCCGCCGCGATGTCCGGTCGGTTGCAGGACCTCCGCAACGAGATCGAGGCGCTTGAGGAATCGGTGGACTGGCTGTCCGGCGCTGTTGATGGTGCCATCGAGGACTTTGCGCAGCGCTTCGCGCCCGCGGTGGAGGCTGGCACCGATGCGCTCGTGCGGCTTGCATCAGCCTCAAACCTGGTCGACGCCTTCCAGGCCATCCGCGATGGCATCGCGGGCGTGGTGACTGAGGTGACCGCCCTGCAATCTGCCGAAGACCAGATGCGGGCGCTCTACGCGACGATCTCGAGTGGCGCTGCCAAGGCGGCCGAGGACGTCAAGACGGCAGGCAAGACGCAAGTGCAGGTGGTCCAGGAAGCGGTGGCGCAGTTCGAGCAACTCGCGGCCATGAATCCGACCCTCTTCGGTCCCGGAGTGATCGCCGCGATGCGCGAGCAGGGCGCGGCATGGATTGCCAATTTAAAGGTCATTGAAGCGGCGAAAAACGCGAAGTCAAACGCCACCGCAGCGGCACGGGCGCACAACAAGGCACTGCGGGACGAAGATCAGCGCCTGCGCAAGCTGACCGGCGCCATCGGCGATGCGACGGACGCCTATCGCCAGATGGCGGGCGACCTGGGCGGGCCGCTGGCGCAGAACGCGATGCAGCTGGCTGACGAGTTGGAGCGGCTGGACGCGCTGGAGCGCGAGTTGATCGGCACGCACGCGGCATCGGCGGAAGAGCAGCAGGCGCTCGCTGGCGCCATTGAAAACGTCCGCCTGGCACGTGAGGGGCTTTTCGGCACCTATCGGCGTAGTCAGCAGGAAATCATCGCGGCAGATGCGGAAGCGGCCAATGTTGTGGGGCGGCTGCTGCGCGACATGCAGGAAGAGGCGCGCCTGTCCGGCATGACCACCGAGCAGCGGCGCATCGAGGAGGTGGTGCTGCGCGCAGTGGCGCAGGCACAGGACGCCGTGAACCGAGGCGTGGCTGGCGCAATTGCGCTCAGCCCGGAGATGCAGGATGCGTTACGCAAGCAGGTCGCGGCGCAGTTCGAGCTGATAGACGCCAATGCGGAATCCCGCCGTGCCGCCGAAGAATCCGCCCGCGCATGGGAGGACTTCGCCTACGGCCTCGCCGACGCCGTCCTGGACGGTTCGGACGGGGTGAAACGGTACTTCAAGCGCCTGTTGGATGACCTCAAGCGCGAATTGATCGCCTCTGGTCTGATGGCGCTATTCCGCAGCATCTTCAATGTTGGCGGGGGCGCCGGCGGTGGGGCGGGATCGCTCCTGGGCGCCATGTTCAACGGGGGCGGCATCGGCCGACTGTTCGGCGGCGGCGGTGGCGGCACGGGCGCCAGCATGCTCCCCGCATTGGCCGCTCTGGCGGGTGGAGCTTTCGGCCTGACCAACCGCGGCTCGTCGACTGGATCGGCGGGCTCGATCGCCGCAGCTGGCGCTTACGGCTACGCCGGCTACGCGCTGGGCACGGTCGGCTACGGCGCCGCGCTGGGTGCCTCCGGCGCACTGGCCGGCGGCGCGTCCGCAGCAGCCGGCGCAACCTCGGGCGCGCTGGGCGCGGCCGGTGCAATCCCGGTGGCCGGCTGGATCATCGCGGCCATTGCTGCGATCGACATGATCACGGGCGGCAAGGTGTTCGGCACCCGGTATCGCGCCGAGTCCGGCACCACGTCGCTCAACCTGTCGGAGGAAGGCGGCAGCGCATCGCAGACCATCCGCGAGGTGCGCCAGCGCGCACTGTTCGGCGGCCGCCAGTGGCGCAACCGCAGCGTCACCGCGAGCGATGAAGCGGTGGAGGCGGCGCAGCAGCTGTTCGACAACGTGCGCGGTGTCATGACGGATGCCGCGCGGGCGCTCAACGGCGAAGCGCCGGCCATGATCGACGCCGCCCTGCGCACGGTCGTCGAGTACGACAAGAAGGGCAAGGTCAAGGCGACGAAGTACTTCGTCGACCTGATGGGGCGCACTTGGGAGGAAGAGACGGCCGAAGCGGCCACCCAGCGCATCATGGCCGAGTCCATGATCGCCACCATCGATTCGATCCTCGGCACCACCGTGGAGGCCGCCAGCACCGCCGCGGGCGCTGCGACGGGGGATGTGGTCGCCGGTGCCGGCGCCGGGGTGGCGCGCGGGATTGGCGAAGTGACCGACGTGCTGGCGAAGACCGTGGCCGTTGCCCAGGGCGAGGCATCGGCCATTGCCGAGCGCTGGCGTGGGGACGCCGCAACGCTCATGGATGGCGCGCAGATGTTGCTGGCCGCAGCGACGGACATCCGTCGCGGCGCGGGGCTGCTCGGCGAGGGCGGCACGCTCACGCAGGTCGCCGACTTGATCGAGGACCTTCAGGAGCCGGGCGAGGCGCTGGCGGCCACCTATCAGCGCGTGGCCGCGTCGGCCGCGCTTCTTGACGAGGCACTCGGTCTTGCCGGCGTGTCGCTGGATCGCAGCCGCGAGGAGATCGTGCGCTTCGCGGTCGACATCACCGAAGCGGCCGGCGGTCTGGAGCGCGCGCAGCAGCTTTGGTCGGCCTACTTCCAGACCTTCTACACCGATGCCGAGCGCCTGCAATACCAGATTGCGCAGGCGCAGCAGCGCGCGGCCGGGCAGTTCGGGGACATCGGCCTCGACCTTGGCCAGTTCACCGGCGAGGGCGGCGCGGCGGCCTTCCGCGCCCTGTTCGAGTCGGTGCTGCCG
>CAUJIV010000128.1 GCA_963205435.1 Pseudomonadota bacterium
CTCGCCGAATTCGCGTACCGCTTCAACCGGCGCTTCGACCTGGCCGGCATGATCGGTCGCTTGGGCGCCGCCGCGGCGCTCACGCCGCCAATGCCGTATCGGTTCGTAACGTTGGCTGAGAGTCATTGGTAACCAAGAAGATTCTTGACGACGTGAATGGTGTCGCCGCCGGCCTCGTCACGGTGGAACTCGAAGCCGAGCTGGCGGCAGAACTTGAGCATCTTGTGGTTGCTCGACAGCACGTAGCCGACCATGGTCTTCAGGCCGGCGTTGCGCGCCACGTCCATCAGCGCCAGCATCAGGATGCCGGCTGTGCCGGTGCCCTGCCAGGCGTCGGCGACGGTGATGGCGAATTCGCAGCTGCTGCTGTTCGGCACCACCACGTAACGCGCCACGCCAACCTGCACCTCGTGGCCTTCCTTTCGCGCCGTGGCGATCAGCGCCATGTGGCGCTCGTAGTCGATCTCGGTGAGGTATTGCAGCTTGCGCGGCGCCAGCTCGCGCAGCTGCCCCATGAAACGGTTGTAGCGGGAATCCTCGGACAGTCCGCGCACGAACTCCTGCTCGAGGGCCGCATCGTCGGGCCGGATCGGCCGGAGGGTGATTTCGCTGCCGTCGAACAGGTGGTGGGTGCGGACGAGGTGGCTGGGATAGTCGGCCATTTTTCGTTTTTTTCGGCAGCCGCCATGATAGCGCTTCGCCGCGAACGTACAATGCCGCCATGATCACCGGCGCGCATCCCTTCTCCGCCCTGACGCCGGAGGTGGTCCTCGCCGCGCTCGAGGGCGTCGGCCTGGCCTGCAGCGGCAGCCTGCTCGCCCTCAACAGCTACGAAAACCGCGTGTACCAGGCCGGCCTCGACGAAGGCGCGCCGGTCGTCGCCAAATTCTACCGGCCGGAGCGCTGGAGCGACGAAGCCATCCTCGAGGAGCATGCCTTCGCCGCGGAACTGGCCGCGGCGGAGATTCCGGTCGTGGCGCCGCTGCGCCTCGGCGACGCCACGCTGCACCACGACGGCGGCTTCCGTTTCGCGGTGTTTCCCCGGCGCGGCGGCCGCGCCCCGGAATTCGAGCGGCCCGGCACGCTGCAATGGATGGGGCGCTTTCTCGGCCGCCTCCACGTCGTCGGCGCGCAGCGCCCGTTCGCAGCGCGCCCGACGCTGGACCTCGCCAGTTTCGGCGAGGCGTCGCGCGACTTCCTGCTGGCAGGCGACTTCATTCCCGCCGACCTGCGCGCCGCCTGGAGCAGCGTCGCCGACCAGGCGCTGGACGCGGCGCGCCACTGCTACGAGCGCGCCGGGCCGGTGGCCGCGATCCGCCTGCACGGCGACTGCCACGCCGGCAACGTGCTGTGGACCGACGAGGGCGCGGCACCCGGGCCGCACTTCGTCGACTTCGACGACTGCCGCATGGGGCCGGCCATCCAGGACCTGTGGATGCTGCTCTCGGGCGAGCGCGACGAGATGGCACGGCAGCTCGGCGAGGTGCTCGACGGCTACGAGGATTTCCGCGAACTCGACCGGCGCGAGCTGCATCTCATCGAGGCCCTGCGCACCCTGCGCCTGCTGCACTACTCGGCCTGGCTGGCGCGGCGCTGGGACGACCCAGCCTTTCCGGCGGCCTTCCCCTGGTTCAACACCCAGCATTACTGGCAGGATCGCATCCTCGAGCTGCGCGAACAGGTCGCGCTGATGCAGGAGCCGCCGCTGCCGGCCTGAACGCGCCGTCCCCGGCGGCGCGCGGGATGATTCAGAGCCAGTCCGGCGCCGGCAGCCCGCGCACCTGCAGGAAGGCGCGGTTGTAGAGCTTCGACTGGTAGCGCGTGCCCGAGTCGGCGAGGATCGTCACGACGCGGTGCCCCGGTCCCAGCTCGCGCGCCAGGCGGATCGCCGCCGCGACGTTGATGGCGCTGGAGCCGCCGAGCAGCAGCCCCTCGTCGCGCGCCAGCGCGAAAATCAGCGGCAGCGCCTCGCTGTCGGGGATGCGGTAGGCCTCGTCGACCCGCGCCAGCGCGACGTTGCGCGTCACGCGGCCCTGGCCGATCCCCTCGGTAATCGACTCGCCTTCGGACGCCAGCACGCCGTGCTTGAACCAGCCGTACATGGCCGCCCCGTGCGGATCGGCGACGGCAATCCGGATCTTCGGGTCGCGCTCCTTCAGGCAGCGGCTGATGCCGGCCAGCGTGCCGCCGGTGCCGATGGCGCAGGTGAAGCCGTCGATGCGGCCCCCGGCCTGGCGCCAGATCTCCGGCCCGGTCGTCCGGTAATGGGCCTCGGCATTCGCCGGATTGTCCCACTGGTTGGCCCAGAAGCCGCCCTTCTCCGCCGCCAGCCGCTGCGACACATGGACGTAGTTGCCGGGATCGCGGTAGGGCGCGGCCGGCACCTCGCGCAGCTCGGCGCCGCACAACCGCAGCATGTCCTTCTTCTCCTGGCTCTGCGTCTGCGGAATGACGATCAGGGTGCGGTAGCCGCGCGCGTTGCCGACCAGCGCCAGCCCGATGCCGGTGTTGCCCGCCGTGCCCTCGACGATCAGCCCGCCTGGCCGCAGGACGCCGCGCCGCTCGCCGTCGAGGATCAGGTAGAGCGCCGCGCGATCCTTGACCGAGCCGCCCGGATTGAGGAATTCCGCCTTGCCGAGGATCTCGCAGCCGGTCGCCTCGGACGGGCCGCGCAGGCGGATCAGCGGGGTGTTGCCGATGGCGCCGACGAAGCCGTCAACCGTTTCCATGGGATGTCCTTCGCTGCGCGGCGGCCGACGCGGCCACTGCCGCGACTGCTTGCGCGCATGGATGGGCCAACGATACTCCGCCCGGGCGCGAGAAAAAACCCTGCGCCTGACGCGCATATCACTGGCACGGGCAGGCCGCCTCGAGGACCTGTCTTGACGGAGTGCGGAAACGACGAGGGGCCGGCAGTGCCCGCCCCGCATATGAATGGCGCGCCCGAAGAGATTCGAACTCCTGACCCCTTGGTTCGTAGCCAAGTACTCTATCCAGCTGAGCTACGGGCGCGAGGGTGCGAATTATAGCAAAACGTGGCGGAGAGAGAGGGATTCGAACCCTCGATGCAGGTTTTGCCCGCATACTCCCTTAGCAGGGGAGCGCCTTCGACCTCTCGGCCATCTCTCCGAAGGGTGGGCGATCTTACCGGTTTCGCCCCGACCGGTCAAACCGCGCCCGGCCGGAACGCCGCCTCACGCCGGCGCATGGTCCAGATCGAAGGCCTTGTGCAGGATGCGCACGGCCAGCTCCAGGTATTTCTCGTCGATCACCACCGAGATCTTGATCTCGGAAGTCGAGATCATCTGGATGTTGATGCCCTCCTCGGCCAGCGTGCGGAACATCTTGCTGGCAATGCCGACATGGGAGCGCATGCCGACGCCGACGACCGACACCTTGGCGATCTTGTTGTCGCCGGTGATCTGCCGCGCGCCGATGTGCCCGCGGATCTGCTCGAGGATCGCCGTCGTCCGGGCGAACTCACCGCGCGGCACGGTGAAGGAGAAGTCGGTCGTGCCGTCATGGCCGACGTTCTGGATGATCATGTCGACGTCGATGTTGGCGTCGGCCACCGGGCCGAGGATCTGGTAGGCGATGCCGGGGCGGTCGGGCACGCCAAGCACGGTCAGCTTGGCTTCGTCACGGTTGAAGGCGATGCCGGAAATGGTCGGTTGTTCCATCATGATGTCGTCCTCGGTAGTGATCAGCGTGCCCGTTCCCTCGCGACCCAGATCCTCCAGGCTGGACAGCACACGCAGCTTGACCTTGTACTTGCCGGCGAATTCCACCGAGCGGATCTGCAGCACCTTCGAGCCGAGGCTGGCCATCTCCATCATTTCCTCGAAGGTGATCTTCTCCAGCCTGCGCGCCTCCGGCACGATGCGCGGATCCGTCGTGTAGACGCCATCGACATCGGTGTAGATCTGGCATTCGTCGGCCTGCAGCGCCGTGGCGATGGCCACCGCCGAGGTGTCCGAGCCGCCGCGCCCGAGTGTCGTGATGTTGCCGTTCTCGTCAACGCCCTGGAAACCGGCCACCACCACCACGCTGCCGCCGTCGAGGTCGCGCCTGATGCTGGCGTCGTCGATGCTGACGATGCGCGCCTTGTTGAAGGCGCTGTCGGTGAGGATGCGAACCTGGCCGCCGGTGTAGCTGCGCGCCTTGACGCCGAGATTCATCAGCGCCATCGACAGCAGGCCGATGGTCACCTGCTCGCCGGTCGAGGCGATGACGTCGAGCTCGCGCGGATCGGGGACCGCCTGCATTTCCTTCGCCAGCGAGATCAGCCGGTTCGTCTCGCCACTCATCGCCGAGACGACCACCACGACCTGGTGCCCCTTCGCCTGCCAGCTGGCCACCCGCCGGGCGACATTCTTGATCCGCTCTGGCGAAGCGACCGAGGTGCCACCGTATTTCTGGACAATGAGGGCCATCGCGCCTGTTTCTAGTGCTTTGAAATGTGTTGAATTTTACCCGAATTGCGAAGCCCGGCGGCAGCAGGATGCTGAAAGCACGGAGGATCTGCGATCGTCGAACCCCTCAAGGACTGATCCTCACGTTCAGCCCGATCTGTCTCAGGCGGCCGGCAACCGCTTCCATATCGGCCGCCGGCAGCCGCGACAGGCGCGGCCCTTCCGGCTGCATGGGCTGGCGCGCGATGCCATACAGATGCACGCCGGCAAGGCTGGCCGCTCCAGCGTTGTCGAGCAAGGCCACGTAGGCGTCGATTTCTTGCGCATTCGGACCCGCTCCATCGAGGGCGAAAAGGCAGGTCTGCACCCAGGTTCGGCACAACCTGGCGCAGCGGCGCAGGTTGCGCGCCACCGACTCGGGCGACAACTCGACGCCATTGATGCGGCGAAACCCCTCGGCCGTTCCGGCATCGACCTTGAACCACACCTCGCCGCCCAGTTCGCCCAGGCGGCGCACGCCTTCCTGCACGCGGCGCCAGCCGAGCAGGCTGCCGTTGGTGATCAGCCGGATCGGCACGCTCTCGCGCAGGCCGGCCTCCTGCAGCACCCGCCCCGCCAGTTCGATCGCCTCGACGAAACAGGGCGACGAGGTCGGCTCGCCGTTGCCGGAAAAGGCCAGGTCAGCAATTCTGCGCGCCTCGGCGGGAACCTGCTTCTGCATGAAATCGCCCCGTTGCAGCTCGGCGATGAAGCCGCGCAGCTCGTCTTCCAGCCGGCCAAGGTCGATCGACGGCGCCGGGCCGCGTTTCAGCCTGGGCACCTGGCAATAGATGCAGCGCCAGTTGCAGGCGTTGTTGGGATTCAGGTTGATGCCGACGGAAACCCCGCCGGCGCGGCGCGAGACGACCGGATAGACGTAGGTCAGCCCGGCGCTGTCTCGGCGGTGGTCGGTCGTTGCCAGCGGCTTGGCGTTCATCTCAAGAGGCAGTGAAGCCAGGTGCTACAATCCGCGCCATTGCTTCGTGGCAAAAGGCACCATGCACATCACCCGCCGCCTCGAATTCGACGCAGGCCATCGCATACCCGATCATCGCAACCAGTGCCGGCACCTGCACGGGCATCGCTATGCGATCGAGATCACCCTCAGCGGCGACATCATCGAGCAACAGGGCTCGCCCGCCAGGGGCATGGTGATGGACTTCTCGGAAGTCAAGGCGCTGGCGAAGGAAACCCTGGTCGACGTCTGGGATCATGCCTTTCTCGTCTGGCGTGGTGACACCGTGCTGGTGAGTTTCCTCGAAAGCCTGCCTGGGCACAAGACCGTCCTGCTCGACGTCGTGCCTACCGCCGAGAACCTGGCCAGGGTCGCCTTCCAACTGCTCGACAGGGTGTACCGCGACAGCTACGGCAATCACCTGCGGCTCGACCGGGTGCGGCTGTACGAGACGCCGAATTGCTGGGCCGATGCCGGCCGCGCGGACGCGAGCAAGGGATGATGGCGGAAGAGGTGGGATTCGAACCCACGAATGGTTGCCCATTGCCGGTTTTCAAGACCGGTGCCTTCAACCGCTCGGCCACTCTTCCTCGACCTAACCAACTGCTCAGTGCGGCAAGCGATCAGCCTTCATTGCCGCCTCACTGGAGTTCGCATTGCCGGTTTTGGCTGCGGCCAACCTGAAGGTTGGCCTGCGCCGCAAGAAGCCCGCTGCGCGGGCGTCTTGTCAAGACCGGTGCATTAAACCACTCTGCCAACCTTCCAGTCTCCTGCACCTACCCGCGGCGCCGGTTTTGGCTCCGGCCAACCTGAAGGTTGGCCTGCGCCGCAAGAAGCCCGCTGCGCGGGCGTCTTGTCAAGACCGGTGCATTAAACCACTCTGCCAACCTTCCATTCTCCCGCGCCAACCCACGACGCCGGTTTTGGCTGCGGCCAACCTGAAGCTTGGCCTGCGCCGCAAGAAGCCCGCTACGCGGGCGTCTTGTCAAGACCGGTGCCTTCAACCGCTCGGCCACTCTTCCTCGACCTGACCAGCCGCTTAGTGCGGCAAGCGTTCAGCCCTTATTGCTGCCCCGCTGAAGCCCGTATCGCCGGTTTAGGCTGCGGCCAACCTGAAGGTTGGCTTACGCCAAGTCTTGCTTACGCCAAGTCTTGATGTTGATATCTCTTCCTGATTACCAATGAACCTCAGCCAACTTTACGAGCCGGTACGGCATAGGCGGCGTGTTCGCGGCGGCGGTAGCCAGCCGAGCAAGCATGCTCGCCAGATCGAAACGTCGGTTGAAGCGATAGCTGTATTCGGCCAGATAGCGCGGCAGATGTTTCTCGCGTATCGCATGATAG
>CAUJIV010000129.1 GCA_963205435.1 Pseudomonadota bacterium
ACCTCGCCGAATTCGCGTACCGCTTCAACCGGCGCTTCGACCTGGCCGGCATGATCGGTCGCTTGGGCGCCGCCGCGGCGCTCACGCCGCCAATGCCGTATCGGTTCGTAACGTTGGCTGAGAGTCATTGGTAACCAAGAAAGAATAAGTTGCATAAATTATTTTAGGTAATTTCTGAGGGAGGAAACGCGATGAGACTCAAGACGCTGGCCAGCGCCCTGGCATTCTCCGGCCTGCTTGTTCCGGGGCTTGCCTTGGCCACCAATGGCATGAACATGGAAGGCTATGGGCCGGTATCGACCGGCATGGGCGGCGCCTCCTACGCCTATGACAACGGCACGGCCGGCCTCATCAACAACCCGGCGACGCTGGGCCTCATGCGCAGCGGCAGCAGCCGCCTCGACGTGGCTGTCGGCGGCCTGCATCCCGATGTCACCACCAAGATGGCCGGCATGCCGAACGCCCATTCAGGCGGCGACGCCTATTACATGCCGGCGGTCGGCTATGTGCGCAAGGACGGCAGGCTGACCTGGGGCGGCGGCATGATGGCCCAGGGCGGCATGGGCACGGAATACGGCAGGAATTCGCTTTTGAGCGGCTACCAGTCGGCAGCCTTCCTCCTGTCGAACGGCATGATGGGCACGCAGGGCATGTCGGGCGTGGCCAACCGCAGCGAACTGGGCATCGGCCGCGTCATGCTGCCGCTGGCCTTCGACGTCAGCGATACCTTCCGGGTCGGCGGCACGCTCGACTATCTCTGGGGCGGCCTCGATCTGCAGATGATGATGAGCGGCGCGATGTTCGCCAGCTTCACCGGCTTTGGCGGCGCCGCGCCTTCGCCGCTCGGCTTCGCCAACGGCTCGCTGGTCACCGCCATGGGCGGCTTCGGCCTTGCCGACTTGCAGTGGGCGCAGTTCGACTTCTCCCAGGGCAAGAACGGCATGAAGCAAAAGCTGAAGACGAACGGCTGGGCCGGCAACATCGGCTTCGTCTGGCAGGCGACGCCCAGCCTGTCGATCGGTGGCGTCTACCACGGCAAGACCAGCCTGGCCGACATGAAGGGCAACGGCAGGATGAACATGAGCGCCGACCTGGGCGGCGGCCCCATGCCGCTGTCGGTTTCCGGCAAGCTGAAGGTGGTCGATTTCCAGTGGCCGGAAACCTACGGCCTGGGCCTGTCCTACAAGGTGAATGACCGCTTCATGATCGCCGCCGACTACAAGCGCATCGGCTGGTCTGGCGTCATGAACAAGTTCCGCATGGTGTTCACCGCCGAAGGCAACGGCGGCATGCTGGCCGGGCTAAACGGCACGGTCATGGACGCCACCCTGTGGCAGAAGTGGAAGAACCAGAACGTGTTCATGATCGGCGGCGCCTACAAGGTGAGCGATGCCTTCACCCTGCGCGCCGGGCTGAATCTCGCCAGCAACCCGATTCCGAACAAGTACATGAACCCGTTGTTCCCGGCTACCATCAAGAACCACGTGACCTTCGGCGCCGGCTATGCGTTCAATCCGGTTTCGTCGATCGACTTTTCGCTCGTCCATGCGCCGGAAGTCAGCGCCACCAACGCCAACATGGGCGGCGTCAAGACGACCCACAGCCAGACCAACTGGCAACTGATGTACAGCCACCGCTTCTGAGAAAAGCGCGTCAGCGGAGAAAAAGCCGGCGGCATCACACCGCCGGCTTTTTTCTGCTCCCTGCCGCGAGAATCCGCAAACAACCAGGAGGAGTGTCATGAGAAAAATTCTCGGAGGCTTGTTTTGCCTGCTTTTGGCGTTCGGCCCTGCCGCCGTCCAGGCGCAGGAGACCTTGCTGAAGCCGTTCGTGCTGGCCTCGAAGGGAACCGGCGAGGTGGCGGCGAAGGCCGATGAAGTGAAGGCGGCATTGGCGAAGAACGGCTTCACCCTCGCCGGCAGCTATTCACCCTACCCGAACGCCGTGGTGATCGTCGTCACCAATGATGAGATGCGGACCGCCGCCGCCAAGTCGGAGCTGGGCGGCTTCGGCGCGGCCCAGCGCGTCTCCGTCACCAAGGTCGGCGATGAAGTGCAGGTTGCCTACACCAACCCCGTCTACATGGCGAATGCCTATCGCATGGCGGACGACATGAAGGGCGTGGCGGCGAAGCTGCAGGCCGCCCTAGGCAGGATCGAGGCGTTCGGCTCGTCGGGCCATTACCCCAACCAGCTGCGCAAATACCACTACATGATCGGCATGGAATACTTCGACGAGCCGAGCCTGCTTGCCAGCTACGGTAGCCATGACGAGGCCGTGAAGGCCGTCGAGAACGGCCTTGCTACGGGAAAGCAGGGCGTCAGCAAGGTCTATCGCGTCGATTTGCCGGGCAAGAAGGAAGCCCTGTTCGGGGTGGCCATGAAGGGCGACGGCGAGGAAGGCAGGTACCGGGATGACAAATACATCATGAGCGTAATTGATTTTCAAGGAGCTGAAATCGACGCCTCACCTGCCCTACGAAATGCTGGTGGCGGACAACAAGGTCTATGCGCTGTATGCGCGCTTCCGCATCGCCATCAACTTCCCCGATCTCTCGATGATGGGAGACAACAGCTTCATGAGGATCAAGCCGGCGCCGGAGGCGATCCGCAAGGCGCTGCTGAAGACGGCCGGCGGCAAGGAAGACTAGGGCCTGTCCAAGCCTGGCCTGCCTCTCACTTCCGCGCGTAATGCGGATCGAGCAGTTCCCGCATGGAGCGCAACTGGCTGGCGAAGGCGGCGGCACCGAGCAGGCACAGCGCGCCGCCGGTCGCCACCGCGGCCGGCGCGCCGAATCGCTCGGCCAGCAGGCCGAACGCGAGCGAGCCCAGCGGCATGACGCCGAGGAAGGCCGTGATGTGCAGGCTGACCAGCCGGCCGCGCATCGCCTCGGGCGCCACCAGCTGGATGATGGTGTTGGCCGAAGCGGCAACCAGGATGATGCCGAAGCCGATGAACGGCACGATGGCCAGCGACAGCCACGGCGCGCGTGACAGGGAAAACAGCAGCAGTCCCGTTCCGGCGCACAACCCGGCCGCGGCAATCAGCCGTTCCAGTCCGAATGTCGTCTTGCGCACGGCCAGCAGGAGGACGCCACCGAGGGCGCCGGCGCCCGAGGCGCCCATCAGATTGCCGAAAGTGTGGGCGCCGCCGCCGAGGATGTCGCGGGCGAATACCGGCATCAGCGAGGAATAGGAAGACGCCACGAAACTCACCAGCGCGACCAGGCCGATCAGGTTGCGCATCGGCGCGAAGCCCCAGGCGAAGCGCACCGCTTCCTCGATGCCGCGCAGCCAGTTCGAGCGGGCGCGGCCGGTCGCCGGCGCCGCCAGGCGCATCAGCGCCAGCGCGGCGATCATGGCCAGGTAGGACAGGGCGTTCAACAGGAAGCACCAGGCCTCGCTCGACCAGGACAGAATGAGCCCTGCCAGCGCCGGGCCGATGAGGCGCGAGCCGTTGAGCATCGCCGAGTTGAGAGCGATGGCGGTCGGCAGGTGCTCGCGCGAGCCGACGAGGTCGAGCAGAAAGGCCTGGCGCAGCGGCGTGTCGAAGGAGTTGACGACACCGAGGAAGCCCGCCGCCGCGAGCAGGTGCCAGACTTCCGCCCGCCCGGCAAAAGCCAGTCCCGCCAGCACGGCGGCCGGCAGGAGCGACAGCGCCTGGGTGAGGAACATCGCGCGATGGCGGTGGATGCGATCCGACCAGACGCCGCCGAAGGGGGCGAGCAGGAGGATCGGTATCTGGCCGGCGAAACTGGCCAGCCCCAGCATGAAGGGCGAGCCGGTCAGGCGATAGACCAGCCAGGACAGCGCGATCGTCTGCATCCAGGTGCCGACCAGCGAAGCGCCCTGACCGATGAACTACAGGCGGAAGTTGCGCTGCGACAGCGCCAGGACGAGCTGCCTCATGCGGCACTCATGGCCTGGCTGGCAGGGGCAGCGCTGGCTCCGGGCGGCGCCACCGCCGGCTCAGGAACTGCTGCCGTTTTGCGGCGCGGTCTGCAGACGGGCCAGCTGCAACTGCAGCTTGTCGGCGAGGTCGCTGAAATTTGCCAGTCGCTGCCGCTCCTGCGCCACGACGGCGGCCGGCGCGCGTTCGACGAAGCCGGCGTTGCCGAGCTTGGCCATGGCCTTGGCAATCTCGCCCTCGACGCGGGAAATCTCCTTTTCCAGCCGTTCGCGCTCGGCGGCGACGTCGATCTCGATTTTCAGTATCAGGTGGAAGTCGCCGACGATGGCGACCGGCGCGTCGCCGGCGGGCAGATCGGCGCCGCTGGCCGTCACCTCGGACAATCTGGCGAGGGCGGCGAGATAGGGGGCAAAGGCGGCGACGCGATCTGGGTCGCCGGCGACGAGCAGCGGCGCCTTCTGCGCCGGCGACAGGTTCATCTCGCCGCGCAAGCTGCGGCAGGCATTGACCAGGGCCTGCAGCGTTGCCACCTCGGCCTCGGCCTGCTCGTCGATGCGCGTCGGGTCGGCCGCCGGGTAGGGCGCCAGCATGATGCTCTCGCCGCCGCGTCCCGCCACCGGCGCCACCTTCTGCCACAGCTCCTCGGTGATGAAGGGGATCAGCGGGTGCGCCAGGCGCAGGATCGTCTCCAGCACCCGCACCAGGGTGCGGCGCGTGCCGCGCTGCTGCGCCGCACCGCCGGTCTGCAACTGCACCTTGGCCAGCTCGAGGTACCAGTCGCAGTATTCGTCCCACACCAGCTCGTAGACGGCACGCGCCAGCAGGTCGAAGCGGTATTCGGCGAAGTGGCGCGCCACCGCGGCCTCGCTGCGCTGCAGGCGGCTGACGATCCAGCGGTCGGCGGCGGAGAAGGCGATGTCGCTGCCGCAGGCCTGTCCTTCCCCGAGCCCGCAGTCGCGGCCCTCGCAGTTCATCAGCACGAAGCGCGTGGCGTTCCACAGCTTGTTGCAGAAATTGCGGTAGCCCTCGCAGCGGCCCATGTCGAACTTGATGTCGCGCCCGGGGCTGGCCAGCGAGGCGAAGGTGTAGCGCAGGGCGTCGGCGCCGAAGGCGGGAATGCCGGCGGGGAATTCCTTGCGCGTGCGCCGCTCGATGGCTTGCGCCTGCCGCGGGTTCATCAGGCCGCTGGTTCGCTTGGCGACCAGCTCTTCGAGACCGATGCCGTCGATGAGGTCGATCGGGTCGAGCACGTTGCCCTTCGACTTGCTCATCTTCTGCCCTTCGGCATCGCGGATCAGGCCGTGTACATAGACGTCGCGGAAGGGAATCCTGCCGGTGATGTGCTTGGTCATCATCACCATGCGCGCCACCCAGAAGAAGATGATGTCAAAGCCGGTGACCAGCACCGACGAGGGCAGGTAGCGGTCGAGCGCCGGGTTCGACTGCTGCGGCCATTGCGGCGTCCAGTCGAGCGTGGAAAATGGCCACAGCGCCGAGGAGAACCAGGTGTCGAGGACGTCCGGGTCGCGCGCGAGGCTGCCGGCATGGCCGTCGGCGCGCGCCAGCTCCCTCGCCTCGTTCTCGTCGTGGGCGACGAAGATGCGGCCGTCCTCGGCATGCCAGGCCGGGATCTGGTGGCCCCACCAGAGCTGGCGCGAGATGCACCAGTCCTGGATGTTGTTGAGCCACTGGTTGTAGGTGTTCACCCACTGCTCGGGGACGAAGCGGATCTCCCCCGAAGCGACACACTCCAGCGCCTGGGCGGCGATGCTCTTGCCCTCCGGGCCGGGCTTCGACATGGCGACGAACCACTGGTCGGTGAGCATCGGCTCGATGACGGCGTGGCTGCGGTCGCCGCGCGGCACCATCAGCTTGTGCGGCTTGGCGGAGACGAGCAGACCCCCGGCCTCGAGATCGGCGACGATGCGATTGCGCGCCTCGTAGCGGTCGAGGCCCTGGTAGCGCGGCGGCCCGTTTTCGTTGATGCGCGCGTCCAGGGTGAGGATGGGAATCGGGGCGAGGCCGTGGCGCTGGCCGACCTGCCAGTCGTTGAAGTCGTGCGCTGGCGTGATCTTGACGCAGCCGGTGCCGAATTCGCGGTCGACATAGTCGTCGGCGATGACCGGAATGGTGCGGTCGCAAAGCGGCAGGCGCAGTTGCCGGCCGACCAGATGCGCATAGCGCGCGTCCTCGGGATGCACGGCGACGGCGACGTCGCCGAGCAGGGTCTCGGGACGGGTCGTCGCCACGACCAGAGCGCCGCTGCCCTCGGCGAGCGGATAGCGGATCTCCCACATCGAGCCGTCCTCCTCCTCGGCGACCACCTCGAGGTCGGAGACGGCGGTGAGAAGCTGCGGGTCCCAGTTGACCAGCCGCTTGCCGCGGTAGATCAGCCCCTCGCGATGCAGGCGGACGAAGACCTCGGTGACGGTGCGCGACAGACCGGCGTCCATGGTGAAGCGCTCGCGCGACCAGTCGGGCGAGGCGCCCAGCCTGCGCATCTGCCGCGTGATGGTGCCGCCGGAATACTCCTTCCATTGCCAGACGCGCTCGAGGAATTTCTCGCGACCGAGGCCGTGCCGGCTGATGCCTTCCGCGTCGAGCTGGCGCTCGACGACGATCTGCGTGGCGATGCCGGCGTGATCGGTGCCCGGCTGCCACAGCGTGTTGGCGCCGCGCATGCGGTGGTAGCGCGTCAGCGCGTCCATCAGCGTCTGGTTGAAGCCGTGGCCCATGTGCAGCGTGCCGGTGACGTTGGGCGGCGGCAGCAGGATGCAGAAGTTCTCCGCCTTCGTCGCGTCGGCGCCGGCGGCGAAGTAGCCGCGCGACTCCCACAGTGGATACCAGCGGCGCTCGATGTCGGCTGGCTCGAAGGACTTGGCGAGTTCCATCGCTCGAGGGGAAAGGGTCGGCGGAAAAAAAGCCGGATTATACCGGAGCGCCCGCCGGCGCCGGCCGGCTCACCTGCCTTGTCGGGTGCGCTCCTGGGCGGCGCGGATCAGGTCGGAGATGAGCAGCGGCAGCGTCTCGCGCAAGGCGCTGCCGACCTCGGCCGCGACCTGCTCGGCGATGCCGTCGAGGCGGCGCGCCACCAGCCGCGGCAGGGTGGCGACCAGCCAGTTCTCGACGGCGCGGGCGATGTCGGGTGGCAGGGGCGCCAGCAGGCCGTGGATGCGCTCGGCCAGCTGTTCGGCGCCCGGGCTGCCGGCGATGGCCGCCGCCAGCGCCGGCGCGGCGGCAGCCGGATCGACGACTTCGGTGAGTACCGGCAGCTCCTCCTGTTCGGCCGCGGGGGCCGCCTGCGCGCCGCCGGCGACGAAGGCGCGGCGCCGCATCAGCGCGTCCGCCTTGCCGAAGACGTCGTCGCTCACCGGCGCGTCCTCCGGCGGCCCATGTCAGGCCCGCGCCAGGTCGTGGGCTTCGATGGCGTAGCCGCGGTCGCGGTAGAACCTGAAGCGCTCGCGAGCCGGGCCGCGGTCGGCCTCGTCGTCGCCGACGATCTCGACCAGGCGGTCGAAACGGGAAAAGGCCGGCGGCAGCTCGCCGCCGAGATTGAGCAGCACTTCATGATGGGCGGCTGCGTCGAGCGTGCCGCCGATGACGACCGGCGTTTCCGCCGCCAGCGCGTCGCCGGCGCGGCAATGGGGCAGGAAGCCGGTGGCCGGCTGCTGCCACAACTGGCGGTCGGCGCGGGCGGCGAGTTCCTCGTCGGGCGCGTAGACCAGCACGCGGCAGCCGCGCGCATGCAGCTCGCCGATCAGCCGGCAGGCGGACTGGAGCTTGTCCGCGGCGCCATGGTAGAAATCGATGCGGGTCACAGCTTGCCGGCGCGCTGCAGCAGGAAGTGGGTGAGTAGCGGCACCGGACGGCCGGTCGAGCCTTTCTCCTTGCCCGAGCGCCAGGCCGTGCCGGCGATGTCGAGATGCGCCCAGCGATATTGCCCGGTGAAGCGGGCGAGAAAACAGGCGCCGGTGATGGTGCCGGCGGCGCGGCTGCCGCTGATATTCGGGATGTCGGCGAAATTGCTCTTCAGCATCTCCTGGTAATCGTCCCACAGCGGCAGCTGCCAGGCGCGGTCGCCCGCCGCCTGCCCGGCCGCGAGCAGTTCGCCGGCGAGCGTCTCGTCGTTGGCCATCAGGCCGGAGGCCACGGCGCCGAGCGCGATGACGCAGGCGCCGGTCTGGGTGGCGATGTCGACCACGCAGTCCGGCTCGAAGCGGCCGGCGTAGGTGAGCGCATCGCACAGGATGAGGCGGCCCTCGGCGTCGGTGTTGAGGATCTCGATGGTCTGGCCGGAGAGGGAGGTGACGATGTCGCCCGGCCGCGTGGCGCCGCCGCCCGGCATGTTCTCGGTGGCCGGAATGAGGCCGACGATGTTCAGCGGCAGCCGCATCTGGGCGGCGGCGCGCAGGGCGCCGAGCACGCTGGCGGCGCCGGACATGTCGTATTTCATCTCGTCCATCTCGGCGCCGGGCTTGAGCGAGATGCCGCCGCTGTCGAAGGTGACGCCCTTGCCGACCAGCACGACCGGCTTCCTCTTCGCCTTGTCTCCGGCGTACTGCAGCACGATGAAGCGCGGCGGCTGGCGCGCGCCGGCCGCCACCGCCAGCAGCGCGCCCATGCCGAGCTTCGCCATGCGGGCGTGATCGAGAACCTGGCATTTCATGCGGTGTGTTCTCGCCAGCTTCTGCGCCTGCTGCGCCAGATAGGTCGGCGTGCACAGGTTGGCCGGCAGGTTGCCCAGCTCGCGCGCGAGATCCATGCCGGCGGCGATGGCGACGCCCTGGGCGAGCGCGGCGCTGGCGGCGCGGGCCTCCCCGGCGGCCACGCTGAAGGTGACGGCGGACAGGCTCGGCGCATCCTCCCGCTGCGACTTCAGGAAGTCGCTGCGATAGAGGGCGTCATTGGCGGCGAGCACGCCCTGGCGCACCCGCCAGGCGGCATCGCGTCCGGGCAGCGGTACTTCGCCCAGGGTGAGGACGGCATCCCTGCTGCCGCCCGCCTTGAGCGCGCGCAGCGCCGCGGCGACGGCTTCGCGATTGGCCTTGTCGCCGTAAGCGGCCTCCTTGCCGAGGCCGACCAGCAGCACCCGTGCGGCGGCGATGCCGGGCGCGCCATGGAGGAGGAGGGTGGCGCCTCGCTTGCCGTCCATGTCGCCGCGGCGCAGCAGCCGCGCCAGATGGCCGCCGGCGGCCTTGTCGAGCGCCTGCGCCGGCGCCGACAGCCTGCGCGATTCGAATACGCCGGCGACGATGCAGTCGCACTTCGCCTTGTCCGGGGTGATGCTTTTTGTGCTAAATTCCACGCGCCACGCTCCTCGATCAGATCAGGCTCCGATTATCCCCGCTCCCCTCGGAAAAAGTCAAAATGGCGCGCCGGTCGACGTTTGAGCGCGCGGCGATGCGTGAATTCGCCGGCAACGCCGGGGCGACCTTCGTCGCCCTGTTCGCCATCCTGCTGACGGTCCAGCTGATCCGCCTGCTCAGCCAGGCGGCCGGCGGCAAGCTCGCTTCCGAGGCCGTCGTCGCGCTGCTCGGCTTCGGCGCGCTGACCCATCTGCCGGTCCTGCTCTCGCTGACGCTGTTCGTCGCCGTGCTGCTGGCCCTGTCGCGCAGCTATCGCGACTCGGAGATGGCCGTCTGGTTTTCCGCCGGTCTGCCGTTGACGGCCTGGCTGAAGCCGGTGCTGAAGTTCTCCTTCCCCCTGGTCGCGGCGATCGCGCTGCTGTCCCTGCTGCTCTCCCCCTGGGCGCAATCGAAGAGTACGGAATACCGGCAGCGCATCGACAACCGCGACGATGCCGCCCGCGTCTCTCCGGGCGCGTTCCAGGAATCGGCCAGCGGCGAGCGGGTCTTCTTCGTCGAGGCCGCGGCGGCGGATCCGTCTGGCGGCGGCGAGGGCGCGGTGCGCAACGTCTTCGTCAGCTCGATGCAGCACGGCCGCCTCGGCGTGATGGCCTCGAGCCGCGGCTTCACGGAAACCCTGCCGAACGGCGACCGCTTCGTTGTCCTGGTGAACGGCAAGCGATACGAGGGCACGCCGGGATCGCCGGAATACCGGGTCATGGAATTCGAGCGCTATGCCGTGAGGATCGAGACGAAGGAGGCGCGCGGCATCGAGGCGACCTCGAAGAACACGCCGACCTGGACGCTCATGCAGAACCCGACCAGCTCCGCCAAGGGCGAGCTGATCTGGCGCATCGGCATGCCCGTGGCGGCCCTGATCCTGGTCCTGCTGGCGATCCCGCTCAGCTTCGTCAATCCGCGGGCCGGCCGCACCAACAACCTGGTGCTGGCCCTGCTGACCTACATGCTCTACAGCAACCTGCTCTCGCTCTCCCAGGCCTGGGTGGCGCAGGGCCGGCTCGCCTTCGGCATCGGCTGGTGGCTGGTGCACCTCGTCATGGCGCTCGGTCTGGCGCTGCTGCTGTTCAAGCGGATTTCCCTGCTGAGCTTGCCGCGCCTGCGTCCATGAAGGTCTATCAGCGCCATCTGGCGCGCGAAATCTACGCGGCGGTGACCCTGGTGCTGGTCGCCTTCCTCATGCTGTTCGCCTTCTTCGACTTCATCAACGAGCTGCAAAGCCTGGGCAAGGGCAATTACCAGCTGCGCTTCATGGCGCTGTTCGTGCTGCTGACGCTGCCGGGCCACGTCTACGAGCTGGCGCCGATCGCCGTCCTCATCGGCACGCTGTACGCGCTGACCGTGCTGGCGCGCCATTCCGAGATCACCGTCCTGCGCGCCTCCGGCCTGTCCACCGCGGCCATCCTGTCGACGCTGGCGAGGACCGGGCTGGCCTTCGTGCTGCTCACCTTCATCGTCGGCGATTTCGTCGCGCCGCCGGCCGAGCGCGCCGCCAAGCAGTTGCGGCTGGAAGCCATGTCGCAGGTGGTCGGACAGGAATTCCGCAGCGGCCTTTGGGTCAAGGACGGCAGCAGCTTCATCAACGTGCGCACGGTGCTGCCCGACTCGCGGCTCGAAGGCGTGCGCATCTACGAGTTCGACCGCGACCACGCGCTGCGCTCGATCTCCGAGGCGAAGCGCGGCGAATACCTGCCGCCGAACCAGTGGCGCCTGCAGGAGGTCGCGCAAACCCTGTTCGAAAAGAACCGCGCCCGCGTCGAGCGGCTGCCCGAGGCCGTCTGGCAGTCGGCCATCAATCCGGAAATCCTCGGCGTGCTGCTGGTCATGCCGGAGCGCATGTCGGTGGCCAGCCTGTATCGCTACATCCGCCATCTGCGCGACAACCAGGTTAACACGCAGCGCTACGAGATCGCCATGTGGAAGAAGCTGGTCTATCCGCTCGCCGCCCTGGTCATGATGGCGCTGGCCCTGCCCTTCGCCTACTTGCAGGACCGCATGGGCGCGGTCAGCGCCAAGGTCTTCGCCGGCATCATGCTCGGCATCGGCTTCCACATGCTGAACGGGCTGTTCTCGAATCTCGGCGCCATCAACAGCTGGCCGCCCTTCTTTTCCGCCCTGACCCCCAGCGTGCTCTTCCTGCTGGCGGCGGCCGGCATGCTGTGGTGGGTCGAACGGCGCTGAGGGTCAGGCGCGAATGAGCCGGGTGCCGGCGATGCGGTCGTGGAGAAACTGCCGGTCGCGGTCGGCGAGCGCCCAGAGAAGCCCGAGGCCGCACAGCAGCAGGCCGGGCCAGGCGAGGACATAGCGCAGCAGCAGTTGCCTGCCTGCCGGCGGCGCGCCATCGGATGACACCAGGCGTATCTTCCAGGTCTTCATGGCCAGCGTCTGGCCGCCATGGCGCCAGAACCAGAGGAAATAGACGAGCAGGACGGCGAAAACATGCAGCCAGAGCAGCAGCCCGTGCGCGGCCGTCTGCCGCGCCATGCCGAGGAGCAGCTGCGGCAGGACGAAAGCCACGGCGAGCACGCCGGCCAGCAGGAAGGCTTCGTAGAGCATGCTGGCCAGGCGGCGGCGAACGGTGGCTGGGGTGAAGCCGGCCTGCTCGTCCGTCACGGCGCTATTGGGCGGAGGATGCGGCTGGCGGCTCCTGGGCGGTCGGGTCTGCTTCCCGGTCGCGCGAATCCGGGGCCGGCTCCTCGCTCATGATGCCATCTGCCTGCAGCGGAGACTTGGCCAGTTCGCCGGCCGGCTGAGGCAGGGCGAAGGGGGTCGGCAGGGAGGGCAGCGGCTGCAGGGCGATTTCCGGCGGCTTCGGGCCGGCAGACTGGGCAACTCCCCCCTTCTGCGACGCCGATTTCATGCCGCCCTTCCTCGCCAGGCGAAGCTTCTCCTCGTCCGGCAGTTCCTGGTACTGCTCCCATTTTTCCCGGATGGCGACTTCCTTCCGGTCGGGCACGGCTTTTTTCAGGTTCTTGAACTGGGTGCGCGCCAGGCTGCGCTCCTCGGGTGTCAGGCTGACCCAGTCCTGCATCCGCCTCTGGATGCGGGCCTGCTGTGCCGGCTTCATCGAAGGATAGCGCTTGGCGATGCCCAGCCACTTCTTCTTGCGGAATGCCGTCAGCCCGTCCCATTCGGAGGCCAGCGGGGCGAGGACCCGCTGCTGAGCCGGCGACAATTCCGCCCACGACGGCTGCCACAGGTCGGGTGCGACGGCCTGGGTGGAGAAGAGCAGGGTCAGGGCGACGATCAGTCCTGCGATGATTGCTCGGAAAGCCACGCCTGAAAACCCTTGTCGAGGTAGGCATTGATCGGCAGGTCATCGGCCAGCAGGGCGCTGTCGATTTCCTCGAGCTCGGCCGCCTGCCGCGCGTCATTCCAGACCGAGATGCCAACGACGCCGATCAGCAGGCCGAGGAGGGCGACCAGCGCCCTGGCATGGGGCAGGATCAGGTCGGTGAGCAGGTAGCCCGTCCCGGCCAGGGCGAATCGCGTGCCGGCCACTTTCTGGCGGGCCAGGGCCTTTTGCCGTGCTTCGAACAGGCGAACGGCCATCCCGCGGTCGAGCCGGCCGGTTCCCTGGTTGAGGTGATGGCGTATTCTGTAGGTAAATTCCCGCTCGCTGTTCATGGTTCGATGCCCTTCGCCTTCAAGGCGGCGGCCAGGGAATGAGTGGCGCGCGAGCAGTGGGTTTTCACGCTGCCCTCGGAGCACCCCATGGCTGCCGCAGTTTCGGCAATATCCAAATCTTCCCAGTAACGCATCAAAAAAGCCTGACGTTGACGTTGCGGCAGTTTTTTTATCTCTTCTTCAATGATTGCAAGGACTTGACCCTGCTCCACCAAGCCATGCGGGGTTGCCGCGAAAAACCCCTTGCCCTCCTCGACCGGCAGGCTTTCGAGCAGGTCGAATTCCTCGTCCTCGGCGGAAGAAAACGCCGAGAACAGCGATGTCCATAGCGAACGGACTTTCTTGCGCCGGTAGTAGTCGCGTATGGTGTTCTGCAGGATGCGCTGGAACAGCATGGGGAATTCGCCGGCCGGTTTGTCGCCGTATTTTTCCGCCAGTTTGAGCATGGCATCCTGGACGATGTCGAGGGCCGCCTCTTCGTCGCGCACCGCATACAGGGCCTGCTTGTAGGCGCGCCGTTCCGTGCTGGCCAGAAAGTCCGACAGTTCCGTTCTAGCAGCCAGGTTAGCGCTTCCCGTGCGGTTTGAATGGCGCCGGTCCTCGAAAATGCCTTGACCAGCTTGCAGAGGCTAAGTAAAGTTACAGGTTTTTCAGCCGTTTATGAGCGAGCTCTGGGTGCGACGATGGTACTGACCGGTGCGGAAATTGTAATCAGGTGCCTGCAGGAAGAAAAGGTCGAGTATGTTTTCGGCTATCCCGGCGGCGCCGTGCTGTTCATCTACGACGAACTGTTCAAGCAGGACAAGGTGCGCCATGTGCTGGTGCGCCACGAGCAGGGCGCCGTGCATGCCGCCGACGGCTATGCCCGCTCGACGCAGAAGGTGGGCGTGGCCCTGGTGACCTCCGGCCCCGGCGTGACCAATGCCGTGACCGGCATCGCCACCGCCCACATGGACTCGATCCCGCTGGTGATCATCACCGGCCAGGTGCCGCGCGCCTACATCGGCCAGGACGCCTTCCAGGAAGTCGATACCGTCGGCATCACGCGCCCCTGCGTCAAGCACAACTACCTGGTCAAGGACATCCGCGACCTTGCGGCCACCATCAAGAAGGCCTTCTATCTGGCGCAAAGCGGCCGTCCCGGCCCGGTGCTGGTGGACATTCCCAAGGATGTCTCGGCCGACAGGTGCGAGTTCGATTATCCGAAGAGCGTTGCCATGCGCTCCTACAACCCGGTGACGCGCGGCCACCAGGGCCAGATCAAGAAGGCGGTGCAGCTGCTGCTCGAGGCGAAGCGGCCGATGATCTACACCGGCGGCGGCGTCATCCTGTCCGATGCCGCCGACCGGCTGGCCGGTCTGGTGCGCCAGCTCGGCTTTCCGGTGACCAACACGCTGATGGGCCTTGGCGGCTATCCGGCGAGCGACCGGCAGTTCATCGGCATGCTCGGCATGCATGGCACCTACGAGGCCAACATGGCCATGCAGAATTGCGACGTGCTGCTCGCCGTCGGCGCGCGCTTCGACGATCGCGTCATCGGCAATCCGGCGCATTTCGCCGAGGTGCCGCGCAAGATCATCCACATCGACATCGACCCCTCCTCGATTTCCAAGCGGGTCAAGGTCGACGTGCCGATCGTCGGCCACCTGCCGGAAGTCCTCGACGACATCGGCAAGCAGCTCGACGCCAGCGGCGCGCGCGCCGACGACAAGGCCCTCAAGGCCTGGTGGAAGCAGATCGACGAGTGGCGCGGCAAGGACTGCCTCAGGTACGACCGCAAGAGCCGCATCATCAAGCCGCAGTACGTCATCGAGAAGCTGCACGAGGTGACCGGCGGCGAGGCCTTCGTCTGCTCCGACGTCGGCCAGCACCAGATGTGGGCGGCGCAGTATTACAAGTTCGACAAGCCGCGGCGCTGGATGAATTCCGGCGGGCTCGGCACCATGGGTTTCGGCCTGCCGGCGGCGATGGGCGTCCAGCTGGCGCATCCCGGCTCGCCGGTCGTCTGCGTCACCGGCGAGGGCAGCATCCAGATGTGCATCCAGGAGCTGTCCACCTGCAAGCAGTACCGCCTGCCGCTCAAGGTCGTTCTGCTCAACAACGGCTACCTCGGCATGGTGCGCCAGTGGCAGCAGCTGTTCCACGGCAACCGCTACGCCGAATCCTATGTCGACGCCCTGCCGGATTTCGTCAGGCTGGCCGAGGCCTACGGCCATGTCGGCATGCGCATCGAGAAGCCGGCCGACGTCGAGGGCGCCCTGCGCGAGGCTTTCCAGCGCAAGGACGACCTGGTGTTCATGGACTTCGCCATCGACCCGAAGGAAAACGTCTATCCGATGGTCCAGGGCGGCAAGGGGCTTACCGACATGATCCTGGCGGAAGAACTGTAATCATGCGTCACGTCATCTCCATTCTCATCGAAAACGAGTCCGGCGCGCTGTCGCGCGTCTCGGGCCTGTTCTCGGCGCGCGCCTACAACATCGAGTCGCTCACCGTGGCGCCGACCGAGGATCCCTCGATGTCGCGCATGACCATCGTCAGCACCGGTTCCGACGACATCATCGAGCAGATCACCAAGCAGCTGAACAAGCTGATCGAGGTGGTCAAGGTGGTCGACCTGTCGGAAGCCGCCCATGTCGAGCGCGAGCTGATGCTGGTCAAGGTGCGCGCCAGCGGCAAGGACCGCGAGGAAATGAAGCGCATGTCGGACATCTTCCGCGGTCGCATCATCGACGTCACCGAGTCCACCTACGTCATCGAGCTGACCGGCAACACCGGCAAGCTCGATTCCTTCATCGAGGCCATCGACGCCTCCCTGATCCTGGAAACCGTGCGCACCGGCGTCTGCGGCATCGGCCGCGGCGACCGCGTGCTCAAGGTCTGACCTGCCGCTTGCCGGGACTGGTGCCGGCGCAGCGGCTTCTGCCATGCTGAAAGGAACGAAATGAAAGTCTATTACGACAAGGACGCCGACCTCTCGCTGATCAAGGGCCGCAAGGTCACCATCGTCGGCTACGGCTCGCAGGGCCATGCCCACGCGCTCAACCTGCACGATTCGGGCGTCAAGGTCACTGTCGGCCTGAGGAAGGGCGGCGCCTCCTGGGACAAGGCGAAGAAGGCCGGCCTGGCGGTGAAGGAAGTGGCCGAGGCGGTGAAGGGCGCCGACCTGGTCATGGTCCTGCTGCCCGATGAGAACATCGGCCAGGTCTATCGCGAGGACATCGAGCCGAACATCAAGAAGGGCGCGGCGCTGGCCTTCGCCCACGGCTTCAACATCCATTACGGCCAGGTGCAGCCGCGCGCCGACCTCGACGTCATCATGATCGCGCCGAAGGGCCCCGGCCACCTGGTGCGCTCGACCTACGTCCAGGGCGGCGGCGTGCCCTCGCTCATCGCCGTGCACCAGAACGTCTCGAAGAAGGCGCGCGACATCGCGCTGTCCTATGCCGCCGCCAACGGCGGCACTCGCGGCGGCGTCATCGAGACGACTTTCCGCGAGGAGACCGAGACCGATCTGTTCGGCGAGCAGGTGGTGCTCTGCGGCGGCCTCACCCAGCTGATCCAGAACGGCTACGAAACCCTGGTCGAGGCCGGCTATGCTCCCGAGATGGCCTATTTCGAGTGCCTGCACGAGGTGAAGCTGATCGTCGACCTGATCTACGAGGGCGGCATCGCCAACATGCGCTACTCGATTTCCAACAACGCCGAGTACGGCGACATCACGCGCGGGCCGCGCATCGTCACCGACGCCACCAAGGCGGAGATGCGGCGCATCCTCAAGGAGATCCAGTCGGGCCAGTACGCCAAGGAGTTCATCCTGGAGAACCGCGCCGGCGCGCCGACGCTGCTGGCTTCGCGCCGCAACATGGCCGCCCATTCCATCGAGCAGGTCGGCGCCCGGCTGCGCGACATGATGCCGTGGATCAGGAAAAACAAGCTGGTCGACCAGTCGAAGAACTAGCAGGCGGGCAGCGGCGGGCGGCAAGCCAGGGAAGCGCTCCGCCTGCCGCGCGTCCTACAGCGCACACCATGCATTACCCCCATCCGATCATTGCCAGGGAAGGCTGGCCCTTCCTGGCGGCCAGCGTCCTGCTTGCCGCTGTCGTTGGTCTTGTCGCCGGCTGGGGCTGGTCCGTGCCGCTGTGGCTCGTCGCCGCCTTCGTCCTGCAGTTCTTCCGCGACCCGCCGCGGCCAGTTCCGGACGGCCCTCAGGACGTGCTGTCGCCGGCCGACGGACGCGTCGTCGCCATCGGGCCGTCGCGCGACCCCCTGGTCGACCGGGATGCGCTGAAGATCAGCGTGTTCATGAACGTCTTCAACGTCCATTCCAATCGCAGCCCGGTGGACGGCGAGGTGCGCGAGATCCGCTACCATGCCGGCAGCTTCCTCAACGCGGCGCTCGACAAGGCCTCGCGCGAGAACGAGCGCAACGCCATCCTTCAGCGCACTCCCTCCGGCCACGACGTCACCACGGTGCAGGTGGCCGGCCTGGTCGCCCGGCGCATCCTCTGCTACGTCGGCAAGGGCGACGTCCTGCGCCGCGGCCAGCGCTACGGCTTCATCCGCTTCGGCTCGCGCCTCGACGTCTATCTGCCGGCCGAGGCAAGCCCGCGCGTGGCGATCGGCGACAAGGTGCGCGCCTCGGCGACGGTCCTCGCCGAACTGCCCTGAAAAGCCCCGCGTCCCGCCCTCCGCTACAATAGGGCCATGCCCAAGATCCGCTCGCGCAAGGCGCTGGTCAACCCCGAACTGAGGCGGCGGGGCATTTATCTCCTGCCCAACCTGTTGACCACGGCCGCCCTGTTCGCCGGCTTCTACGCCATCGTCCAGGCGATGACCGGCCAGTTCGAGCACGCCGCGGTGGCCATCTTCGTCGCCATGATCATGGACGGACTGGACGGGCGCGTGGCGCGCCTGACGCGCACGCAGAGCGCCTTCGGCGCCGAGTACGACTCGCTGTCCGACATGGTTTCCTTCGGCGTCGCGCCGGCGCTGGTGATCTTCGAATGGGCCATGAAGGGCATGGGCAAGTGGGGCTGGATCGCCGCCTTCGTCTATTGCGTCGGCGCCGCCCTGCGCCTGGCCCGCTTCAACACCAACATCGAGGTCGTCGACAAGCGCTTTTTCCAGGGCCTGCCCAGCCCGGCCGCCGCCGCCCTCGTCGCTGGCTTCGTCTGGGTGCTGATGGATCTCGACTACCGCGGCGAGGAGGTGCGCTGGTACGCCTGGGCGCTGACGCTGTTCGCCGGCGCCACCATGGTCAGCAATTTTCGCTATTACAGCGGCAAGGACATCAACCTGCGGCGCAGCGTGCCGTTCATCGCCGTGCTGGCCATCGTGCTGTTCTTCGTCCTCGTCTCGAGCTACCCGCCCGGCATCCTGTTCGGACTGTTCCTGATCTACGCCTTCTCCGGCTATGCCCTCGCCATCTGGGAATGGCTGCGCCGGCGCAAGTCATTGGCCTGAACGGGCTTGCCAGCGGGTCGCAATCTGTTTATATTCAGGCCATGCAAACGGAATTCCAAGCGATTCCTGCCTCTTGGGCGCCTGTCCTGGCGGCTCCCCTCCTTCGCTGCGGGCTGCTGCTGGCGCGCCCGCTGCTGCGCCTCGCGCGCTAAATTTCCCGACCGACAATTTGCGCAGTAAACCGGCCGACGCGGGCAAGAGCCGCCGTCGACCCTCGACATATCCCACACGGAGACGAGCATGAAAGAGCATCTGGTGATTTTCGACACGACCTTGCGCGACGGCGAGCAGAGCCCGGGCGCGTCCATGACCAAGGAAGAGAAGCTGCGCGTGGCGCGCCAGCTCGAGCGCATGCGCGTCGATGTCATCGAGGCCGGCTTCGCCGCCGCCTCGCCCGGCGATTTCGACGCCATACGCAGCATTGCCGAGGCAGTCAGGGATTCCACGGTCTGCTCGCTGGCGCGCGCCAACGAGGGCGACATTCGCCGCGCCGCCGAGGCGATCCGGCCGGCCGCATCCGGGCGCATCCACACCTTCATTGCCACCAGCCCGATCCACATGGAGAAGAAGCTGCGCATGAGCCCCGACCAGGTGGTCGAGGCGGCGGTGGCCGCGGTGCGCCTGGCGCGCCAGTTCTGCGACGACGTGGAATTCTCCGCCGAGGATGCGGTGCGCTCGGACTTCGATTTCCTCTGCCGCATCTTCGAGGCGGCGATCAAGGCCGGCGCCGGCACCATCAACGTGCCGGACACGGTCGGCTACAGCGTGCCGTCGGTATGGGGCGAGCGCATGCGCGCGCTGATCGAGCGCGTGCCCGGCGCCGACAAGGTGGTGTGGTCCACCCACTGCCACAACGACCTCGGCATGGCGGTGGCCAACTCGCTGGCCGCCGTCATGGCCGGCGCGCGCCAGGTCGAGTGCACCATCAACGGGCTGGGCGAGCGCGCCGGCAATGCCGCGCTGGAGGAGGTGGTGATGGCGGTGAGGACGCGCGGCGACCTGTTTCCCGTCGAGACGCGCATCGACACGACGCAGATCGTGCCGGCCTCGAAGCTGGTCTCCGGCATCACCGGCTACCCGGTGCAGCCGAACAAGGCGATCGTCGGCGCCAACGCCTTCGCCCACGAGTCGGGCATCCACCAGGACGGCGTCCTCAAGCACCGCGAGACCTACGAGATCATGCTGGCGCAGGATGTCGGCTGGACGCAGAACAAGCTGGTTCTCGGCAAGCATTCCGGCCGCAATGCCTTCAAGTCCCGCCTCGCCGAGCTGGGCATCGTCATCGAGAGCGAGGAGCACCTCAACCTCGCCTTCTCCCGCTTCAAGGAACTGGCCGACAAGAAGCACGAGATCTTCGACGAGGACCTGCAGGCCCTCATGTCCGACGAGACCGTCACGCCCGAGCAGGAGCACTTCAAGCTGGTCAGCCTGCGCGTGGCCTCGGAAACCGGCGAAACGCCGCGCGCGCGGATGACGCTGTCCGTCGACGGCAGCGAGAAGCATGGCGATGCCGATGGCAGCGGACCGGTGGACGCCTGCTTCAAGGCGATCGAGCGGATTGCCGACAGCTCATCCGAGCTGCTGCTGTACTCCGTGAACAGCATCACCAGCGGCACCGATGCGCAGGGCGAGGTGACCGTCCGCCTGGCCAGGAACGGCCGGGTGGTGAATGGCCAGGGCGCCGACACCGACATCATCGTCGCCTCCGCCAAGGCCTACATCAACGCCCTGAACCGCCTGGTGTCGAAGCCGGAGAAGGTGAATCCGCAAGTCTGAAGCCCGGGGTGCCGGGCATCCCGCGGGAAGCTACATCGGATAGGGATCCGGCTCGAACTGGAAGACATCGATGACGCCGGTTTGCACCTCGGTGCTGAGGACGCGCCCCTGCACGACACGGACGCTGTCCTCGCCGGAGACGATGAAGAAGCGCCGGGCGCTGATGGCGCCGGCAGGGGCGAGGATGGCGCGATGGCGGCGCAGGGCCGGCACCGCCGGCAGAAGCAGGGCGGGCGTGGGCTGCTGCTCCTGCGCGCCGCTGCGGAAGAGGACATGGACGGGCAGGGCGGTCGGGGCGACCAGTTCCAGGCCGAGTTCGACATGCTCGGGATTCTCGCTCTTCATCCAGCGCACGATGCAGATGTTCCAGGGCTTGCCGCCGCCGGGGTGCAGGGCGACGGCGCTGCCTGGCAGAAGCCCCTCGTTGTCCCCCGAAATGTGCATGGCGGCGAAACCGGAGGGGCTCTCGTTGGTCACCATCCACTCGCTGGCTCGTGGCGCCTGGTCCGGTGCGGTGCCGGGCGCGCCTTCCGGCGCCAGCAGGCGCCGCATGTTGTCCAGGCCGATGCAGATGCGCGCATGGAAATGATTGCGTCGGCGGGCCGTGTGGCGCCGGGGCGGATCGGACCAGTGCGACTGCAGCCGTTTCAGGGCGACAAGCGCGCCGACTGCGCCGGCCGACTCCGGCAGGCGCAGATTGCCGGCCGGCGTCCCTCCCTCCAGCGCGGCGATCTGCTCGCCCAGCATGCGCGCGAGGAGCCTGAACGAGCAGAAGAGCAGTTCACCATGCTTCGCCGGAATGCGCCGACTTGAGGGCAGCGGCCCCCGGTCCCTTGCCGTGTCGATCCAGTACCAGGCCTCCTCGTCGGCGGGGGGAGCGGGAAGCAGATTGACCGATGCTGAAAAGTGGTCGAGGTACTCGGCGGCGAGGGCGATCTCCGACGGCGTGAAGCCTTCGGGCTGGGCGGCGGCCAGTGCCAGCAGACCCTTGTAGATCTTTTCCGCGTCCAGCGGCAAGCCGGGGATCACGGTCGCTGTCGGTTCGTAAAATCCGCGCGCCGATTTCGCCAGGGCGTGAGCCCGGCGCCACAGGTTGGCTGGTGGCGGACCGGCCGCCATGTGGCAGGTGGCCAGCGCTTCCGCCAGGCAGCGCAGGGCGCGCGCGATCACGGTTGGCGCATTGCGCCGCTGGCTGCGGGCGAGGCGCTCGCTGTCGCCGAGCAGGCGTTCGTAGCCGGAAGCGATGCGCTCGTGGGCGCCGACCAGCGACAGGGCGATGGCGCGCAATTCCTTGTCGAGGGGCAGGCGGGCGCCGGACAGGCGGGTCTTCAGGCTCTGGCCAAGGCGCTGGATGCGATCGTAGAACAGGTCGAGGATGCGATGGAAATGCCCGTCATCGACCCCGGCGCGCTCGAGGGCGGCCAGTTCCATGCCCAGTTGGGCAAGGTCTCTGGCGGGATCTTCGGGAATCGGCGTGACCAGCCAGTCCAGGATGTGGGCGACGTCATTGGCCAGGCGGACGGAGGATGGGGACGATGTCGATGCCAAGAGGACGGGCTGCGGCGAGGGGTTTGCGGTATCTGAAGCGCTCATTGTAGAGATTTCGCCCGTTCGAACAAGTGAATGGGCCCGCGTTGCGGTCCGGTTCAGACTGACTTGTGCTTGTTTTTCCGCATGTTTTCCTATAACATACCACCCTTTTCGGTTCCGGGGGCTTGCGGCTGCCTGGCATCGGGTTCTTCGACTTCAGAAAAGGTCTAGCACATGGTCGTCATTCGACTCGCCCGGGGCGGCGCCAAGAAACGCCCGTTCTACAGCATGGTGGTCACCGATTCCCGCAAGCGGCGCGATGGCGCGTGCATCGAGCGTGTCGGCTACTACAACCCGGTTGCCGGCGAGAAGGAGCAGGGGCTGCGCGTCGACCTGCAGCGCGTCGAGCACTGGACCGGCAAGGGCGCCCAGTTGTCACCGACGGTGGCCCGACTGGTCAAGCGCTTCGCCGCCACCCAGGCAGTCCAATAGCCGCATGATCGTCCTGGGGCGGATTGCCGCCCCGTTCGGCGTGCGTGGCTGGGTCAGGCTCCAGGTCTTCGGCGACGACCCCCAGGCATGGGCGCGGATGCCGTGCTGGTGGCTGGGAGAGGACGAGCAGGCCGCCGATGCGGCCTGGCAGGAAAGGGCATTGGCCGAGTGCCGGTCGCATGGCAAGGGGCTGATCGCGCGCTTCGCCGATGTCGAGGACCGCGATGCCGCGCAGCGACTCGCCGGCCTGTATGTCGGCGCGCCGCGCAGCGCGCTGCCACGAACGGCGAAAAACGAATATTACTGGGCCGACCTCGTCGGCCTGGAAGTGGTGAACGAGGCGGGCGAGAACCTGGGCAGCGTCGCCGAACTGCTGCGCACCGGCGCCCACGAGGTGCTCGACGTGCGCGATGCGGCGGGACGGCGGCGTCTGCTGCCCTTCGTCGCCGCCGTGGTGAGGCAGGTGGATCCGGCCGGCGGCCGGATCCGCGTCGATTGGGAGCGCGACTGGTGAGCATCGCCTTCGATGTCATCACGCTGTTTCCGGAGATGTTCGCCGCCGTGAGCGATTACGGCATCACGCGACGGGCGCGCGAGCTGGGCCTGTGGCGGCTGGGATTGTGGAATCCGCGCGACTTTGCCGATGACAGCCATCGCACCGTGGACGACCGGCCCTATGGCGGCGGCCCCGGCATGGTGATGCTGGCCGAACCTCTGGAAAAGGCCATCGACGCGGCCAGGCTGAGCCAGCCCGGCCTCCCGGTGATCCATCTCTCGCCGCAGGGCCAGCCGCTCGGCCACGAGCGGGTCATGGCGCTGGCGCGCACGGCCGGAGCGATCCTGCTGTGCGGGCGCTACGAGGGGATCGACGAGCGCCTCATCGGGCGGCGCGTCGACGAGGAGATATCGCTGGGCGATTTCGTCCTCTCCGGCGGCGAGATCGCCGCCATGGCGCTGATCGACGCGGTGGTCCGGCAGCTGCCGGGGGCACTGAACGACGCCGCTTCGGCGGCGGAGGAATCCTTCGCCGCGGGCCTTCTGGACTGCCCGCACTACACGCGGCCGGAGGTCTACCAGGGCCTGGCCGTGCCGCCGGTGCTGCTCTCCGGCCATCACGGCGAGATCCGCCGCTGGCGCCTGAAGCAGTCGCTGGGAAGGACCTGGCTGCGCCGGCCGGAGCTGATCGAGCGGCACGGGCTGAGCCAGGAGGAAGCCGTCCTGCTGGAGGAATTTCGGCGGGAAAGGCAGTAGCAGGAGTTTCATCAACGATAAACGCGCGCATCATGCCGAGGGCATGCTCTGCGGGCAAGGCCGATGGCCATTTGATGCGGGAGCAAGGCAATGAATCTGATCGAGCAGTTGGAACAGGAAGAAATCGCCCGGCTGGGCAAGGAGATCCCCGAGTTCGCGCCGGGCGACACCGTGGTCGTCAGCGTCCGCGTTGTCGAGGGCGAGCGCAAGCGCCTGCAGGCCTACGAGGGCGTGGTCATCCGCAAGCGCAACCGCGGCCTCAACTCCGCCTTCACGGTGCGCAAGATCTCCTCGGGCGAGGGCGTCGAGCGCACCTTCCAGACCTATTCGCCGCTGATCGCCAGCATCGAGGTGAAGCGCCGCGGCGACGTGCGCCGCGCCAAGCTCTACTACCTGCGCCAGCGCTCCGGCAAGTCGGCGCGTATCCGCGAGAAGCTGGTGACGGCCGCCAAGGGCGAGGCCCGCGGCTAGCGACGCAGCGCCGGGAGGGGCGGCAGGCCGCTCCCGGCCGGATTCACGCCGGCGGCGCCGCGGTCCTCAGCCGCGCAGCTTGTCGCGCTCGATGAGGGCGTAGGCGGAGTGGTTGTGGATCGACTCGAAGTTCTCCGACTCGACGACATAGGCGTCGATGCGCCTTTCCGCATTGAGGCGGGCGGCGACGTCGCGCACCATGTCCTCGACGAACTTCGGGTTGTCGTAGGCGCGCTCGGTGATGAATTTCTCGTCGGGCCGCTTGAGCAGGCCGTAGAGCTCGCATGAGGCCTCCTTCTCCACCAGCTGCACCAGCTCCTCGATCCAGACGAAATCGTTGGTCGTCGCCGTCACCGTGACGTGCGAGCGCTGGTTGTGGGCGCCGCGCTCCGAGATCTTCTTCGAGCAGGGGCACAGGCTGGTGACCGGCACCAGCACCTTCATGGTGAAGCGGTACGTGCCGCCCTCGCAGATGCGGCCGGTGAAGGTGACCGCGTAGTCCATCAGGCTCTGCACGCCAGATACTGGCGCCTTCTTGTTGACGAAGTAAGGGAAGGCCATCTCGATCAGCCCGGTCTCCGCCTCGAGCCGCTTCACCATCTGCCGCACCATCGGCTCGAAGCTCTCGACCGAGATCTCGCGCTCGTTGGCGTTGAGGATCTCGACGAAGCGGGACATGTGGGTGCCCTTGAAGTTGTGCGGCAGGCCGACGTACATGTCGAACACGGCGATGGTGTGCTGCACGCCGCCGCTCTTGTCCATGACGCGGACGGGGTGGCGGATCGACTTGATGCCGACCTTGTTGATGGCCAGCCGGCGCGTGTCGGCGTAGCCCTGGACGTCTGGGATGGTGACGGTGTCGTTCATTTCAGCTTGTCCGGAAAGTCAAAAAAAGCCGCCGCCCGGCGGGCGGCGATGGCATTCATCCTATCATCGCCGGGCCGATTGCTCCAGACCTGAATGTTTTATTCTTTCAGCGATGCCGCGGGCGTCGAGGCCGAGCTGCGCCAGCAGCACGGCCGCGTCGCCGTGCTCGCTGAAGCGGTCGGGCAGTCCCAGGCGCAGCAGGCGGTTGTCGAGGCGCTCTTCTTCCAGCACGCGCGCCACCTCGGCGCCGGCGCCGCCGATGACGGCGTTTTCCTCGAGGGTCACCATCAGGGGGTGCGTGGCGGCGAGCTGGCGGACCAGCTCGCGGTCGAGCGGCTTGACGAAGCGCATGTTGGCGACGGTGGCGCCGAGCAGTTCCGCCGCCTCGAGGGCCGGCGCCAGCATGCTGCCGAAGGCGAGCAGGGCGACGCCCGCGCCGCTGCGGCGGATCTCTCCCTTGCCGAAGGGCAGCGCCTCGAGGCCCGGCTGCGGCGCCACGCCCGGGCCGTGGCCGCGCGGATAGCGCACGGCGCTGGGGCCGTCGTGGCGGAACGCGGTGGTGAGCAGGCGCCGGCACTCGTCCTCGTCGGCCGGCGCCATGACTGCCAGATTCGGCACGCAGGCGAGATAGGACAGGTCGAAGGCGCCGTTGTGGGTGGCGCCGTCGGCGCCGACGAGGCCGCCGCGGTCGATGGCCAGCACCACCGGCAGGTTCTGCAGGGCGATGTCGTGGATCAGCTGGTCGTAGGCGCGCTGCAGGAAGGTGGAATAGATCGCCACCACCGGCTTCATGCCCTCGCAGGCCAGTCCGGCGGCGAAAGTCAGGGCGTGCTGCTCGGCGATGCCGACGTCGTGGAAGCGCCGCGGGTATTCCCCGGCGAAGCGCACCATGCCCGAGCCCTCCTTCATGGCCGGCGTGATGGCGACCAGGCGCTCGTCCTGCGCCGCCATGTCGCATAGCCAGTCGCCGAACACCTGCGTGTAGCTGAGGCGGCCGGCGCCCCCGGCCGGCTCGATGCCGTTCTGGCTGTCGAACTTCGAGACGCCGTGGTAGAGCACCGGATCGGCCTCGGCCAGCTTGTAGCCCTGGCCCTTGCGCGTGATGACGTGGAGGAACTGCGGCCCCTTCAGCTCGGCGATGTTCTTCAGCGTCGGCACCAGCGAGTCGAGGTCGTGGCCGTCGATCGGGCCGAGGTAGTTGAAGCCGAACTCCTCGAACAGCGTGCCGGGCGTGAGCATGCCCTTCAGGTGCTCCTCGGTGCGCCTGGCGAACTGCAGCAGCGAGGGCGAGACGCCGAGCACCTTCTCGCCGGCGCGGCGCGCGGCGTTGAAGGCGTGGCCGGAGAACAGCCGCGCCAGGTACTTGTTGAGGGCGCCGACCGGCTGCGAGATCGACATGTCGTTGTCGTTGAGGATGACGAGCAGGTTGGCGTCGGCGACGCCGGCGTTGTTGAGTCCCTCGAAGGCCATGCCGGCGGTCATGGCGCCGTCGCCGATGACGGCGACGACGCGTCGCTCCTCGCCCTTGTCGCGCGCCGCCACGGCCATGCCGAGCGCCGCCGAGATCGAGGTGGAGGAGTGGCCGGTGCCGAAGGTGTCGTAGGGGCTCTCGCTGCGCCGCGGGAAGCCGGAGACGCCGCCGAGCATGCGCAGCCGCGCCATGCCCTCGCGCCGGCCGGTGAGCACCTTGTGCGCGTAGGTCTGGTGGCCGACGTCCCACACGATCCGGTCCGCCGGCGTGTCGAAGACGTAATGCAGGGCGATGGTCAGCTCGACCGTGCCGAGGTTCGAGGAGAGGTGTCCGCCGGTCTTCGACACCGACTCGATGAGGAACTCGCGCAGTTCCTGCGCCAGCTGTGGCAGCTGGCGGCGCTCCAGCCGGCGCAGCGCCGCCGGATCGTCGATGGTGTCGAGCAGCGGGTAGGCGGACATCAGAAGGTGCGCGTGACGATGAAGTGGGCCAGCTCGTGCAGGCGCCGGCCGCGCGGGCCGAAGGCCTCGATCGCCTCGCGTGCCTCGCCGCGCAGGGCGGCGGCCATCTGGCGGGCGCCGTCGAGGCCGATGACGCTGACATAGGTCGGCTTGCCCTGGGCGGCGTCCTTGCCGGCGGTCTTGCCCAGCGTCGCCGTGCTGGCCTCGGCGTCGAGGATGTCGTCCACCACCTGGAAGAGCAGGCCGACGCGCCGGGCGAAGAGGTCGAGCCGCGCCGCTTCGGCCTCGGCCAGCGGCGACCCGCATTGCGCGCCGAGCAGGATGGCGGCGCGGATCAGCGCGCCAGTCTTGAGCTCGTGCATCAGCTCGAGCTCGTCGCGCTCGAGCCGGCGCCCGGTGGCCGCGACGTCGATCATCTGGCCGCCGGCCATGCCGCGCGAGCCCGCCGCCTCGGCCAGCAGACGCAGCATGTCGATCTGATGGCGCGGATCGTCGGCCAGCTGGTGGCTGGCGAGCAGCAGGAAGGCCTGCGACTGCAGGGCGTCGCCGACGAGCAGGGCGGTCGGCTCGTCGTATTCGACATGGCAGGTCGGCTTGCCGCGCCGCAGGACGTCGTCGTCCATGCAGGGCAGGTCGTCGTGCGCCAGTGAGTAGGCGTGGATCATTTCCACGGCGCAGGCGGCGACGTCGAGGCGTTCTGCCGTGGCGCCGGCCAGTTCGCCGGCGGCGTGGCAGAGCAGCGGCCGCACCCGCTTGCCGCCGCCGAGGACGGCGTAACGCATGGCGTCGTGCAGCCGCCGCGGCGGTGTCGCCGCCTGCGGCAGCAGGCGCTCGAGCGCATGCTCGGTGCGCTGCTGCACGGCAGTCATCCAGCTCTTGAAATCCATCGGCCGGTTATTCCGGCGAGCCCGACAGGTCGCGCAACTCGCCCGCTTCGAGAACCTGGATCTTCTGCTCGGCATCGGCCAGCGCGCCCTGGCAGTGCTTGAGCAGAACCACGCCGCGCTGGTAGGCCGCCAGGGAGTCTTCCAGGCTGAGCTTGCCGGATTCCATGCCCTGGACGATGGATTCAAGTTCGGCCAAGGCGGCTTCGAAGGACCGCGGCGGCTTGTCTTTGGCGGCTTGGCTCATGGGATTGCGAAAGGCAAAGGCGAATCATAGCGTATTGCCCGAGGCGAGGCGTGCTTCTTCCGGTCGGGACACGACGCCTGCCGCAGGCGCAAGCCCGCTCGCCTGACAGGGTTTTGCAGCGTCTTCTGACGACCGGTGCTGCGGCCGGCCGGCCCCTGGCGTCCCTCGCGGCACAATCGCGTGCGCCGGCAGCGGCGGGTTGATATAGTAGGCAGCGGACAAACAGGGGAGCGCCGCATGATTGTCGCCGATCACAGCAAGGGTCTGATCACCGTCACCGCCTACGGCGAATTCACGCTCGCCGACTTTCGCGAGTTCGAGGCGCTGGCCAACGACAGCCTGAAGACCGAAGGCCCGCAGAATCTGCTCTTCGACCTGCGCCAGATGGCCGGCTTCACGCTCGACATGGCCTGGGAGGACATCAAGTTCTCGCGCGCTCATGGCGGTGATTTCCGCCGCATCGCCGTGCTGACCGACTCGCAGTGGGTGACCTGGAGCGCCTGGCTGGCGCAGGCCTTCCTCGGCGCCGACATCGAGGTCTTCGACGACGAGGGCGAGGCGCGCGACTGGCTGGCGGAGGCGGCATGACGGCCGGCAAAACGGCGGGCCGGAAGCGGGGCGCCGGCGCATGAAGACTTTCACTACTTTGATCTGCGCCGCGGAACTGGCGCGGCACCTGGACGATGCGCGCTGGCGCATCTTCGATTGCTCCTTCGACCTCGTCCACCCGCAGGCCGGCGAACTGGCCTGGCGGGAGGCACGCATCCCCGGCGCCCTCTATGCCCACCTCGAGCGCGACCTTTCCGGGCCGATCACCGGCAAGACCGGGCGCCATCCGCTGCCGGACCCGGACCGCTTCGCCGCCCGGCTGGGCGAGTGGGGCGTGGGCAACGACAGCCAGGTGGTGGTTTATGACGACGCCGGCGGTACCTATGCCGCGCGCCTGTGGTGGATGCTGCGCTGGCTCGGTCACGACGCGGTGGCGCTGCTCGACGGCGGCATCGATGCCTGGGAGGCGGCCGGCTTCGAGACCGGCGATGTGTCGCCGGCGCCGGTGCCGGCCATTTTCGTGCCGCGGCTGCGGCCGGAAATGGCGATCGATCTGGCTTTCATGGCGGATCCGTCGAAAAGCGGCGCGGTGTTCCTGCTCGACGCGCGCAACGCCCAGCGCTTCCGCGGCGAGAACGAGACGCTCGATCCGGTCGCCGGCCACATCCCCGGCTCGGTGAACCGCTTCTTCATGGACAACCTGCAGGCGGACCGGCGCTTCAAGCCGGCCGAGGCGCTGCGCTCCGAATACGAGGCCCTGCTCGGCGATCGCGGCGCCGGCGAGGTGGTGCATTCCTGTGGCTCGGGCGTGACCGCCTGCCACAACCTGCTGGCCATGGAAGTGGCCGGACTGTCCGGCTCGCGCCTCTATCCCGGCTCCTGGAGCGAGTGGTGCGCCGATCCGTCGCGGCCGGTGGCGACCGGCCCCTGAGTTGCTGGCCGACCTCGTCCTCGTCCTGCATGCCGGCATCGCCGCCTTCATCGCCGCCGGTTTCCTGCTGGTCCCGGCCGGTGCGGCACTGGGCTGGCGCTGGGTGCGCCGGCGGCGCCTGCGCCAGTTCCATGCCGGCGCCATCCTGTTCGTCGCGCTCGAGGCGCTGGCCGGCGTCGCCTGTCCGCTGACGGTCCTCGAGGACAGCCTGCGCGGCAGCGTCGGCGGCGAGGCCGGCTTCGTCGCTCGCTGGCTCGCGCGGCTGCTTTACTGGGATCTTCCCGCCGCCTGCTTCACCTTGGCCTACGTCCTCCTGGCCTTGCTCGCCGCCTGGCTGTGGCGGAGCGTGCCGCCTCAGGCGCCGTGACGCGCCAGCGCCCAGGCGACATGCTCGCGCACCAGTCCGGAAGGATGGTCGCGGCGCGCCATGAGGGCGCCGATCACCTCCGGCGAGCCGGGCGCGTTGCCGAGGCCGACGGCGAGGTTGCGCAGCCAGCGCTCGTGGCCGATGCGGTGGATGGCGCTGCCGGCCATGCGCGTCCTGAACTCCTCCTCCGTCCAGGCGAAGAGCTCGATCAGCGTCGCCGTGTCGAGCCCGTTGCGCACGGCGAAGTCCGCTTCGGCGCTCAGCCGAGCGTAGCGGTTCCACGGGCAGGCGAGCTGGCAGTCGTCGCAGCCATAGACGCGGTTGCCGATGAGCGGCCGCAGTGCCTCGGGGATGGCGCCCTTCAGCTCGATGGTGAGGTAGGAGATGCAGCGCCGCGCATCGACCCGCCACGGCGCGACGATGGCCTGCGTCGGGCAGGCCGTGATGCAGGCGGTGCAGCTGCCGCAGTGTTCCGTCTGTGGCTCGTCGGCCGGCAACGGCAGGTCGGTGTAGATCTCGCCGGGGACGTAATCGGAGCCGGCCTCGCGCGTCAGCGGCAGGGGGTGCGTGCCGCGCCAGCCAAGGCCGCTGGCCGCCGCCAGCGCCCCCTCCAGCACCGGCGCCGAATCGGAGAACACGCGATAGCCGAAAGGCCCGGTTTCCGCTTCGATCCGCTCCGCCAGCTTCTGCAGTCGCGCGCGCACCAGCTTGTGATAGTCGCGGCCGAGGGCGTAGCGCGAGATGGCGGCGCGGCCGCCGTCGGCCAGCGCCTCCCCGAGCGGAGCCGCCGCGGGCAGGTAGTTGATGCGCGCCGTGATGACGCTGATCGTCCCGGGCACCAGTTCTGCCGGGCGCGAGCGTTTCGTGCCATGGCGTGCCATATAATCCATCTCGCCATGGAAGCCGGCGGCCAGCCAGGCCTGCAGTCCGGCCTCGGCCGCCTCGAGCGAGATGCCGGCGATGCCGATGGCATCGAAGCCCAGTTCCCGACCCCACTGCCGGATCCTCGCGGCGAGCCCGGCCGCGTCGATGGAGTGCGCACCTTGCATGAAGCGAATCATATCTTGAGCCTGGACCTGCCCGATGAGGCGGCGACGCTGGCGCTGGGCGCGGCCCTGGCGCGCGCATTGCATCCCGGCCTGACGATCCGCCTCGAGGGTGAACTCGGCAGCGGCAAGACCACCCTGGTCAGGGGCGTGTTGCGCGGCCTTGGCTGGACCGGCAAGGTGAAGAGTCCGACCTTTACTTTCGTTGAACTTTATGTTATTTCTAATTTGAAGTTGCATCACTTTGATTTTTATAGGTTAGAACAAGCGGAAGAGTATCTCGATGCGGGTCTCGACGAGTATTTTCAGGGCGATGCGGTCTGCCTGGTCGAATGGCCGGACAGGGCGGGGGAATACCTCGCTCCGGGCGACCTGCGCGTCTCGCTGTCCCCGCTCGGAGAAGGACGGCGTGCCGTCCTCGCTGCGCTCGGCGACAAGGGCCAGGCATGCCTGAGCGCCTTGCGCCACTGCCTGCCGCGATCGATCGCCGCGCCTTCCTGAAGGCAGCGGGGGCGACGCTGGCCCTGCTGGTCAGCCCGGCCGGGCAGGCGGCCAGCAGCATCCTCGCCGTGCGCGTCTGGCCGTCGCGCGATTACACCCGGCTGACGCTGGAATATCGCGAGCCGATCGCCTTCACCCACCAGGTCGTGAAGAATCCGGAGCGCCTGGTGCTCGATCTCGAGGGCGTCGAATTCAACAGCGTATTGCAGAACCTGCCGGAGCGCATCTCCGAGACGGATCCCTACATCCGGCTGATCCGCGCCGGGCGCAATCGGCCCGGTGTCGTCCGTCTGGTGATCGAGTTGAAGACCGAGGTGCGGCCGCAGGTGTTCATGCTGAAGCCGGTCGGCGAGTACGGTCATCGCCTGGTGCTCGACCTCTATCCGCTGGAGGAAGAGGATCCGCTGCTGGCGCTGCTGGAAAAGCTCGAGCAGCCGGCCGGCAAGGCGCCGGAGAAGGCGGGCGCCGGACGGCAGGAAATCTCGCGCATGGTGACCATCGTGCTCGATCCCGGCCACGGCGGCGAGGATCCGGGCGCCATCGGCCGCGGCGGCAGTCAGGAAAAGCACGTCACGCTGCAAGTGGCGCGGCGCCTCAAGGCGAAGATCGACGCCGAGCCGAACATGCGCTCGATGCTGACGCGCGACGGCGACTTCTTCATCCCGCTGCACCAGCGCGTGCAGAAGGCGCGACGTGTCCAGGCCGATCTCTTCGTCTCCGTCCATGCCGACGCCTTCATCAAGACGACGGCGCGCGGCTCCTCGGTCTTCGTCCTCTCGGAGAACGGCGCCTCCAGCTCGGCGGCGCGCTGGCTGGCGCAGCGCGAGAACGCCGCCGACCTGATCGGCGGCGTCAATCTCGGCGCCAAGGATCCCCACCTGGCGCGCACCCTGCTCGACCTGTCGCAGACGGCGACCTTGAACGACAGCCTCAAGCTGGGCAAGTCGGTGCTCGGCGAGCTGGGCAGCATCAACGACCTGCACAAGGGCCATGTCGAGCAGGCCGGCTTCGCCGTGTTGAAGGCGCCGGATATCCCCTCCATCCTCATCGAGACGGCCTTCATCAGCAATCCCGACGAGGAGCGCCGCCTCAACGACGAGGCCTACCAGGAGCGCATGGCCGAGGCCATCCTGCGCGGCATCAAGGCCTATTTCGCCAAGAATCCTCCGCTGGCCAAGTCCAAGCTGGTCCGTCTCGACTGAGCTCGTCGGCGATGCCCCTGGCGGCGGCCCGGGATTGGCGCGGCAACCGCCGGCCTTGGCGTTTTCCCGGAACGGCGCAGCCCGTGCCGGCTGATATAATTTGCCGCCTTGCTCCCACGGCCACGGCATCACACCGCATCGTGCAGGTTTTCAGAGGCATTCCCGCCCGCGCCCGCCATTCCACCGTGCTCACCATCGGCAATTTCGATGGCGTGCACCGCGGCCATCGCGCGCTGCTGGCGCGCCTGGCGGCGCTGGCGCGCCAGGTCGGCCTGCCGTCGGCGCTGCTCACCTTCGAGCCCAGCCCGCGCGAGTTCTTCGCGCCCGATTCGGCGCCGGCGCGCCTGACCAGCCTGCGCGAGAAGCTGCAGCTGCTCGCCGAATGCGGCGTCGACCAGGCGTATGTCTGCGCCTTCAATGCGCGCTTCGCCGCGCTCGGCGCGGAAGAGTTCGTCGAGCGCATCGTGCGCGGCCTCGGCGTGCGCCACCTGATGATCGGCGACGACTTCCGCTTCGGCCGCGGCCGCAGCGGCGACTTCGCCCTGCTGCGGCGGGCCGGCGCGGCGCACGGCTTCGCCGTCGAGGCGATGGACACCCTGCAGCACGAGGGCGAGCGCGTGTCGAGTTCGATGGTGCGCGAGGCGCTCGAGGCTGGCGACCTCGAGCGCGCGGCGCAACTGCTCGGCCGCCCCTACTGCATTTCCGGCCGCGTCGTGCATGGCCAGAAGCTCGGCCGCAAGCTCGGCTTCGCCACCGCCAACGTCCAGCTCAAGCGCCTGAGGGCGCCGTTCTCCGGCATCTTCGCCGTGACGGTGGACGGCATCGGCGAACGGCCGCATGAGGGCGTCGCCAGCCTCGGCGTGCGGCCGACGGTGAGCACGGACGGGCCGCCGACGCTGGAAGTGTATGTCTTCGACTTCGCCGGCGACCTGTATCGCGCGCACTTGCGCGTGAATTTCCTGCACAAACTGCGCGACGAGGCGAAGTTCGACTCGCTCGAGGCCTTGCAGGCGCAGATCGCGCGCGACGTGAGCGAGGCGCGGGCGCATCACGCCGCCCTGCGCGGCTGAAAGTGGTGAAATGGCCGATTACCGCAAGACCCTGAACCTGCCCGACACGCCCTTTCCCATGCGGGGCGACCTGGCACGGCGCGAGCCGCAGTGGGTAGCCGGGTGGCAGGATCGCAGGCTCTACCAGAAGATCCGCCAGGCCGCCGCCGGCCGGCCGCTGTTCGTCCTCCACGACGGGCCGCCGTATGCCAACGGCGACATCCACATCGGCCACGCGGTGAACAAGATCCTCAAGGACATCATCGTGCGCTCGAAGACCCTGGCCGGCTTCGACGCGCCCTACGTGCCGGGCTGGGACTGCCACGGCCTGCCGATCGAGCACCAGATCGAGAAGCTGCACGGCAAGCACCTGCCGGCCGACGAGGCGCGCGCGCTGTGCCGCGACTTCGCCGCCGAGCAGGTCGAGCGGCAGAAGCGGGACTTCATCCGCCTCGGCGTCCTCGGCGACTGGGACGACCCCTATCTCACCATGGCCTACCGCAACGAGGCCGACGAGATCCGCGCCCTCGGCGAGATCTACCGGCGCGGCTTCCTCTTCAAGGGCCTGAAGCCGGTGAACTGGTGCTTCGACTGCGGCTCGGCGCTGGCCGAGGCGGAAGTGGAATACCAGGACAAGGAGTCGCCGGCCATCGACGTCGCCTTCCCGCTGGATCCCGCCGAGCGCGGCCGCGTCGCGCATGCCTTCGGCCTGCCGGCCCTGCCCGAGGAGCCCTGTTTCGCGGTGATCTGGACGACGACGCCGTGGACCATCCCCGCCAACCAGGCGCTCAACCTGCATCCCGACTTCACCTACGAGCTGGTGCGCACGCCGCGCGGCCTGCTGATCCTGGCGGCGGAGCTGCGCGGCCAGGCGCTGGCGCGCTACGGCCTGGAGGGCGAGACGCTCGGCGCCTGCCGCGGCGCGGCGCTGGCGCAGGTGAAATTCCGTCATCCCTTTTACGATCGCGCCTCGCCGGTCTACCTCGGCGATTACGTCACCCTCGACGCCGGCACCGGGGTGGTGCACAGCGCGCCGGCCTACGGTCTCGAGGACTTCGAGTCCTGCAAGCGCCACGGCATGAGCAACGAGGAGATCCTCGCGCCGGTGCAGGGCGACGGCCGCTTCGCCGAGAGCCTGCCCTTCTTCGGCGACATGAACGTCTGGCAGGCCAATGCCGCCATCATCGAGAAGATCCGCGAGGCCGGCTGCCTGCTCGCTGCCGGCAAGATCAGCCACAGCTACATGCACTGCTGGCGCCACAAGTCGCCGGTCATCTACCGCGCCACCAGTCAATGGTTCATCGGCATGGACAGGGTGGTGGCCCACCCTGTCCATACTGGACAAAAAAATGACCTTCCCCCCGGCCCCCTTCCCGGGGAAGGGGGTGACCAGGCTGCGTCGCCTTCGGCGACGGAGGAAAAGAATAATGACCTTCCCCCCGGCCCCCTTCACGGGGAAGGGGGTGACCAGGCTGCGTCGCCTTCGGCGACGGAGGAAAAGAATAATGACCTTCCCCCCGGCCCCCTTCCCGGGGAAGGGGGTGACCAGGCTGCGTCGCCTTCGGCGAGGGAAGAAAAGAATAATGACCTTCCCCCCGCCCCCCTTCCCGGAAAAGGGGGTGACCAGGCTGCGTCGCCTTCGGCGACGGAAACCGGGCAGACAACGCTGCGTGAATTGGCGCTGGCCGCCGTCGAGGCGACGCGCTTCTTCCCCGGCTGGGGCCAGGCACGGTTGCACGCCATGATCGCCAACCGTCCCGACTGGTGTGTCTCGCGCCAGCGCAACTGGGGCGTGCCGATTCCCTTCTTCCTGCGCAGGGAGACTGGCGAGCCGCATCCGCGCACGCTGGAACTCCTCGAGCAGGTGGCGCGGCGCGTCGAGCGCGAAGGCATCGACGCCTGGTTCCGGCTCGACGCCGCCGAGCTGCTCGGCGAGGAAGCGGCGCAGTACGAGAAGATGCGCGACACCCTCGACGTCTGGTTCGACTCCGGCACGACGCACTGGACGGTGCTGCGCGGCAGCCATGCCGCCGCCGGGCGCTGGCCGGCCGACCTCTACCTCGAGGGCTCCGACCAGCACCGCGGCTGGTTCCATTCCTCGCTGCTCACCGCCTGCGCGCTCGACGGCCGCGCGCCCTACGACGGCCTGCTCACCCACGGCTTCGTCGTCGACGGCCACGGCCACAAGATGTCGAAGTCGAAGGGCAACGTCATCGCGCCGCAGAAGGTCTCCGGCACGCTCGGCGCCGAGATCCTGCGCCTGTGGGTGGCGGCCACCGACTACTCGGGCGAGCTGTCCATCTCGGACGAGATCCTCAAGCGCGTCGTCGAATCCTACCGGCGCATCCGCAACACCCTGCGCTTCTTGCTCGCCAACACCGCCGACTTCGACGCGGCGAGCGACATGCTGCCGGTCGGGCAGTGGCTGGAGATCGACCGCTACGCCCTGGCGCTGACGCGCCGCCTGCAGGCGCAGGTGACGGCCGACTACGCCGGCTACGAGTTCCATCGCGTCGTCCAGGCGCTGCAGGCCTTCTGCTCGGAAGATCTCGGCGCCTTCTATCTCGACATCCTCAAGGACCGGCTGTACACCACCGGCGCCGCCTCGCGGCCGCGCCGCGCCGCGCAAAGCGCGCTGTGGCACATCCTGCAGGCGCTGCTGCGCCTGATGGCGCCGGTGCTGGCCTTCACCGCCGAGGAGATCTGGCAGGTGCTGACGCGGGACGCGGAGGACAGCGTCATGCTCGGCGGCTGGCACGCGCTGCCGGAGCAGGAGGGCGAGGCGGCGCTGCTGGCGCGCTGGCAGGGCATCCGCGAGGCGCGCGCCGAGGTGTCGAAGGTGCTGGAAGAACTGCGCGTCGCCGGCCGGATCGGCTCCTCACTGCAGGCCGAGGTTGAGATCCGCGCCGCGGCGGAAAAATACGAGCTGCTGGCCTCGCTCGGCGACGACCTGCGCTTCGTCCTCATCTGCTCGGCGACGAGGCTGGTGCGGGTGGCGGACGCGGCGGAGCAGGGCGTCGCCGCCGCGCCCAGCCCGCACGCCAAGTGCGCGCGCTGCTGGCACTGGCGCGCCGACGTCGGCGCCAATGCCGCGCATCCGGAACTGTGCGGCCGCTGCGAGGCCAACCTGCACGGCGAGGGCGAGCCGCGCAGCCATGCCTAGGCCTGCCGCCTGGCTCGGACTGGCCGCCTGGTACGGACTGGCCGCGCTGGTCCTCATCCTCGACCAGCTGAGCAAGCTGTGGGTCCTCGCCGCCCTGAAGCCGGGGCAGAGCGTCGAGCTGGCGCCCTTCTTCAGCCTGGTGCTGGTCTTCAACGCCGGCGCCGCCTTCAGCTTCCTCTCCGAGGCCGGCGGCTGGCAGCGCGGCTTCTTCATCCTGCTGGCGCTGGCCGTGTCGGCCTGGCTGGTCGTCCTCATCCGTCGCCATGCCGGCGAGCGGCTGCTGCCGCTGGCCGCCTCGCTCATCCTCGGCGGCGCCCTCGGCAACGTCATCGACCGCATCCGCTTCGGCGCGGTGGTGGACTTTCTCGACGCCCATGCCGGCGGCTGGCACTGGCCGGCCTTCAACGTTGCCGACTCGGCGATCAGCGTCGGCGTCGCGCTGCTGATCTGGCAGCAGCTGTTCCATGCGCCGAAGGCAGCGAAGTGAGGCAGCGATGAGCGACGCGACGGTCGCCGCCGACAGCCTGCTCACCCTGCACTATCGCCTTGCCGCGGCGGACGACAGCGAACTGGTGAGCACCTTCGGCGGCCGGCCGGCGACGCTGCAGATGGGCAGCGGCGAGCTGGCGCCGCAGCTCGAGCAGCACCTGCTGGGGCTGCCCGCCGGCCAGCGCACGGTGTTCCTGCTCGAGCCGGAGCAGGCTTTCGGCCAGCGCGATCCGCGGCTGGTGCAGCGCGTCGCCCGCGGGCAGCTGGCGGACGCCGGGGAACTCGAGGAGATGGCGCTGATCGAATTCGCATTGCCGGACGGCGCCGCCTGCGCCGGGCTGCTGCTCGAGCTGGGCGAGGCCGAGGCGCTGGTGGATTTCAACCATCCGCTCGCCGGCAAGGCGATCCGCTTCGAGGTCGACATCCTGGGCATCCTGTGATGGACATCCTGCTCGCCAACCCGCGCGGCTTCTGCGCCGGCGTCGAGCGCGCCATCGAGATCGTCGAGCGCGCGCTGGAGCGCTACGGCGCGCCGATCTACGTGCGCCACGAGGTGGTGCACAACAAGTTCGTCGTCGACGGCCTGCGCGCCAAGGGCGCGGTCTTCGTCGAGGAGCTCGACGCCGTGCCCGACGGCGCCACGGTGATCTTCAGCGCCCACGGCGTCTCGCAGGCGGTGCGGCGCGAGGCGGAGCGGCGCGGGCTGCGCGTCTTCGACGCCACCTGCCCGCTGGTGACCAAGGTGCACGGCGAGGTGGCGCGCCTGCGCGAGGAGGGGCGCGAGATCGTCATGATCGGCCACCGCGGCCACCCGGAAGTCGAGGGCACCATGGGCCAGGCCGACGGCGGCATCCACCTCGTCGAGAACGTCGACGATGTCGCCCGCCTGCGGGTCGCCGACGAGGAGCGCCTCGCCTACGTCACGCAGACGACGCTCTCGGTCGACGACGCCCGCGCCATCGTCCATGCCCTCGAGGCGCGCTTCCCGAGGATCACCGGGCCGCGCAAGGATGACATCTGCTACGCCACGCAGAACCGCCAGGACGCGGTCAAGCAGCTGGCCGATGGCTGCGACCTCGTCATCGTCGTCGGCTCGCCCAACAGCTCCAACTCCAACCGCCTGCGCGAGGTGGCGGCCAACCGCGGCGTCGCCGCCCACCTGGTCGGGGACGCCGCGCAGATCCGGCCGGAGTGGCTGGCCGGGCGCCGAAGCATCGGCGTCACCGCCGGCGCCTCGGCGCCCGAGGTCCTCGTGCAGCAGGTGATCGCGCGGCTGGGAGAGCTCGGAGCCGGCGAGGTGCGACAGCTGGCGGGCAGGCGGGAGCGGGTCGTTTTCTCGCTGCCGAAGGAGCTGCAGGACCCGGAGCGCTGAGCGCCGCGGCGCTCAGCGCTCGCCGCCGACGACCAGATCCATCAGCTTCTGGCTGGCCACCGCCTGGCCGTCCTTCATCGCCGGGTTGAAGGGCACGGTTTTCAGGATGGCGGCCACGGCCTCGTCGAGGTCGTCCGTCGAGGTCAGCTGGTCCACCAGTTCGACCTTTGCCACCCGCCCCTGGACGTCGACGAAGACCCTGACGCGCAGGCGCCATTCCCGGGCGGGATCGGTCACCAGCATGGCCAGATCGGGCAGGCCCCCGACCGGCAGCGCCAGCTGGTCGAGTTCGCGGCTGCCGTAGAAGACCGGCGGCGCGGGTAGAGGCAGCGCCGCCTCCGGCGCGACACTCCGCGCCGGGCCGGCATCGGTCAGCGGGCGGGCGGCCTGTGGCGCGCTGGCAAGCTTGAGGTCGGGCAGGGCCTGCAGGCGGACACTCAGCCGGATCTCACGGTTTTCACCCGCCGGCGCGGCCGACGCTGCGCCGAGCCGGGGCGCCGGCGCCAGCAGCGCCCCGGCGTGCAGGATCGCGGAGGCGGCCAGCGCCCCCGCGAAAGCCGCCTTCATTCAACGATCTCGCGCCAGTTGATGCGCACGCCGCCGGCGCTGCCCTGGGAGACCAGGGCTTCCACGGCTTGCGGCACCGGGTTGTTGTGCGCGGTGCGGTAGATGATCACCTTGCCGTTGGGCAGCCTGACGACGTTGAAGCCGACCGTGATGTTCTTGTGCTTCCAACCGGCCGTGCTGTTGGTGCCGGTCTGGACGAAAGAGCCGCTCTTGGCATCGAGCTGGTACATCCAGCTGTAGCCACCGGGTGAGCATTCCGTCACGCTCGGCACGTTGCTGGCGACGATCAGGGTGCCGAGCTGCAGGATGGCCGGCAGGGTGACCCGCTCCTTGGTGTCGGGAAGGTCGATGTACCAGCCGTCCTTGCTTGTCCAGTCCACCTGCTGCGGGTTGTTGATGGTCCGGGTGCCGTCGTCGATGGCCGCGAGTTCCTGCTTGACCAGGTTGGCCCGCGGGCTGTTCGGGTTGGTCACGGGATCCTTGATGGCATAGATCGACTGGGTCTCCGTCCGCGGAATGTCGGTCTGTCCCAGGTAGCGTCCGGTGCCGAAGAAGAGGACGCGCTTGCCTTCGACGAGGCCGAACTCGATGGGCACGGTGATCGGCTGGTCGCTGCCGAAGTCGGCCAGCATCGACTTCGTGCCGGCGACGATGTCGAATTTCCACAGCTTGCCGTCGAGGTCGCCGCCATACACATGCGTGGTGCTGTTGTTCTGGTTGGCCGCCTGGACCCAGTTGTTGATGTAGGCAAGGCCGGAGGGCGAGCCGGTGCTGCCCGAGTCCGTGTCGATCTTGCGCACCAGGCTGCCGGTGAAGGCGTCGAGCACCCAGATGCGCCCCTCGCCGTCGCCGCCGTCGATGCTGTTGTTGTTGTAGCCGGAGGGCAGCACCACCACCCACTGGTCGCTGCCCTCCAGCTTGGTCACGATGGCGTTGCCGAAGCTGTAGCCCATGTCCGGGTCGTTGCTCTGGTCGAAGTTCCACAGCGCTACCGGCGTGGCGGGGTTGGTCACGTCGAGGGCGTAATAGCCGCGCGCGCCGGCGCCGTAGCCGCCGACCAGGATCGTCTTCCATCCCAGCGCTGTCCTGATGTCGGCGACCACCGGGGAGGCGTCGATGAAGAAGCGGTGCTGGTTGCCGTAATTCTGGTCGGCAAGCCGCCACATCTCGCGGATGGTCGCCCGCGTGACATAGGCCCACATCTCCGCTCCGGTCGCGGAATTGAAGGCATGCAGCATGCCGTCGTTGGCGGCCACATAGACCACGCCGGTGCGGGCGTCCTGGGCGACCTTGAAGGCCGCGTAGCCGTCATCGCCGTAGCCGAAAGGCGGTTTCTTGACGTAGACCGGCTGCGAATGGACGAGGTCGCCCAGCACGTTCTCGCGATCGCGATAGAGCCGGTAGTAGGTGCCGAAGTCGCCCGGGCGGTCCTGGTCCTCGTAGCGGTTCTGGCCGCGCAGGTAATTGACCAGCCGCTCACCGGTGGCTTCCGCCTGGATCGCCGGGCTCCAGCCGGCATACTGGCTCAGCTGGAGGTTGTCGAAGTAACCCTTTTCCACGGCGCTCAGGCCGGCCCAGGCGAAGGGCTTCAGCTTGTTGGCGTTGCTGGCCTCGAAGGTGTAGATGGTCCGGCTGTCGGAATTGCCGTCGGCGGCGATGCGGGCATTCAGCAGATCGCCGGCCGACCAGAGGTTTTCCTGCTGGATGGTGCCGTCGGCGAGATTGATGACGTGGCCGGCGAGGTTGCCGTCCCAGATCTGCGTGCGGTAGCTGCCGACGAAGATGTAGTTGTCGCCCTGCACCGGCTCGAGGTTCGACGTCGCGGCGGCGGCGCCCGAGCCCTCCGACAGGCTGATGGTTTCGAGCATCTTTTGCAGGCTCTGCGCCAGGCTGTCCGGGTTTTTCGCGCTGTAGTAGGCGCCGCGGCCGTTGACCGCCGCGTGCCAGAGGTCGTCGATGCGCGCCGTGCTCTTGATGTTGTTGTCGTAGGGGTTGGGCCAGGACAGCGTCCCTTGCAGGATGTTGTTGTAGTCGTTGGTCGGCGAGGGGTCTTCCTTGTAGTTGGCGACGTAGCGCAAGGCGCCGTTCACGCCCAGGCCCAGCGTGAATGTGGTCATGTGCTGGTGGGTGGCGACGTCGTCGGTGGCGGAGTTGGTGCCGACCCGCGGGACGTCGTTCGCGGCCTTGGCGCCGCTGGTGCGCAGGTCCGTGTGATAGTAATAATAGGCGACGTCGGCCAGCGTGTTGCCGATGGCGAGGTCGTCGCGCGAGGGCCGTGAAACCGAGGCGCCGCCGTCGCGGTCGCCGACCACGCCGCCGGCCAGGTCCTTCGGGTTCGAGTCGTTCCAGCCGCCGTCGGTCGTCAGGATCGTGTAGTTGTGCTGGCAGCTGAGCGTCATCGGGTCGCTGGGCGTGTCAACTCCGGTCAGGACGCCGGCATAGTAGCGGCCGGCCTTCGACAGCGCGCCGAGCAGCGGCGTGTTGCCGGTGCCCGCGGTTTGAAAGAGCGTGTTGTACCAGTCCTGCTTCTGGGTGGCGTTGAAGGCCTTGATGCCGAGGAACTTGCCGACATTGTTCGTGACGGTGGTGTCGGATATGACCGAGAAGCCGACGCGGTAGTGGTCGTCGAGGGTGACGAAGGCGCGCGAGGCGGCGGTCTTCATCATCATCAGGCGGGTGCGGTAGTAGGCATACCAGTTGGCGAAGTTCTGCAGTTCCTCGTCGTAGCTGCATTCGCTGCCGGCGCAGTCGCTGCGGCCGGGATGCTTGGTGTAGGTCTGGCCGGGCTTGATCTCGAAGCGGCGAAAGGTCGCCCCCGCCGAAGCCGGCTGCCAGTCTCGTCCTCCGCTCATCAGGCCGAAGGAGCTACTCATCATGATGCCATCGACGGGTTCGTTGTCGCCGACGTACAGCGTCTTGTTGTAGATATGGTTCTCCAGCGAGGTCGGCCCGCCCGGCGCGGTGACCCTGATGCGCGCGCAATAGGCCAGGTTGCTGCTCCGGCAGTTGTTGCCGGAGAGATAGGTGGTCGCGTGCGCGCTGGTGTCGTTTTGCAGGAGCTCGGCAAACCAGCCGGGCGCGCCGTTGATGGCGGCGATGATCTTGTTCGCCAGGTCGATGCGGTTGGCCTTGGTGTTCGACGGATAATTGACGGTGAAGGTGGCGATGTCGTTGCCGAGGATGCTGATCGACTTGGTCTTCGGCCCGCCGGTGCCGCCCGCCTGGACGACGTAGAAGGAGCGCGTGGCGCGCGTGCCGGTGATCTCGGCCTGCGGCGTCCACATCGGGTAGGGATGGTCTTCCTGGTAGCTGGAAATGCAGTTGTCGAGTATGTAGGAGTTGGAGGCCGAGATATAGATCGACTGGCACCAGAGGTAGGAGCCGGTCAGGGTGTAATACACCGGATAGGGGTTGGCGAAGACCCGGCGAGTGATCCTCGGATTGACGGCGAAGCGCGGGTAGTCTGTGATTTCCGTCCCGGCCGGATTGGAGGGATCGTAGGTCGGGTAATAGCTGCAATAGGAGTCGGTCGCCGCGTCGCCAGTCGGATATCTGCCGGACTGGCACCAGGCTGCGTCGGGATAGCAGGACAGGTCGAGAGCCTTGGTGACTTCGGAGGGGGAGACGAGCTTGCCGGAGCCGTCGACATTGAAGAACTGCTTGCAGTACTCCGCTTGCGGTGCGGCCGGAACGATGTTCGTGCCAGTCAGCAGGAACGGGTCCCTGAGCGGCGTCGTTTTGGAGGCGTTCGGCCACTCCGTGCCGTCGGCGTTCTTCGGCGGACGGTAGCGCGTGGCCGGGTTGTAATACACGGTGTTGAAGCCGTTGGCCGAAAACGGCGGGTCGCCGACCTTGCAGGCGGTCCAATCCGTGTAGTTCGTCTTGAGCGACCCCGACCCCGGACAGGCCTTCGAAGTGACGTCCTGGCCCGGCCTGAAACTGGTGTAGTCCGGCATGTGGTCCCAGTTCATCGAGTTGGAGTCGTCGAGGACGAAGAAGATGTTGGGCGGCACGCTGTCGCCGGAGGCCTCGCTCAGCGGGATGCTGGCCAGGTCGGTGTTGCCCGCGGCATGGGCGGCGAGGGGGGCGGCAACGCCCAGGCAGGCTGCCAGCGCGGCGGCCACGGACCATTTGATCGCTTTCATGGTCTGCTTCCTTTTCACAGGATGATGACGCTCTGCACGATGCTGCGCGTGTTGCGCGGCCCGGTCGAGCGGACGGTGATGCGGTAGAGGTAGGCGCGCTGGCCCTGCAGGGCGCCGCGGCCATAGACCAGCCCGCCCGAGGTGCTGATCGAGGAAGACGCCGCCGCATGGGATTCGCAACCCGATGGCGAGGGCGCGCCCGGCCCGTTGCACAGGCGATGGATGACGTAGGCCACGCGATTGCCGGCAACGTCGGGGGTGTCGAGCTTCTTGCCGTTGCTCTCCCAGTCGAAGTCGTCCGCATTGCTGCCGGGCGTGGTGATGCCGGTGAAATCGGTGATGGCCGCCTGGTGCGTGGCGTAATACCCTTCAGCCGGGTTGTCGACTTCCAGGGTGCCGGCGGAGGCGGCCCTCAGCCAGTTCCGCGCTTCCTCGAGGCCGCGGTCGGCGGAGTGCGTCGCCGAGCGCTTGAAGGCCAGATTGCCGGCGATGACCATGCCGGTGTCGGCCGTGCGGATCAGCGAGAGGCCGCCGACGAGAAGCACGACGAGCAGGATCAGGGCAAAGATCAGGGTGGCGCCACGCTGGCTGGATCGGAACTTCATAAGGGCGGTTTCCACATGAAATTGCGCAGCACGGCGATGGTCGAGAAGGTCTTGTAGCGATAACGGCGCCACGCCGGATCGCCCGACAGGTTGATTTGCGGCGCCGGATTGGCGGCGTCGTCCTGCCACAGACAGGGGCCCTGGTTGACGACTCCGCCCGGGGTCGTGCAGGTGCTGCTGGCATCTTCGCGCTCCGGTTGCGCCGAGCGTGCCACGATGCCGATGCGTACGGCCTTGATCCTTTGCCGGTCGGCGACGGAGGGATTGGCCCAGCTGCCCGTTGCCTCGACCCAGTTGACGACAGCGTCGCTGTCCCCGCTGATACTGATGCCGTACTGGGCCTTCAGGGCGACGATATCGGGGGCAAGCTGGGTGCTGGTCGCCGATTCCGGCGGGTCTTTCATGACCAGGCGGCCACTTTCGACAGCGAAGCTGCGCCGCGCGAGGCCGTTGCTCAGGCAGAGGACGGCATTGCCGGTCGAGTATCTCGGCCAGTTGTTGGCGGTCAGGAAGCCTGACGACGGGTTGTAGGGGGCGTCGCCGCTTTCCTCGTGCCTGAGGAGAGAAAAGGGGATATCGACGCCGGTGATCTGCATCAGCGTGCATTGCGCGCCATCGGAAACGATGGCGAAGCCGTCTTTTATGCAGCCGGCGGTGTTGTCTACTTTGAGGTCCGAATCGGCCTGGCCCATGACGTTTTCGAGCCTGGCCGGCAGGCCGCTCGAGAGGGTGTTGCCGGTGGCGACGATGATCGTGTCGGAGCCCGTGCCACCATCGATGACCCTGATGGGGAAAAAACTCAAATTGGGGATCGCGCTGCCGGGAAGGGGGCCGCTGCCATCGGGGTCGTTGTAGCCGTAGGCCGTGGCGCAGGACTGGATGATCGGCGAATTGAGGGCGTAGCCGGCGGAATTGATGGCGCTTTGCAGGGAATACAGCGCGACGGCGGCGGCCGTCTGCGCATCCGTGCCGGAGCCGGTGGTGCGGCGCTGGCCTTCCGAATTGACGAAAACCTGGGTCATGGCCAGCACGGCGACCAGTCCGATCACCAGGGCCACCATCAGTTCGACGAGGCTGAAGCCCCGGTTGCGCCGCGCAGACATTGCAAGCATGTTCGCCGCCATCAGTTTTCGTTTACATCGGCTATCAGGACGTGCGAATGCGCGCTGTCGCCGGGCGGCGTCCAGTTCACGGTCACGCGCAGCCGGTTGGTCTTCGCGTCGGCGTCCGTGGCGATTTCCTCGATCCTCAGGCTGCCGCCGGGAAGCGAGGCGATCGGCGTCCCGGCCGTGAGGTGCCCGGCCAGGTTCGCCCGGTCCACCCAGATGCGAGCCACGGCCTCCTCGGCGATGACCGACGCCTCGGAGCGGTAGCCGGCATCCGTCTGGTAACGGATGGAGGAGGCCTGCAGGCCGACCATGCCGAGGATGCCGAGAGCGAAGATGAGGATGGCGATGAGCACCTCGATCATGGAAAAGCCGGCTTGTCGATCTTGAATCAGCATGCGCGCGGGTCTCCGCTGACGTTGGGGTCGCACAGCTTGAGCAGCCCGCCGCTGACGAGGATCCTCAGGTTCCTCGTCTTGCTGGCGGGGAGGACGCTTTCCGGGACGCTCAGATCGATCGTGGAACCGCTCGACTCGCTGACCAGGCCCAGGCCATTGAAAACCACCCTTCTCGCCGTGTCGCCGCCGACCTGGACTTCGACCGGAGTCTCGCCGAATTCAGATTGGGCCAGGTCGGCGTTGTCACTGACGCGCCGGACGTGCCAATGCGGCGAGGGCAGGCTGTCGATGTTGAAATAAACCAGGGTGTTCTGCTTGACCGCCTCCATCCGCGCCGTCTTGAGACCGTTCAGCATCGACTCGCCCACCGTGCGGATGCGCATGTTGGTCGTCCACTCGGCGAAGGAAGGCATGCCGGCCGCCAGCAGGACGGCCAGCACGGCGATGGCGATCAGCAGCTCGATCAGGGTGACGCCGGACTGTCTCGGGAAGCGGAACATGGCGCCGGCTCAGCAGCTGTCGCCCTTGCGCGCGATCCAGCAATTGCCGTTGCCCCAGGAGCTGGATGTGGTGCGCACGTTCGCCTCGTTGATGGTGTAGCTGAACCCGCTGACGATGTTGGAACCGGTGGCGGTGATGGTGAATGCGGTGGCGCTCTGCCCGTTGCAGGACAGGTTGAAGTTCTTGACGGCGGGCAGCGCGTCGCAGGGGTAGGTGCCGATGCCGCCGGAGAGGTAGGTGCGGTTGTCCTGGAAATACTGTTCCATCTTGACGCGCGCATCCGACAGCGCGGACAGCGCGTCGGCGATGTGCCCTCGCCGGACGTAATCCTGGTAGGCGGGCAGGGCGATCGCCGACAGAATGCCGACGATCGCCACGACGATCATCACTTCGAGCAGGGTGAAGCCGCGTTGTGCAGGCATGGTGCTCTCCTTTTTCACGCTCATATCGTATGAGGCGGCGCCGGGCAAGGCCAGCGCCGGCCGACAAGCCGTGTTTTATCTCCGACGGGCGGCATCCGGCCGTGAAATAGTGCGCAGTTGCCGGCTTGCCGCCTCGCCTTCCAGCGACGTTTGCCCGGGGCGGGGGGCTCGTCTATAATTCGCCGCTCGGGCTGTTGTAGCTCAGCTGGTAGAGCAACTGATTCGTAATCAGTAGGTCGGTGGTTCGAATCCACTCAACAGCACCAGATACCATGGCTTGCCGGGCTGTGGGCGTGTTCGCACCCCTGGATGAACGTGAATGCGCCCTTTCGAGGGCGGGCCATTTTCTTTTGCGCCGGAGGCTGGCATGGAAATCAGGAACAGCGTGTTTGTCGTGACGGGTGGCGCCTCGGGGCTGGGCGCCGGCACGGCGCGGGCTCTCGCCGCCGCGGGCGGCAAGGTGGTGATCGCTGACCTCAACCGGGCGGCCGGCGAGACGCTGGCGCGAGAACTGGGTGAAAGGGCGCGCTTCGCCGAGTGCGACGTTACCTCCGAGGCGAGCGCCCGGAGGGCAATTGAGGTGGCGACAGGCGCCTTCGGCGGGTTGCACGGGCTGGTCAATTGCGCCGGCATCGCCATCGGCGAGAAGACGCTCGGCAAGGAGGGACCGCACCGGCTGGAGGCATTCAGCCGCGTCATCGCCGTCAACCTTGTTGGAACCTTCAACATGATCCGCCTCGCCGCCGAGGCCATGAGCCGCGGCGCGCCGAATGCCGCCGGCGAGCGCGGCGTCATCGTCAACACCGCCTCGGTGGCCGCCTTCGACGGCCAGATCGGCCAGGCCGCCTATTCGGCCTCGAAGGGCGGCGTCGTCGGCATGACGCTGCCGATCGCCCGCGACCTGGCGCGCGACGGGATCCGGGTGATGACTATCGCCCCGGGCATCTTCGAGACGCCGATGCTGCTCGGCATGCCGCCCGAGGTGCAGCAGGCGCTGGGGCGCATGGTGCCCTTCCCGCCGCGCCTCGGCCGGCCGGACGAGTATGCCGCCCTGGCCCTGCACATCATCGGCAACGAGATGCTCAATGGCGAGGTGATCCGCCTCGACGGCGCGATTCGCATGCAGCCGAAATAGGGTTTCGAGTTTCGGGTTGCGGGTTTCGAATTGAAAGCTGGCGCCGTGAGTCGGGGTTTGGGCTGATTCGCCGTTTGGGCTTGCGCGAAGGCCAGCTATAAGCACCCTTCAGGTCGACCTTCAGGCCGACATCGGCGTGTGCGAAACAGGAGATGCCGTCGTCGGGCTGAAGCCCGACCTACAAGGCGCCTGTGCTTGCGTCAGGTGCTCACGGAAGGGAACGGATATTGATTATTGGCGTCAGGCCTGCATGGGCATTCATTCGGCGAGATGTTTTGTGTAGGTCGGCCTTCAGGCCGGCATCGGCGTGTGCGAAACAGGAGATGCCATCGTCGGGCTGAAGCCCGACCTACAGGCGGGTCATCGCAGGCTTTGGCGAAAGACGACAGGCCATCGTCTGGCGGAAGCCCAGCCTCTTCGCCGTTAGGAGTTTCGGGTTTCGAGTTTTGAGTTTTGGTTCTGGGTTGCGAGTTGAAAGGCGAGGCGGCGGACAGTGAAAGACAACCCGAAACCCGAAACCCGAAACCCGAAACCCGAGTTCCGCAACCCGCAACCCGAAACTCGAAACCGCAAACTCGAAACCGCAAACTCGAAACCCGAAACTCGAAACCCGCAACTCGAAGCAGGCTGCTACCACTGCGGCCTGCCGCTGCCGGCCGGCGCGCGCTTCAGCGTGACCATCGGCGGCCGGCCGCGCGAGATGTGCTGCGCCGGCTGCCAGGCGGTGGCCCAGGCGATCGTCGACAACGGCCTCGAGGCCTACTACCGCCACCGCGACGCCTTGCCGGAGAGCCCGCGCGAGGCCCTGCCGGCGGTCCTCGACGAGCTGGCCCTGGTCGACCACCCGGAAGTGCAGAACGGCTTCGTGCGGCCGCTGTCGGCGCATGAGCGCGAGGCCTCGCTGATCCTCGAGGGCATCACCTGCTCGGCCTGTGTCTGGCTGAACGAGCGCCACCTGACGCGCCTGCCGGGGGTGCTGGCCGTCGACATCAACTACGCGACGCGGCGCGCGCGCGTGCGCTGGGACGAGGAGCGGGTGCGCCTGTCCGGCATCCTCGCCGCGGTCGCCGCCATCGGCTACCGCGCCCATCCCTACGACGCCTCGCGCTCGGAGGAGATCGCCCGCGCCGAGCGGCGCGCCGCACTGTGGCGGCTGTTCGTCGCCGGCTTCGGCATGATGCAGGTGATGATGTACGCCCTGCCGGTGTACGTGGCGGAAGTCGGCAGCATGAGCGCCGGCATCGAGGCCCTGTTCCGCTGGGCCAGCCTGGCGCTGACGCTGCCGGTCGTGCTGTATTCGGCGGCGCCCTTCTTCCGCAACGCCTGGCGCGACCTGCGCCTGAAGCGGGTCGGCATGGACGTGCCGGTGGCGCTGGGCGTTGGTGCCGCCTTCGCCGCCAGCCTGTGGGCCACCCTCAGGGGCGAGGGCGAGGTGTATTTCGACTCGGTGACGATGTTCGTCTTCTTCCTGCTGTGCGGGCGCTATCTGGAGATGCTGGCGCGGCACCGCTCGGTGCGCTCGATCGAGCGCGTCGGTCATGCCCTGCCGGCCTTCGCCGAGCGGCTGGCGGCCTGGCCCGAGCGCCGCACCGAGCGGGTCGTCGTCGCCGAGCTGCGCGCCGGCGACCGGGTGCTGGTGGCGCCGGGGCAGACCATCCCGGCCGACGGCAGCGTGCTGGAAGGCGAGAGCGAGGTCGACGAGTCGCTGCTCACCGGCGAGAGCCGGCCGGTCGCCAAGGCCGCCGGCAGCCCGCTCACCGGCGGCACGGTGAACATCCGCAGCCCGCTGGTCGAGGCGGTGGAAAGGGTCGGCGAGGCGACCCGGCTGGCCTCCATCGCACGATTGATGGAGCGCGCCCTGACGGAGAAGCCGCGCCTGGTGCAGGCGGCCGACCGGGTGGCGGCCTGGTTCGTTGCCGCCCTGCTGTTGCTGGCGGCGGCGACCGGCATCGTCTGGCTGCGGCTCGATCCGGCGCGCGCGCTGTGGGTCTTCGTCTCGGTGCTGGTGGTGAGCTGCCCCTGCGCCCTGTCGCTGGCGACGCCGGCGGCGCTGGCGGTGGCCACCGGCGCCTTCTCGCGGCTCGGCCTGCTGGTCTCGCGCGGCCATGCCATCGAGACCCTGGCGCGGGTGGATCATGTCGTCTTCGACAAGACCGGCACCCTGACCTGGGGCAGGCTGCGACTGATGGCGACCTTGCCTCTTGGCCGCCTGGCGGAAGGCGATGCGCTGCGCCTGGCAGCGGCGCTGGAGCAGGGCTCGGAGCACGCCGTCGGCGCGGCGCTGCGCGACGCCCTGGCGGAGGGGGACGCGCTGCCGGCGCCGCGCGGCTTGCAGGCGCATACCGGCGAGGGCGTGGAAGGGGAGATCGAAGGCCGCCGGCTGCGCCTCGGCCGGCCGGACTTCGCCGGCGCGCTGCATGGCCAGACTCCGCCGGCGGCGGCGCAGGCGTGGCTTGCCGGCGGCGACACCTGTGTCGCGCTGGCCGACGAGTCGGGCTGGCTGGCGCTGTTCCGCCTGGCCGACCGTCCGCGCGAGGACGCCGCCGAGGTGGTGGCGCGGCTGCAGCGACTGGGCTGCCAGATGACCTTGCTCTCCGGCGATTCTTCCGAGGCGGCGGCCCGGCTGGCCGCGGCGCTCGGCATCGCCGAGGCCCATGGCGGCATGACACCGCAGGGCAAGCGCGATTTCATCCTGCAGCTGCAATCTGCCGGGGCAGTGGTGGCGATGGTCGGCGACGGGGTAAACGATGCCCCGGTGCTGGCCCAGGCCCAGGTGTCGATCGCCATGGCGAGCGGCACGGAACTGGCGCGCAACCAGGCCGACATCGTGTTGCTCGGCGAGCGTCTCGGCGCCCTCGCCGAGGGCTTCGGCCTGGCGCGGCGCAGCCGGCGCGTGGTGCGGCAGAACCTCGGCTGGGCCTTCGCCTACAATCTGTCGGCCATCCCGCTGGCGATGGCCGGCTGGGTGACGCCGTGGATGGCCGGCATCGGCATGTCGGCCAGTTCCCTGCTGGTGGTGGCCAACGCCCTGCGCCTGCAATGGAGGGGAAGGGACGGATGGAAATCCTCTATCTGATCATTCCGCTGTCGGTTTTCCTGGTCTTCCTCATCGGCGTGGTGTTCTGGTGGTCGGTAAGGAGCGGCCAGTTCGACGACCTCGAGGGGCCGGGCTACCGCATCCTGATGGACGACGACCTGCCGCAGGCCGGCCAACCCGCCGGAGAGCCCAGGGAAGTTGCCGGAAGTGAAGATGATTTGACCCATGTCAAATAGTTTCCTGCGGATTTTTCCATACTAGGCGCAAGGTTTTGGGTTCGCGTCAGGGTTTGCAATGCGTACCCGGAGTCTTGTCTCTCTGTTGGGGTTGGGGTGCGCTTTGCGCACCCTTTTTTTTGCCTGGCCGTCTGGGGAAAAGGCGGGCATCCCCCTTGATTCAAAAGCTTTTGACATGAATCAATCATGAAGCGATAATTTAAACGTATCCTTGGCGCTGATGGGGATATTCCGTCCGCAACGATCACGCATTCCCTGAGGGAGGCCTTCCGAAAATGGAGAACCAGGCAACGTACAACTACAAGGTGGTGCGCCAGTTCGCCGTGATGGCGGTGGTGTGGGGCATCGTCGGCATGTTCGTCGGCGTGTTCATCGCCGCGCAGCTGGTGTGGCCGCAGCTGAACCTGCACGAGGTGCTCGGCTTCGGCCGCCTGCGGCCGCTGCACACCAACGCCGTCGTCTTCGCCTTCGGCGGCTCGGCGCTGTTCGCCACCAGCTATTACGTGGTGCAGCGCACCTGCCATGCGCCGCTGTTCGCGCCGCGGCTGGCGGCCTTCACCTTCTGGGGCTGGCAGCTGGTGATCGTGCTGGCGGCGATCAGCCTGCCGCTGGGCATGACCACCACCAAGGAGTACGCCGAGCTGGAGTGGCCGATCGACCTGCTCATCACGGTGGTGTGGGTGGCCTATGCCATCGTCTTCTTCGGCACCATCGCCAGGCGCAAGGTCTCGCACATCTATGTCGCCAACTGGTTCTACGGCGGCTTCATCCTGACGGTGGCCCTGCTGCATATCGTGAACAGCTGCGAGATCCCGGTGACGCTGACCAAGAGCTACTCGTGCTACGCCGGCGTGCAGGACGCCATGGTGCAGTGGTGGTACGGCCACAACGCCGTCGGCTTCTTCCTCACCGCCGGCTTCCTCGGCATGATGTACTACTACGTGCCGAAGCAGGCCGGCCGGCCGGTGTATTCCTACCGCCTCTCGGTGGTGCACTTCTGGGCGCTGATCTTCACCTACATGTGGGCCGGCCCGCACCACCTGCACTACACGGCGCTGCCCGACTGGACGCAGTCGCTCGGCATGATCTTCTCGCTGATCCTGCTGGCGCCCTCCTGGGGCGGCATGATCAACGGCATCATGACCATGTCGGGCGCCTGGCACAAGCTGCGCGACGACCCGATCCTGAAGTTCCTCATCACCAGCCTGTCGTTCTACGGCATGAGCACCTTCGAGGGCCCGATGATGTCGATCAAGACGGTGAATGCCCTGTCGCACTACACCGACTGGACGGTCGGCCACGTGCATAGCGGCGCGCTGGGCTGGGTCGCCTTCATCTCGATCGGCTCGATCTACTACCTGATGCCGCGCCTGTTCGGCAAGGAGCAGATGTACAGCGTCAAGCTGATGACGGCGCATTTCTGGATCGCCACCATCGGCGTCGTGCTCTACATCGCCTCGATGTGGATCGCCGGCGTCATGCAGGGCCTGATGTGGCGCGCCACCAACCCGGACGGCACGCTCACCTACGCCTTCGTCGAGAGCGTCAAGGCGACCTATCCGTACTGGACCATCCGCTTCATAGGCGGCCTGATGTTCCTCACCGGCATGCTGCTGATGGCGTGGAATACCTGGAAGACCATTGCCGGGGCGAAGGCCTACGACGCGCCGGTGCTGGCGCCGGCCGGCCACCACGCCTGATACGGGAGCAAGCACCCATGAAATTCACTCACGACTTCATCGAACGCAACGTCGGCTGGATGATCGGCCTCACCATCCTGGTCGTCAGCTTCGGCGGCCTGGTCGAGATCGTGCCGCTGTTCTTCCAGAAATCCACCACCCAGCCGGTGGCCGGCCTCAAGCCCTACGACGCGGTGCAGCTCACCGGGCGCGACATCTATATTCGCGAGGGCTGCTACAACTGCCACTCGCAGATGATCCGCCCGTTCCGCGCCGAGACCGAGCGTTACGGCCACTACTCGGTGGCCGGCGAGTTCATCTACGACCACCCCTTCCAGTGGGGCAGCAAGCGCACCGGGCCCGACCTGCATCGCGTCGGCGGGCGCTACTCCGACGAGTGGCATCGCATGCACCTGATCAATCCGCGCGACGTGGTGCCGGAATCGAACATGCCGCCCTATGCCTTCCTCGAGCGTCCGGCAAAGACCGGCGACATCGAGGCCAAGATGCGCGCCCTGCGCATGGTCGGCGTGCCCTACACCGAGGAGGACATCGCCGGCGCCAGGCAGCAACTCGAAGGCAAGACCGAGATGGACGCCCTGATCGCCTACCTGCAGGGCCTCGGCACCGCGCTCAAGCAGAGGTGAGCCATGGACCAGAATGACCTGCGTTCGATCGTCACCGTATTGGCGTTCCTGACTTTCATCGGCATCGTGCTGTGGGCCTGGAGCGGCAAACGCAAGCAGGCCTTCGACGAAGCCGCGCGGCTGCCCTTTAGCGAAGACGACGCGCCCGCCGCCGACGGCGCGCGCAAGGAAGGAAAGACATCATGAGCGATTTCGTGAACGGATTCTGGAGCGTCTATGTGGCGCTCATCACTCTTGTCAGCGTCGTCGGCTGCGGCGTCCTGCTGTGGACGCAAAGCAGGGCGCGCACCAACGCGGCGGGCGAAACGGATACCACGGGCCATGTCTGGGACGAGACCCTGCAGGAGTACAACCACCCGCTGCCGCGCTGGTGGAGCTGGCTGTTCTATATCACGGTGGTCTTCGCGCTTGTCTATCTGGCCGTCTATCCCGGCCTGGGCAGCTACGAGGGCGCCTTCAAGTGGAGTTCGCGCGGCCAGTACGAGGGCGAGATGCAGCAGGCCGAGGCGCAGTACGCGCCGATCTTCGCCAGGTTCCAGGGGCAGGACATCAAGGCGGTGGCGGCCGACCCGGAGGCGCGCAAGATGGGCGAGCGCCTGTTCGTCACCTATTGCGCACAGTGCCACGGCTCGGATGCCCGCGGCGCCCGCGGCTTTCCCAACCTGGCCGACCGCGACTGGCTGTGGGGCGGCGAGCCCGAGCAGATCAAGCAGAGCATCCTGGAGGGCCGCCAGGGCGTCATGCCGCCGCATGCCCACCTCGGCGCGGAGACGGTGAAGGACCTTGCCCACTACGTGCGCTCGCTCTCGCCGGACAAGCTGGCCCACGACTCGGCGCGCGCCGCGCGCGGCAAGGAAGCCTTCGCCACGGCCGGCTGCGCC
>CAUJIV010000130.1 GCA_963205435.1 Pseudomonadota bacterium
CTGGTCGTCCCACAGCCGCTCCGGGCGCGCGAGGTAGCGGTCGCGGTATTCATATTCGGACAACCAGCGGGAAAACTCGGGGGCGAGATCGTATTCCTGCCAGCCGTGGCCGGTCGCCTTGATCTCGTTGGCGAACTCGCCCGACTGGATCAGGCGGCGTAGTTTGCGCTCTTCGTTAGGCGGATAGACCACCATCACGACCCGCTCGCGGGGTGAAACGTTCTCCGGCCAGGGCAGCGATAAGTGTTCCTTGAGGTGCTCCAATATGGTCTGGGAAAGGTTCATGGAGCAAGCCTCTTTTCGTCTGTCTTGAGGAAGCCCGGAAATCCAAGCTCGAGTACGCCTCCCGAGTAGGCCACTTTGAGCAGCCCCTGCTTACCCGCGGCCTTGAGCAGCGCCAGATGGTCGTCGACACCGATGTCCAGCGCCTGCGAGTAAATGCCATGCAGGAGCGAAAGCCCGTTTAGGCCTTGCAGCCAGTCAAGGAAGGCAGCATAGGTGGCCGAGGAGATGCCGATCTTGGGCCTGATGCGACTGCGCGCCTTGCCAGCGGATTCACCAAGATAACCAAATTGGTAGAACGTAGCATAAAGGTTGTGGCTGAAGCTGATATACATCGATTCCGAGAATTGGCCGGCAGCATGGGAACGGATCCAGGCCTCGAACTGCGGGCGGCCAAGACTCTCACCAACAGGCACGGACCGCACCATCCGCAGGCAATCTCGCAGCACCGGTTCGCGCGCCATGGCTAGCAAGCCGATCAAAAGGCGTGAGTCATCGGCGGCATGTCTGTAGAGCCGCCGAAACTCGCGAAATAGGGTTATCGACGAATCCAGCGCGTAAAGACGGCGGGAAGGAATTTGAATGTCTTTTCGCGGTTGGAAGCCGTGGCTTTGTGGAGAACGTTGTCTTCCATGATAGCTCTGCGATACTGCTCGGCCTCGGCTTGCGGCGGAACCATCAACAGCAGCGCCTCGATTTCATCGAGCATCGCAGTTCGGGAACTGATTGCGCCCCCCGTCGAAAAGCCAAGGCGGGAAGCTGCTGTTTCCTTATCGTTCATTTGCGCGGAGTGATGCGAAATTTTATTCACCGTGATGCCTGCCAATCGGACGCGATCACGATCGGCCTTCCAAAGAACGGAGGCACTTATATTTCCCATCTAATTTTAATCACCTACTGCTTTCGATGTAGCCAAATTCTTCACACCAAACGGCACGTGCCCCGCCGCGACATGGCTCGCCGCCGACTCGCAATGCCGCGCCTGGTCGTCGAAGAAGATGTCGGCGCCGAAGGCCTCGAGAAATTCCCCCTTGTCGCGCCCGCCGAGGAACAGCGCCTCGTCGATGCGGATGTTCCAGTGGCGCAGGGTGCGGATCACCCGCTCGTGGGCGGGCGCGCCGCGGGCGGTGACCAGGGCGGTGCGGATGGGAGAGGCATCGGCCGGGTATTCGGACTGGATCGCGTGCAGGGCGGCGAGGAAGGGCTTGAAGGGGCCGCCCGGCAGGGGCTGGTCCTTCCTGGCAAGCTCGTGGCGGTCGAAGGCTTCCTGGCCATCGGCCGCGTAGACGCGCTCCGACTCGTCCGAGAAGAGCACGGCGTCGCCGTCGAAGGCGATGCGCAGCTGGCCGCCCGGGTTGCTGCCGGCCGCCGAGGGCAGGATGGCGGCGGCGGCGATGCCGGCATCGAGCGCCTTCCTCACGTCCCCGGCGTCCGCCGAGAGAAAGAGGTCCGCGCCGAAGGCGCCGATGTAGCGGTAGGGGCTCTCGCCGCGCGTGAACGCGGCGCGGACGATGTCCAGGCCGTGGTGGCGGATGGAGTTGAAGACGCGCAGGCCGGTGTCGGCGCTGTTGCGCGAGATGAGTATCACCTCCACCCTCGGCGCGGCGCCGTTCAGGGCGAGCAGCTTCCTCACCAGGGGGAAGGCGACGCCGGGCGCGAGGGGGACGTCCTCGTTGCCGATCTGGTGCCGGGCGTAGGCCTGCTCGCCGCCCTCCTCGAACACGCGATGGCTCTCGTCGAGGTCGAACAGGGCGCGCGAGGAGATCGCCACCACCAGCCTGGCGTCCCGCGGCCTGTCGCTTTCCGGATCGAGCCTTTCCATGCCCAGCCCCTTTTCAAGCCTTTCAGGATGAGCCCTCCCAGGCTCATCCCATGAGCTTTTGTTCGTCCAGAATCCGCCCAAGGATAGCGAAAGCGGGACGATTCCGCCATGCTCGCCGGCTGATGCCGCCCCGGTCAACACGATTTCTTTCCGAGAAAGGAGAGCCGCATGAAAATCGAGGAAATGGCCATGCTGGCCGAGATGCTCCTGCCCCTTGCGCAAATGAACAAGCGGGCCATGTACGCGAAAGGCGACATCAAGAGGGCAGTTGAATGCGAGCAAGACATCTGCGTTTTCGAGGAGGCCATCCGGAGGGCGGCCAGCAAAAAGTCCTCAAGGGCCAGGAAGGGAAAGCGCTCGTGAGACTGCCTCTTTCACGCACAGCGGAGAATCAATCATCGGGCTTTCGCGCTTCGCGTGGATGGAGCGCGGCGATCGACGAGGCGACGGGCCTGCGCGAGGCTGCTCTCGCTTCCTTCATGCCGCCTCCTTCATTGCCGCCTCGTCCATCGATCCCCGAGTTCCCGTTTGCACCCGGATATTCTGATGAACCGGATTGATTCTCCGCTTCAGCCATCCGGCGCTTCGTCCAGCGCCTGCGAAGACGGGTCCTCCGGATCCTGGCCCGCCGCGCGTTCCATCAAGTCCATCGCTTCCAGCCCGCGCCCGAGCTTGCGCAGGCAGGCCGCCATGTTCAGGGCGGCGCCCATGTTCGCCGGATCCAGCGCCACGGCCTTGCGCCCAGATCGGCTGGCTCGAGTCTTCCGACGAACCGCATGACATCTTGCTGCCCGACGAGGCTCTGCTCAGGCGGATCCAGCGGCTTTGCGTGGCGCCCTCGACCGGCAATCTCAGGCGCTCGAAGGGCAGGCCCGGCTACTTCGTCGCCGAAGTCCTGCAAAACCTGGAAGAGCCGGCGCGCGCGCGGCTGCTGGCCCTCATCGACCAATGGCGGGGCGAAGGCCTCGCGCATGCCGGGGAGACCGTCGTCCTGACGCTGCTCGACGGCCTGCTGAAGCAGCTGCCGAAGGAGGACCAAGCGGGCCTGGACGAGCTGCGGCAAGCCGTGCAGCGGGCGCGCCAGCGCTACACGATTCCGGCCAGGCTGCGCGCGCAGGTCGCGCGCGGCTGCGAGAGCGGCGCATGGCTTCCCTCCCCCATGGCCCGCGGCCGGCAGGCAGAGACGGCATGAGCCGGCGCTCTCCCCGTCCGCACGCCTTCATCACGCCGCAGGAGGCCGGGCGGGCCATCTACATCGACTGCGAGGGGCGCGGGCCGCCACGGAACTGGCGGCAAGGGGGCGGGCCGGCGGCGCGGCATTGCCGGCGTGACGCCGCCCGGCGCAAGGGGACGCGCGACCGCGGCTCAGCCGCGCAGGCGGAACAGCCGGTCGAGCAGGGCGGCGATGCCGTGGCGGAAGGTGATCACCAGGACGACGATGAAGATGCCGTAGAGCAGCACGTTGAGGTGGCCGAAGGGCCGCACGATCTCGTCGAGGAGGGTGAACAGCACGGCGCCGAAGACCGGCCCCAGCAGGGTGCCCATGCCGCCCAGCAGCAGGCTGACCAGCACGACGATGTCGACGCTGACGAAGGAATACACGGCCGGGCTGATGAAGCCGCTCTGGTAGGCGAAGACGACGCCGGCGATGCCGAGCAGGCAGGAGCCGATCGTGGCGGCGAGCACCTTGTAGCGCACGACGTCGATGCCGGCCAGCTCGGCGGCGAAGTCGTCGTCGGAGATGGCGCGGAACGCCTGCCCGGTGCGCGAGCGCAGCAGCAGGTACTGCAGGAGCAGGGCCAGGGCCAGCACGGCGAGGATGAAGTAATAGCTGGGCAGGGCCTCGGCGAGGAAGGCGGGCGCGATCCCCCTGGTTTCGAGGCCGGTCTCGCCGTTGGTCAGCTCGCGCAGGCCGAACAGCAGGTTCTGGAAGATCATCGAGAAGACCAGCGTGACGATGCCGACGAAGATGATGCCGAGGCCGCGCCGCACGGCGACATAGCTGAACAGGGCGCCCGTCAGGCCGGCGGCGGCGACGCCGAGCGGCGCGGTCAGCCAGGGCGGCCAGCCCAGGTGATGCGTCAGGATCACCGAGACGTAGGCCGACAGGCCGGCCAGCGCGCCGATGCAGAGGAAGAGCTGGCGCGTGTAGCCGAAGACGATGTTGAAGGCCACCGTGTAGATGGCATACACCAGCATCAGGGTGATCAGGCGCATGTAGTAGCTGCTGCCGCCGAAGGCGAGCGGCAGCAGGGCGAGCAGCAGCACCGCCGCGACGAGCGCGTTGCGATCGAACCTCTGGCGTTTCGTCGAGGTCATGTCAGCCGCGCGAACAGGCCCTGCGGGCGGATCAGGAGGGTCGCCATCACGATCGCCAGCAGGATGAGCAGGGTGAAATAGGCGCCGATCAGGTAGCTGGCGAAGGCATTGACGATGCCCAGCAGCAGCCCGGCGGCCAGCGTGCCGTTGATGCTGCGCACGCCGCCGACGACGGCGATGATCAGCGCGAACTCGGTGAAGCCGCCGCCCATCTCGCTGTCGACCGAGGTGAACAGGGCCTGGGCGATGGCCGCCAGGCCGGCCATCATGGTGCTGAGGACGACGATCAGCGTGCGGATCCGCGCCGGGTGGATGCCGCACAGCTCGGCGCCGCGCTCGTTCTGGATGATCGAGCGGACGACCTTGCCGACCAGCGTGCCCTTGAGGAAGGCGAAGAGCAGGACGAAGGCGCTGATCGAGATCAGCGCGACGGCGATGCTGCTGGTGCGCACGACGATGCCGCCGAGGTTCACCGACGCCGTCGGCAGGTGCAGGGTCAGCGCGACGTCGGCGTACTTGTAGTCGAGGAAGCCGCTGATGACGAAGGACAGGCCGAGCGTGATCAGCAGGCCGAGCAGCAGGCGCTCCTCGCCATGCAGCCGGTAGGCGGGAACCAGCAGGGTGCGGTCGACGATCAGGCCGAGCAGGCCGGCCGACAGGATGCCGAGCGGGCAGGCCAGCCAGATCGACAGCCCGGCCTCGAGGAACAGCGCCGTGGCGATGCCGCCGACAACGGCGAACTGGCCGTGGGCGAGGTTGAGCACCCCGCCGAGGCCGAAGATCAGGGTGACGCCGACCGCCATCAGCGAAAGCTGCAGGCCCTGGACGATGCCGTCGATGAGTATGGCGATCAAGGCTCAGGCCACTCCGAGGTAGCATTCCTGGATGATCGGGTCGCCGAGCAGGTCCGCCGATCTTCCCGATTTGCAGACATGGCCGTTCTCCAGCACGTAGGCGCGGTCGGAGAAGCCCAGCGCGTGGGGCACCTGCTGCTCGGCGAGCAGGATCGTCAGCCCCTCCTGCTTGAGGCAGTCCAGCTGCCGGTACATCTCGCTGACGAAGAAGGGCGACAGCCCGGTGGACGGCTCGTCGAGGAGGAGGATGCGCGGGTTGGCCATCAGGCCGCGGCCGACGGCGAGCATCTGCTGCTCGCCACCGCTCAGCGTGCCGGCCATCTGCTTCCTGCGCTCCTGCAGGCGGGGAAACAGCTGAAGGACGAACTCCAGCCGCTGCGCCCGCGTCTTGAAGTGGGTGTAGGCCCCCAGCTCGAGGTTTTCCATCACCGTCATCTGCGGGAACAGGTCGCGCTCGGCCGGCACATAGACCACGCCGGCGCGCACCCGGTCGTGACGGCGGACGGTGTCGAGCCGGCGCCCGGCGAAGTGGATCTCGCCGCGCAGGGCGCGCACGAAGCCGGCGATCGCCTTCAGCAGGGTGGTCTTGCCGGCGCCGTTCGGCCCGATGATGGCGACGGCCTCGCCCTGGGCGACCTCGAGCGACGCATCGCGCACCACGGCCACGCCGCCGTAGCCGGCGTCGATGCCGCTCAGCCCGAGCAGCTCGCTCATTGCGCGTGGCCGAGGTAGGCGTCGATCACCGCCTGGTCGCGGGCGACCTCGTTGGGCGTGCCGGTGGCGATGACCTTGCCGAAATTGAGCACGACCAGCGAATCGACCACCTCCATGACGGCCTTCATGACATGCTCGACCCAGATCACCGCCACGTCCAGCTCGTCGCGGATGCGCCGGATCAGCCCCATCGCCCGCGCCATCTCCGAGGGATTGAGCCCGCTCATGGCCTCGTCGAGCAGCAGCAGCCGCGGCCGCGTCGCCAGGGCGCGCGCCAGCTCGAGCTGGCGCATCTCCTGCAGGGTCAGCCGGTCGAGCATGTCGTCCTTCTTCGGCAGCAGGCCGACCAGCTCGAGGCAGAACTCGGGATCATGGCGATCCGCCGCCGCCGCGGCCGGATCGCGGCCGCCGAACTGCGCGCCGAGGGTGACGTTCTCCAGAAGGGTCAGGCTGCGGAAGGAGCGCGGCGTCTGCAGGACGCGCGCGACGCCGTGCCTGACCATCTGATGCGGCTTGAGCCCGGTCACGTCGCGGCCGTGCAGCAGCATCCGCCCCCGTGTCGGGCGGGTGATGCCGCAAAGCAGGTTCAGCAGAGTGGACTTGCCGGCGCCGTTCGGGCCGATCAGGCCGAGAATCTCTCCCGGTCTGATCGCGAAATGAACATCGTCGAGCGCCGGCAAGCCGCCAAAGTGTCGCGTCAGCCCCTGTGACTGTAGCAAGGCCTCAGTCTTGGGGGACATACGGCTGGACCGGCGGCGAGCGGAAGATCACCTTCGTGCGCCACTTGCCGCCGGCGTTGACCGCGCCGGGGTCGCCCTGCTCATAGACGTAGAGGATCGGCGCCGCTTCCTTCATCTCGCCCCACTCGGTGTAGGAGAGCTTCCAGCCATAGCCGGGCTGCTCGAAGGTTCCCGCGCGGATCGCGTCGGCGATCGCCTTGTGATCGGTCGACTTGGTCTTCTGGATCGCGTTGGCGACCATCTTCACCATGACGTAGCCCGAAAAGGAGGCGATGTCGAGGACGCTCTTGTACTGCTTGTTGTACTTCGCCGCCAGCTCCTTGTAGGCCGGACTCTCGAAATCGACGCAGGTGAAGTCGGCAAAGCGCCCGTACAGCGCGTCGCCGGTCTTCTGCACGATGAAGTCGGAGGTCGGATACCAGGAGCCGATGACCAGCGTCTTCATGCCGAGCTCGGCGGCCTGTCGCGTGATGGTCGGGTTGCCGGGCGGATGGCCGTGGGCGACGATGACCTGCGGGTCAAGCGCCTGCAGCTTGCGCAGATAGGGCGTGAAATCGGCCTCGCGCACCGGCGCCACTTCCAACTGCAGATTGACGCCGGGCAGCGGCTTGATCTCCTGCTCGATGGCCCTTTGGTTGGAGTGCCCCCAGGCGTAGTCGGCCATCAGCGCGCCGACGCGCGTGTATTTCTTCTCCTTGATGAAGTTGGCGACCGCGCTGATGCCTTCCGAGGCGGGCGGCAGGCAGGTGCGGAAGGTGTAGCGGCTGCTCTTCTTGAGCGCCTCGTTGGCGCCCGACATCGTCAGGAAGAACGGCGTGCGCAAGGATTCCGCTTCGCGCGCCAGCGCCAGGCCGACGTCGCTGGAAATGACGCCGCCGGCGGCGACGACGCCCTCGCGCTCCACCAGATAGCGCAGGGCGGTGACGCCCTCGGTCGGGTTGTTCTTGTCGTCGCGCTCGACCAGGGCCATCTTGCGCCCGAGGACGCCCCCGGCGTCGTTGATTTCCTGAATCGCCATCTTCATGCCGTCGCGCACCTGCCCTCCCCAGGGCGTGAAGGGTCCGGTCAGCGAAGTCACCATGCCGAACTTGATGGCCTCCTGCGCGTGGCCCGCGACGGGCAGCGCCAGCGACGCCGCCGTGATCGACAGCAAAAACAGCTTCTTCTGCTTCTTCTTCATGATCGCCTCCTCCTGACGATGTGACAGACCATTCATGCCGGCAAACGCACGCAAGGCTTCAGCCTGCGTTCGCCAGATGACTTCGCGGCGGGACTTTCCCTTGCGTTCTTGTTTATTCCGCCGCCCGTTCCACGATGGACGGGGACCATTATAGGACTCCGCATTTCCTTTTGTGCAAATGACATGGATCAAGACTGCCCGGTTTGCGTGGCGGGCCGGCTGGGGTGCACTTTCGTGCAGGAGTGCCTTGGCGCTGAAAAAGACGCACAAGCGCGGGTGAAGCGGCCCGTCAAGGCAGATCGCCGGATGCTCCAGGAGGACAATCCCGGCCGCGGGCGGGCGAAGGCGGGCTTGTTCGCGGCGCAAGCCGTCGCGGACAATCCTTCCGCCTCTGGCGAATGCCTATCGGAAAATCCCGGCTGGCTGGCCGGGCAGGCTCACGGAAGCCGAACCGGCAAGGCCCGTGCCGGAAGCGCTTCCAGGCGGGCTTCAGGCCGGCGCGCTTGCGTAGAGCCGGTCCAGCACGTCGCGCATCTCCTTCGGCAGCCTGAGCCAGCCCTTCTGGCGGATCTCCTCCGGAATGCCGAAAAGCCCCTCGGCGATGGGACCGGCAATGGCGGCCAATGTGTCGGCATCGCCGCCAAGGGAAACTGCATTGCGGACGGCATCTTCGAAACTATCTGCTTCGAGAGCGCAGACGATGGCCTGCGGCACGGTTTCCCGGCAACTCTCGTTGTAGCGATAGTCCGGCCGCATCTCGTCCACGCTGCGCGACAGGTCGTAGCCCGAGGCGGACTGCACCCGGCGGCGGATGGCGGCCGGCGCTTCCTTGCGGCGGGCGAGCCAGATGGCCATCGTCGTCGCCTCTGCGCCGCGCAGGCCTTCGGGATGGTCGTGGGTGACGCGGGTCACCCGCCGCGCCAGCTCGAGGGCCTCGCCAAGCGTCGCGCCGAGCAGCGCCGCCGGGCTGACGCGCATGGCGGCGCCGTTGCCGTAGCTGTCGTAGGGGCCCATCTCATCGTCGAGCAGCCACTGCCGGAAGGAACTGCCATAGCCGCCCATGGGATGAGGATGGCGCCGGCACCAGCGCCGCAGCGCCTCGGCCGGGTCGGAGTCGTCGAGCAGGCATTCGGCCACGGCGATGGTGCAGATGGTGTCGTCGGTCAGGGCCGAGCCCTCGCTGAAGAGGGGAAACTCCCTGCTCTTCCAGCCGCGCCTGTGCTCGAAGCCCGAGCCGATGATGTCGCCGATGCAGGCTCCCAGCATGCCCTTCCTCCCTCAGCCGCAACCGGATCGAGACCGCTTGCAGGCCCTTGCTAAAACAGGTTGAGATTCAGGGCGTCATGATGAGCCATGCCAAGCTCAGGAGATGAGCCTGGGAAATGGGCCGCGCACAGCACGCGGCGCCGGCCAAGAGCGGCCGGAATAACGCTGCCGATTCGGAGGAAAGGAAGCCGCGAATATTCGCGTTTTCAGTGAAAGACTGGCGGAGAGGGTGGGATTCGAACCCACGGTAGACTTGCGCCTACGCCTGATTTCGAGTCAGGTACATTCGACCACTCTGCCACCTCTCCGTGGCTGCGCATTCTACACCAAGCGCCATCGACAAAGGCCGGCAAGGGTGGCTTCGCCGCCCCATCGGCAAATTGCCTTCCAGCAAAATTCTCAGCGCGCCGGCTCGATCGCTTCCAGGCCGCCCATGTACGGCCTGAGGGCGGCGGGCACTTCAACCCCGCCGTCGGCTCTAGTCATTTTGGTTCCGGCTGGCTTGCCGCAGGCAAGCCAGCCTTCACCGAAATTTTCTTCTTGCGATTACTCAGCAGTCGCCAATATAGGCGACAGACGGGGCTTTGAAGAATGAGCGAACGAGTCTTGGCATTTGCTGGAGTTTTGCAAGCTGCGCCTCGATTTTGTCGCGCAGTTTTTCTCCTTTCTGCAAAGGTCGCCTTGCC
>CAUJIV010000131.1 GCA_963205435.1 Pseudomonadota bacterium
CTGGACGACATGGCGGCCGGGCGCGCGGGTGCGGAAATCGCGGTAGAAGCCGATCACGCCGTGCACTTCGGCGCGCGACAGGTTGAGCGCCCGGGCGATGATGGGCACGGCGCCGTCGGGGATGTGGCGGAATTCGTCCTGGATGGCGTGCAGCAGCGGCAGCAGCCCGCCCGGCATCGATGCGTGGGCCCGGGCCAGCTCGGCCAGGCGCGCCTCGCGGGCGCCGTCGGGGGTCGGTGTTTCGGCCAAGTCGTTCTCCTCCTCGTTGGCGGACCGGGCGGGCCGGTCCGCTGGCGCATGGGTGAATTTTAAACGCTAATGGCGCGCGAAACGGCGCGCGGATCGTGCCGTGCCTGCCGCGCGGCCTGCCAGGGCTGTCCTGCCTGCTGTTCCACGCCGCCGCGAGCCGGGCCGAGCAGCGCGTCGAGGCCGTCGCCCCCGGCCGAGGCGTCGACCAGGTGGATGTCCAGGCGCGGCGCGCCCGCCGCCAGTTCCGGCAAGGCCGCGTCGACGATGCCGGCCGCGGCCAGCGCCGCCAGATCGTGCGTCGGGATCGCGCAGGACTTCAGCAGCACGAGGCGGCGCGCGCCGAGGCGGCGCGCCAGCCACAGCGCCAGCGAGTCGCCGCTGATACGCCAGGAACGCTCGACTTCGAGGGCGTCACTCGCCGGATCGGGCAGCCAGACGAGCGGCCCGCGGGCCGCCCGGCGTGCCAGTTGGGCGGCGAGCGCATCGGCGCCGCGCTCGGCGCGCCAGCCGGCGCGCGCGGCGAGCAGCCGGCCGTAGCGGGCCATGGCCCGCAGCGCCTTGTCGTGCGCCGCGGCGTCGCCGAAGCCGAGGCGCGCCTGGGCGCGGCGCACGGCGTCGGCGAAGGGGCCGCCGCCGGGGGCGACGACGAGATGCGGGCGGCCGTCCAGCGCCCGCAGCAGGCGCGGCAGGCTTTCCGAGGCGGCGAGGCTGCCGCCGAGCTTGGCGACGGCGAGGACGCTCATGCCGCCTCGCCCAGCGCGCCGTCCGTCGCGCCGAGCGGCGCGGCCGAGGATCGCGCCGCGGCGAGCCGCGCCACCGCCACGGCCGGCGCGCAGCGCGCCGCTTCGGCGCGCGCCCCGGCGCTGGCGGCCGCCATGCCGGGCAGCTCCTCCCAGCGCAGCAGCGGGCGCCCGGCGCGCGCGGCGAGCTCGGCCACCAGCGGCGCGCCGACGCCGGCGGCCACCAGCGGCGCGCGCGGCGGCACGGCGCCGCGCTGCAGGACTTCGTCGAGGGCGGCGCCCAGCTCGTCGAGCAGGCGCGCGCGGTACCAGCGGGCGAGCTCGACGGCGCGCGCCAGTCCTGCCTCGGGCAGGTCCTCGGCCACCATGCGCAGCAGGCGGCGGGCGCTGGCCTCGGCGCTCTTCTCGCCCTGGTCGGCGGCGGGCAGCAGGTCGGCCGCCTCGTCCAGCTCCCCGCACAGGCGCATGACGTCGGCGGTGGTGGCGAAGTGCTCGTTCATCGGCCGCCGCAGCAGGCCGCCGAAGGGCACGCGCTGCGCCAGCGCCATCAGCGGCGTGCGCAGCAGGCCGAGATAGACCAGCTCCCCGGTTTCCAGCCGCTCGGCGTCGCGGGCGCCGATGGCGCGCACGCGCCCGCCGGCGAAGGGCACGATGTCGGTGGTGGTGCTGCCGAGGTCGACCAGCACGCCGTCGCCGAGCGCCTCGGCGCAGCAGGCGGCGCTGGCCAGCCAGTTGGCCGAGGCGATGTCGGCGCTGGCGGCCGCCACCCCGGAGAGCGGCACGAAGCCCGCGCTGCCGGCGAAGAAGCGCAGCGTGTCGCCGGGCCGCCGGCGGGCGAGGCGTTCGGCGAAGGCGCCGGCGATGGCGCCAACGCCGCTGCGGCGGTCGGAAAAGAGGTCGGCCAGCTCGCCCGTCATGGTGACGGCGTGCAGCAGCGGCGCGTCCGGCAGGCTGTCGAGCACGCCGTCCACGGCCGCCTCGAGAGGCTGCAGGCCGAGCCACAGCGGCGTCGGCAGTTGCAGCGCCCGCAGCAGGCGGCCGCCGGCGCAATGCGCCGCCTTGAGGTGGGCGCCGCCGAGGTCCCAGCCGACCACCTCAGGCATGGCAGGCCTCGCGCGCGAAATCGGCGAGGAAATCCGCCGCCAGGTTGCGCCCGAGCCGCGCCGACAGCCCGGCATAGGCGAGGGTCGGCCGCGGGTTGAGCTCGAGCAGCGTGGCGTCGCCGTCCTCGCCGAGCATGAAGTCGACGCCGACAAAGCCGCGCAGCCCGGGCACGGCGGCGGCGATGCGGCGCGCCAGCGCCGCCAGCCGCTCGCGCTGCGGCGGCTCGACGCAGCGGGTCAGGCCGCGCAGCGACAGGGCGCCGTCGGCGGCGACGTCGATGTGCTGGCGGTTCACCGAGAGCAGCTCGGCGTCGCCGCCGGCGATGCGCAGCGACAGGCTCATCGCCTCGCCCGCCAGCCAGGGCTGGGCGATGAGTCCGGCCGAGGCTTCGCCGCGGCGCAGGGCGGCGAGAGCGGCGGCGGGCAGGCGGCGCGCGCCCTCGCAGCCGCAGCCGCGATCGGGCTTGGCCGCCCAGAGCGGATGCAGCGCGAGCGGCGCCGCGGCGAGCGGCCAGGTCGGCGCGACGGCGAGGCCGGCGGCGGCCAGCCGCGCCAGCAGGCGCGACTTGCTCGAAGCCAGCGCGATCGCCTCGACGGAGCAGCCGAGCAGGGCGATGCCGGCGCCGGCGAGGGCGCGGGCGTGGGCCAGCGCGATGCCGTCCGTCTCCGGCGCCACCAGCCAGACGGCGTCGACGCCGGCGGCGGCGCGCAGCAGGAAGGCGATGTCGTCCTCGCCGGCGCGCGGCGGCACGGGCTCGCCGCAGGGCGGCGGCGGCAGGGCCGGGCTGACGCTGACCCGCAGCGCGACGCCGGTCAGCCCGCCGAGGTCGGCGCACAGCGCGTCGCGCATGGCGCGGCCCTCGGCGAGGATCGAGGGCCGCAGCCCGGCGCCGCGGGCGCTGGCGTATTCATGCACGAGCAGGCGCATCAGGCCGCCGCCTTCTCGGCGAACCGGCGCAGCGCGGCGGCGCCGAGGCTGCCGTCGTGCAGGGCGGTGGCGACGAGGGCGCCGGCGGCGCCAGCGCTCGCCAGCTGTTCGAGGTCGGCGGCGTCGCGCACGCCGCCGCCGGCATAAAAGGCGATGTCGGCGCGCCCGGCTTCGAGGGCGCGCCGGCGCAGCGCGGCGAGCAGCGCCAGCGGCGGCCCGCCCCGCGTGCCGACGCCGGACAGTTCCATAGCCAGCACGCGAGGCGGCCAGCCGGCCGCGTCGAAATCGAGGCCGCGCGGGCCGATGAAGGCGCCGCCGCGGTGGTCGAGCGACAGCGCGTGCGGCCTGCCGGCCGGAGCGAGCTGCCGCGGCCGCTCGCCCGCGGCGAGGCTCTCGCTGCCGATCACCGGCAGCAGGCGCACGCCGGCGCCGGACAAGGCCGCCGCCAGCTCGCCGATCCACGCCGCGCGGCCGGCGTCGAGCCACAGCTCGCGCACGCCGCGGCGGCCGAGCAGGACACCGAGCTCCCGCAGCACGGCGAAGTTGCGCCGGCTGCCGTCCGCTGTGATGGCGTCGAGGTCGGCGACGTAGAAGGCGGCGAAGGGCGCCAGCTCGAGCAGGGCGGCGGCTGCCGCCGTCGGGCTGGCGTCGGCGACGAGGGGCGAGCGCAGCGGGCGGTAGCGCTCGCGCGCGCCCGCCACGGCGTGCACCGCCAGGCCGTCGCGCAGGTCGAGAACCGGGAGGATGCGCATGGGGCCGCGCCGGCGCGCCGCTCCCGCCCCGGCGGCGGGACGGGAGCGGCGGCGGCTCAGGACGCCGCGAAGGGGTGGGCGGCGCTGCGCTTCTTCGCCACCACTTCGGCGGCGCGCGGCTCGCCGGCGACGGCGCGGCTGATCGCCTCGCGCGTGGCGCGGTAGTTGAAGTCCTGGATCTTGGCGTCGTCCTCGGCCTGCCAGTGGATGAAGACGCCGACCGAGATGAAGATGTCGTCGGCCTCGTCGGCGGGGATGGTGCCGTCCTCGACCGAGTCGGCCACCGCCATCGCCACCGCCCGCTGCGCCGGGCCGAACATCTGCACCGCCTGCTTGGCGCCCTTGATGGTGACCTTGTTGAACATCACGGTGCTCGGCTTGCACATCAGGTTGGGCGCCACCACCGCCAGCAGCGCGGTGAAGCCGTCCTTGTTGTTGGTGAGGCAGTTGCAGAAGGCGGTTTCCGCCGCCGAGCCGCGCGGGCCGAGGATGAGGTCGATGTGGGCGATCTCGTTGCCGTCGCCGACCAGGGATTCGCCAACCATGACGCGATTGATCTTTGCCATTGTGTTCTCCAGAACGGGTTGAGGGAATTGCGCGGCATGGCGCCGCCGCTCCTCCATTCGCAGGAATCATGCTAGGCGCGCTTCGTCCCGCATCAGGCCGTGGGCGAACAGCGTCGCCACGGTCAGGTCGGCGCTGGTGCCGGGATTGAATCCCCTTTCCTTCAGTGACTTGTCCCAGTCGAGCAGCAGGGCCTGGCGCGCCGGCGCCGCGCCGGCGTCGTCCAGACGGGTCAGCAGGCCGGCCGCTTCGCGGGTTACAGACTGTGCCGCGCGGTCACCGAACTTGCGCACCAGATGGCTGTCGGGCCAGCGCGCCAGCAGCGCGAGGTAGAGCAGCGTCGTCGCCGCCTCCATGCCGTCGCCGCCGGCCAGCCGCGTGCGCAGCAGCGGCAGGGCGGTGTCGAACAGGTCGGCGAAGCCCTCGGCGTAGAGCCGCGCGATGCGGTCGCGCGGCGCGGCGATGCGCATGGCGGCGACGAGGCCGATGCGCGGCGGCCGCCGCACGTCGTGCTCGCCCGCTTCGCCGAGGCCGCCCGGATCGGCCAGCGCGATGGCGCGATAGGCCAGCTCGGCGTCCTCGGCGTCGAGCCCCTGCAGCGCCGCGGCGACGGCGCGCGCGAACGGCGTTGCCGCCGGCGCCTCGGCGGCCATCGCCAGCGGCGCGCAGGCGAGCAGGATGCCGAGGTTGGTGTTGCAGCCGGCGGCTGCCCGCGTCGCCGTCACGCCATCGAGCAGGCGGCGGCCGAGCGGCGCGCCGCCGCGGCACAGCGCCGGCGCGGCGGCCTCGGCGCTGGCGATGAAGTCCGCCGCGCGCATGCCGTGGCCATCGGCGTAACGGTGCACGTTGCCCGGCTTGAGCGCCGCCACGTCGAGTGCGCAGGCGGCGAGGAAGGCGGCGCGGATGCGCGCCGCTTCAGCCATGCGCCGCCCGCGCGCCCGCCGCCATCTTGCGCTCGACCAGGTCGGCGGCGAGGCAGCCGGCGAGGTCGATATCGCTGACGCGCTGCAGGCCCTGCCAGGCGGGCACGCCGTTCACCTCGATGACGCAGGCGCGTCCGTCGGCGTCGCGCATCAGGTCGACGCCGGCGTAGTCCATGCCCAGCGCGCTCGCCGCCGCCACCGCCCAGCGCGCCAGATCGGCATTGCCGGCTTCGGCGAGGTCGACCGGCCGCGGCCTGCCGCCCTGGGCGACGTTGGTGACCCAGTGGCGGCTCTCGCGGCGCATGCCGGCCAGCGCGCGGCCGCCGGCGACCAGCACGCGCCAGTCGCGGAACGTCTTGCCGCGCGGCGGCAGCCAGTGCTGCAGGTAGGCGACGCCGTCCTGCAGCGGCGGGCTGTCCGGCACGGCGTCGATGCGCGCCAGCCCGCGGCCCTGCGAGCCGAACAGGGGCTTCGACACCAGGCGCTGGCCGGCGGCCAGCGCCTTCATGACGAAGCGGCCGGCGCTGGCGGCGTCCTCGGCGGCGAAGGTCGGCGGCGTCGGCACGCCGGCGCGCGCCAGCAGGAAGCTCGTCATCGCCTTGTCGACGCTCTTCTCGATGGCGCGCGCCTCGTTGTAGACCGGCACGCCGAGCTCGCGCAGCGCGTGCAGGATGTCGAGGCGCAGCACCACCTGCTCCAGCGTGCCGCCGGGCACGCCGCGGACGAAGGCCGCCGCCGGCAGCGCCCGCGCGAAGCCCGGCAGATGGAGGCCGTGCGGGCGCTGCGCGAGATCGATGCGGCACTGGCGCAGGTCGACCGCGCGGCAGTCGTGGCCGAGCGCGCGCAGGGCGCGCCGCAGCTCGCGCGTGTGCCAGGACTGCGGCTCGTCGGTGAATATGGCGATCATGGTGGGCCTTCCCCCCAGCCCCCTTCCCGAGGAAGGGGGTGACGCTTGTTCGCGGGCAATGCCCGCTCAAAGTTTTTGTTTATGGACCATCCCCCCGCCCCCCGCCCCACGGCTGGCTTTGCACAGCCAGCCGGCTCGGGCGGCGCAGAGCATTGCTCTGCGAAACCCCGCCCTCGCCCCGGGGAAGGGGGTGACTGCGGTACGCCGCTGCGCGGCTCAGAGCGATCTGGGCCATCCCCCGGCCCCTGCCCTACGGCTGGCTTTGCACAGCCAGCCGGCTCGGGCGGCGCAGAGCATTGCTCTGCGAAACCCCGCCCTCGCACCAGGGAAGGGGGGTGACTGCGGTTCGCAGCTGCGCGGCGGCGCAGGCGGCTCACGCCGCCCCCAGCCAGAAGCCGAGCAGCCGCTCGCGGTCGACCGCGCCGGCGGCGAAGGTCCTGCCGCTGCGCAGGTTGCCGACGACGACCCGCGCCGGCGCGAAGAGCATCGGGTCGAGCTTGTAGAAATCGTAGGAGGCCGCCTTGAACAGCTCGCCGAAGGAGCGGCCGTAGTCGGCCGAGCAGGAGGAGGGCAGGCGGCGGCACAGGTCCTCGGCGGCGGCGTCGTCGCAGTCGACCAGCAGCTGCACGGCGCCGCCGTAGAGGATGGCGTCGTTGGTGCGCGCCATCGCGGTCAGGAAATCCCGGCCCGGCGTCGGCAGCGGCGCGCGGCCGAGGCCGTCGACGACGGCGCGCGGGTCGAAGCCGAGCGCGTGCGCCTTGTGCAAGGCGACTTCCAGCACGCGTGCCACCACCTGGGTGGTGCCGGCCAGCGAGGCGGTCGGCGTCAGCACGATCGTCAGGCCGCCGGGCGCGAGGCCGGCGTCGCCGAGCACCTTGTCGATCACCGGCTGCGGCGGCGGCTTGTCGGTCTCGAGGACCAGCACGCCGGCGTCGTGGCGGTCGGTGTAGTCCAGCTCGGCGAAGAGCGCTTCCTTGCGCGCCAGCGCCCGCACCGGGCCGGAGCCGAGGCTGAACCAGGCCTGCTTGCCCTCGCCGTGGGCGAGGCTCCAGCCGGCGTACTGGCTGGCGAGGCAGGCGAGCGCCGGCTGCGAGCTCGCCACCGTCAGCTGCAGCGGCCAGTCGCCATCGCCGCCGCCGACGCGCACGCGGCCGAGGCCGCCGAGGCAGATCTCGGCGATGCGGCGGCCGGCCTCGATGCCGCCGGCGCAGGCGATCCCGGCGTCGACCAGCCGCGGCGCGCCGCCGCCGCCGCTCACCGCGAGGCGCAGCCGGCCGGCCTCAGCACACAGCGAGTCGGCCAGCGGCGCGGCCAGCGCGTTGACGCTCGGGCTGTCGCTCATGTCGCTCCTTGTTCGTATCGGGATCAGCGCAGCAGGGCGCGAGGCAGCGGGCGAGCCGGCGCAGGCGCAGATCGAGGCGGCCGAGCAGGGCCCGCGTCGAGTCGGCCGAGGTGCGCACGCTGCACACCGGCTCGCCCGGCGCGAAGTCGGCTGCGCCGTCGGGCAGGTCGGCGCAGTTGTTCGGCCAGCGGAAATCCGCCGGCACGGCGAGGGCGCCGTCGGCGTACAGTACGGCCTCGCCGCAGGGGCGCCAGCCGCGGGCGAGCGGCAGCGCGGGCAGGCGGCCGGCGCAGGCTTCGCGATGCAGGCCGAAGAGATCCAGCCCCGGGTAGAGGGCGAGGCTGGCGGTCGGCCGCGGATTCAGCTCGAGCACCTGCACCGCCTCGCCGTCGACGAGGAAATCGAGTCCGGCCAGCCCGCGCAGCGGCAGGCGCCGCGCCAGCAGGTCGACGATGGCGGCGATGCTCGCCTTGGCCCTGGCGGGCAGGGCGTCGTCGCAGGCGATGCCACCATAACGCCAGGGCAGCGCCTCGGTCGGCGACAGCAGCAGGCGTTGCCAGCCGACGATGCGTGCCTCGCCGCCGGCGGCGAGGAACAGCGCCGAGGCCGGGCGGCCGCGGGCGATGCGCTGGAAATAGTCGCTAGCGCCGCGCGCCATGCCGGGGCGCCACGGCCGCACCTGCATGCCGCCGGTGCCGCCGCCGTGCTTGAGCAGCCAGTCGCCGCCGCGCGGCGCCGCATCGAGGCGCGTCTCCGGATGCGGCGCGCCGGCTTCCTCGAGCAGGGCGAACCAGCGCGCCGGCGTCGCCGCCGCCAGCACGGCCTCGCGCCCGCAGTTGGCGAGCGGCGCCTGATCGCCGACGATGTCGAGCAGTTGCGGGCAGCCTTCGAGGCCGCTGCCGATGACGGCGCCGGCGAAGCCGGCCGGCGCGTGCCGGCGGCGCATCTCGGCGATTGCCTCGTCGAGTCGGCTCCAGTCGGGCGTCAGCCCCTGCATCGGCAGGCGCAGCGCGCGGCCTTCGCAGGCGGTCCGCGTATCGCGGTCGGCGAAGCCGTCGACGGCGCAGGGTTGGCAGCCGGCGCGCGACGCCGCCTGGGCCAGCGCGCGCGCCGTGACGCCGACCAGCAGCCAGGGCGCGCCGGCCCGCGGCGCTTCCTCCTCGCGACGGATCGCGCGCCTACTCACGGCAGACGGCGCGCGCCATTTCGAAGCATTCGGCCAGCCCGAGCGCCACCGCCTCGCCAGCGAGCATGCGCTCGAAGAGGCGGCGCTGCGTCTGGTACTTGACCTGGCCGACGGCGAGGGCGCCGATGCCGACGGCCCGCCCCGAGGCGGCGGCGAGCGGCTTGCGGTCGTCGAGCACGCCGAGGCCCTCGATGCCTTCCGGCGGCACGGCGTTGAGGTCGGCGGCGGCGAGCAGGCGGCCGGCGGCGCCGAGCTCATCGCGGCTCACCACCTGCACGCCGGCCTTGGCCGCGCCGAGCAGGATGTCGGCCTGCGCCAGCAGGCCGCGGCGGCCGGCGTCGTCGGAGCAGACCGGCTCGACCTCGGCCTGGAAGCGCCGCGCCAGCATGTCGGTGAAGCCGCGCGCCCGCTCGAGCGAGCTGTGGCTGGCGAGCTGGGCGCGGGCGCCGCAGCCGGCGGCGAGCGCCGCCGCCGCCGCGCCGACCGGGCCGGCGCCGAGGATCAGGAAGCGCTTGCCGGCGAGCCCGCCCTCGCCGGCCAGCGCGCGCTCGAGCGTGGCCACCGCGGCGGCGGCGGTGGTGAAGCCGCCGCTCGGGTCGCAGAACAGCGAGACGACGAAGGGCGGCGTCATCGCCGCGCGCGCGGCCTCGAGCATGTCGGCGGCGACGTCGATGTCGCGGCCGCCGATGAAGATGCCGGTGCGCTTCACGCCCTTCGGGCCGCGCGAGAAGATGGCGTCCTGGGTGAGGCCGGCGACGTCGGCCGGCGTCACGCCGGCGTAGGCCTGGGCGTGCTGGAAGCCGGCGTCGATGGCCATGTTGACGTCGAAGGGGCTCATGTTGCGGGCCGGCGTGAGCATGTGCAGGATGGCGGGCTTTTCCATGGCGATTCCTCAGGAGGGGCGCGGGCGGGCGCCGGAATTCGATTCGACGATGCGCGCGCCGGCGTTGCGGCCGGCGACGCTGCGGAAGCGCACCGGGTCGTCCGGCGCGCGCGCCGCCTTGGCCGCCTCGAGCAGGCGACGGGCCTCTTCCGCCGAGGCGGTCATGACGAAGCCGGTCGGCCCCCACGAGCTCTGGCCGACGCAGCGCGCGCCGCGCGCGGTGAACCAGTCGAGCCAGCGCGCCACGTTGCGGCTGGCGAAGCGGCCGCCCTGGGCCGGCGCGAAGTGGTCGCCGACGAGGGCCTGGATCTCGCCCACGGCCGGGGCGAAGCGCTCGAAGTCGGCCTCGGCCAGCGCCGGCAGGATGTGCAGCAGCGTCAGCTGGGCGATGCGCTGCGCCTGGCGGGCGGGGAAGGCCGGCAGGGCGCGGAAGGCCTCGGCCTCGGCCGCGCCCGACAGGCCGCTGTGCGTGGCGTCGAAGACCAGCAGCGCGCGCCAGGCGGCGGGGAAGGGCTGGCGGGCGACGATCGGCGGCAGCAGCGTCCGCTCCGTCCGCCCGCCGTCGACGAGGAAGCCGCCCTGCTCGAAGACGCCGATGCCGATGCCCGAGCGCGCGCCGCGCCCGGCGAGCGCGGCGACTTCGCGCGCCGAGAGCGGACGGCCGGCGAGTCGGGCGAGGGCATAGCCGAGCGCCAGGGCGAGCTGGGTGCCCGAGCCGAGGCCGGCATGCGGCGGGATGGCGTCGAGCAGTTCGATGGCGAGCGGCGCCCTGAAGCCGAGCGCCTGGCGCAGCCGCTCGAGGCAGTCGCGGGCGCGGTCCCTGTCCGCCTGGGCGCGCTCGCCGGCAACGAACCAGGCCTCGCGCGCCGAGCGCGCGCGCTGCGCGCGCAGCCGCGTGCCGAGGCCGTCGAGGGCGAGGCCGAGGCTGCCGAAGCGGCGTCCCGAGGCGGCGCCCGGGTCGATGAAGCCGAGGTGCAGCCGGGCCGGGCATTCGATGTCGATGGCGTGCATGATGCTGTTCCGCTTTCGTGACACTGTGTTGCGGCGCCGTCGCGGCGCGGCGCGGCGCCGCCGGGACGCGGGGCTGGTGCGGGCCTTGCATGGCTGCCCGCATGTCCGCCTTCGCCGCCCCCGCCCATTTCGTCTGCGCCTTCTGCGGGCTGCTCTGCGATGACCTGCCCTTTCCGGGCGGCGATCCTGACTTGCAAGCTGCGTGCCCGAAGGCGGCCGAAGGCTGGGCAGCGCTGCGCGAGGGCGGCGCGCCGAGCGTCGACGGCGTCAGCGTCGACGAGGCGACGGCGCTGCGCGCGGCGGCGGCGGCGCTGGCGCGGGCGCGGCGCCCGCTGATCGGCGGGCTGGGCGGCGACGTGCAGATGATGCGCGCGGCGCTGGCGCTGGCCGACCGCTGCGGCGCCCGCATCGCCCACGCCGGGCAGGCCGCGGCGCAGCGCAACCTGTTCGCCCTGCAGGGCGGCGGCGGCGTGACGACGACGCTGGCCGAGGCGCGCAATCGCGCCGACCTCGTCGTCCTGGTCGGCGGCGACGCGACGCGGCGCTTCCCGCGCCTCCTCGAGCGCCTCTTCGTGCCGGCGCCGCCCTTCGTCGAGGCGGGCCGCCGGCGCCTCGTCCTGCTCGGCGCCGAGCGGCCGCGGCGCCTGCCCGCCGGGGTGGCGGCGGAGCCGGTCGACTGTGGCGGCCTCGACCTCTTCGACGCCGTGGCGGCGCTGCGCGGGCTGTGCGAGGGCCGCCTCGACGCGCGCATGGCGCCGGTCGGGCTGGCCGCGCTGGCCGCCGAGATGCGCGCCAGCCGCTACGGCCTGCTGGTCTGGGCGGCGGCGGAATTCGATTTCGCCGGCGCCGACCTGCTCGTTGGCCAGCTGCAGCAGCTGCTGGTTGGCCTCAACCGCGAGACGCGCTGGGCGGGCCTGCCGCTGGCCGGCAGCGGCGGCGACCTGACGGCGAATGCCGTCGCCGCCTGGCAGACCGGCTTCGCCCTGCCGCTCGATTTCGCCGGCGGCGAAGTCGCCCACGATCCCTTTGCCGACCAGAGCGACGCCGACCTGCTGCTGTGGCTGGCGGCGCTGCCGGGACTTCCCTTCCCGGAGTGGGCGCGCGGCGTGCCGACTGTCGCCCTCGCCGCACCGGGGCTGGCGCCGGTGGGCGCGCGCATCGTCCTGCCGGTCGCCGTGCCGGGGGTGCATGCCGGCGGCCACCTGGTGCGCAGCGACGGCGTCGTGACGCTCTACGCGCCGGCGCAGTTCGCCTCGCCGCTGCCCGCCGCGGCGCAGGTGCTGGCGCGCATCGCGGCGGCCCTGGAGGCGGCGGCATGACGCTGACCTGCCTGAAGAACGGCCGCGTCATCGACCCGGCCGGCGGCGTCGACGCCGTCGCCGACCTGTGGTTCGAGGGCGAGCGCATCGTCGCCGCGCCGGCGGCGCCGGCCGCCGCGCGCGTCATCGACTGCGCCGGCATGGTGCTGATGGCCGGCGGCATCGACCTGCACACCCACATCGGCGGCGGCAAGGTGAACATCGCCCGCACCCTGCTGCCGGAGGACCACGCGCTGCTCGGCGTCGAGTCCGACATCCCGCTGCGCAGCACCTGCGGCCATGCCGCGACGCCGACGCTGGCGGCCGGCTACCGCTACGCGCAGATGGGCTACACCGCCTGCTTCGAGCCGGCCATGCTGCCGACCAACGCGCGCCAGGCCCACCTCGAGATGGGCGACACGCCGATCGTCGACCACGGCGCCTACGCCATGCTCGGCAGCGACGACTTCCTGCTGCGCCTGCTCGCCGCCGGCGCGCCGCAGGCGAAGATCGACGACTACGTGGCGTGGACCCTGGCGGCGACCCAGGCGATGGGCGTCAAGGTGGTGAACCCCGGCGGCATCTCGGCCTTCAAGTTCAACCGGCGCGCCTTCGACCTCGACGACGCCCACCCGCACTACGGCGTGACGCCGCGGCGCATCCTGCAGGTGCTGGCGCGCGCCGTCGCCAACCTCGGCGTGCCGCACCCGCTGCACGTGCATGCCAGCAACCTCGGCGCCGCCGGCAACCTCGCCACCACCCTGGCGACGATGGCGGCGGTCGAGGGCCTGCCGCTGCACCTCACCCACGTCCAGTTCCACAGCTACGGCGCGGAGGGCGAGTTCGGCTTCTCCTCCGGTGCGGCGCAGATCGCCGAGGCGGTGAACCGCATGCATAACGTCAGCATCGACATCGGCCAGATCATGTTCGGCCGCACGGTGACCTGCTCGGGCGACTCGATGGCGCAGCACCGCAACTTCGGCCACGCCTCGCCGCGCAAGGCGGTGCTGATGGACATCGAGTGCGACGCCGGCTGCGGCGTCGTGCCCTTCCGCTACCGCGACCGCAGCTTCGTCAACGCCCTGCAGTGGGCGATCGGCCTCGAGCTGTTCCTGCTGGTCGAGGATCCCTGGCGCATCGTCCTCACCACCGACCATCCCAACGGCGCGCCGTTCACCAGCTACCCGCACCTGATCCGCCTGCTCTGCGACAAGGACTTCCGCGATGCCCAGTTCGCCCGCCTGCACCCGCAGGCGCAGGCGCTGTCGCTGCTGCCGCAGCTGCGGCGCGAGTACAGCCTCGCCGAGATCGCCATCGTCACCCGCGCCGCGCCGGCGCGGCTGCTCGGGCTCGCCGACCGCGGCCGCCTCGGCGCCGGCGCCGTCGCCGACATCGCCGTCTATCGCGAGCAGGCCGACCGCGAGGCGATGTTCGCCGCGCCGGCCCGCGTCTTCAAGGACGGCGTCGAGGTGGTGCGCGAGGGCCGCATCCAGGCGGCGCCGCAGGGCGCCACCCATGTCGTGCGGCCGCAGCACGACCGCGCCATCGAGCGCGAGCTGGCCGCCTTCTTCGACAGCCACATGACGCAGGCCTTCGCCGGCTTCGCCATCGGCGACGACGAGCTGCGCGAGGACTGCAACCGCGGCGGACGGCTGCACGTCCACCCCTGCGCGCGCGTATGAAACTGAACGGCGTTTTCATCGAGGACACCTTCGCCGAGGCCTTCGCCATGAAGGCGGCGCGCGTCGTCGTCACCGCGCGCGACGCGACCTGGGCGCGCCACGCCGGCCTCGCCGCCACCGGCTTCGCCACCTCGGTCATCGCCTGCGGCTGCGAGGCGGCCATCGAGCGCGAGCTGGACGCCGGCGAGACGCCCGACGGCCGGCCCGGCGTCGCCCTGCTGTTCTTCGCCGTGTCGACGAAAGAGCTGACGAAGCAGCTCGAGCGGCGCGTCGGCCAGTGCGTCCTCACCTGCCCGGGCACCGCCGCCTTCGCCGGGCTGGCCGAGGGCGAGCCGCTGCCGCTGGGCAAGGCGCTGCGCTACTTCGGCGACGGCTTCCAGATCGCCAAGCTGGTCGGCGGCCGCCGCTACTGGCGCATTCCGGTGATGGACGGCGAATTCCTCTGCGAGGAGACGACGCCGATGACGAAGGCCGTCGGCGGCGGCAACCTGATCCTCGTCGCCGAGAGCGCCGCCGCCGCCCTCGAGGCGGCGACGCGCGCGGTGGCGGCGCTGCGCCGCGTGCCCGGCGTCATCGCGCCCTTCCCCGGCGGCGTCGTGCGCTCAGGCTCCAAGGTCGGCTCGAAATACAAGGCGCTGCCGGCCTCCACCAACGACGCCTGGTGCCCGACCCTGCGCGGCCGCCCGGCGAGCGCCCTGGCCGCCGGCGAGGACTGCGTGCTGGAAGTGGTGATCGACGGCCTCGACGAGGCGGCGGTCGCCGACGCCATGGCGGCCGGCCTGCGCGCCGCCTGCGAGGCCGCCGGCCTGCGCCGCGTCACCGCCGGAAATTACGGCGGCAAGCTCGGCCAGTTTCACTTCAGGCTGCATGAAATCCTGCGGAGGCCGCCATGCCCCTGACCCTGACGCTGCGCCAGCCGCCGCCGGGGCGCATCTCGCTCGCCGGCATCCTGCCGCAGCGGCTGGCCGGCCTGAGCCTGGCCGAGATCGAGCGCCTGCCCCTGCGCTGGGGCGGGCAGACGCCGGCGCTCGGCGAATTCTTCCGCGTCAGCGGCGCACCCGGCTCGCGCCTCGCCTTCGAGGGCATGGACGCGCGCTTCGCCGACGTGGCGCGCGGCATGGCGGCGGGCGAGTGCGACATCGAGGGCGATGCCGGCGATTTCGTCGCCGCCGAGCTGTCCGGCGGTCGCGTCACGGTGCGCGGCAGCGTCGGCCGCCTCGCCGCCTCGGGCATGCGCGGCGGCCTGCTCCACGTGCGCGGCGACGCCGGCGAGCGCCTCGGCGCGGCGCTGCCCTGGCTGGCGGCCGGCATGCAGGGCGGGCGGGTCGTCGTCGAGGGGCGCGCCGGCGCCCGCTGCGGCGAGCGCCTGCGCCGCGGCGAGATCCTCGTCGGCGGCGACGCCGGCGACTTCTGCGGCGCCCTCTTGGTGGCCGGCACCCTCGCCGTCGGCGGCCGCCTCGGCGCCCACGCCGGCTACGCCATGCGTCGCGGCAGCCTGCTGCTGTTCGGCGCCGAGCCGGCGCCCGCGCCCGGCTTCGTCGAGACCGCCTGCGCCGCCGAATCCTTCCTCGCCCTGCTGCGCGCCAGCTGGCGCAAGGAAACGCTGCCGGCCGCCCTCGCCGCGCGCCTCGATGCCGCGACGGCGTGGCGCGGCCGCCGCTGGCTGGGCGACCTCGCCAGCGACGGGCGCGGCGAGATCATCCGGCTGTTGTAGGGCCTGTTCATCGCATTCTGGCCGGCAGGGTGTAAGGGATTTCCCGCATCCGCCTTGGGAAATCCCGGATTGCCGCTATGCCTCTCCGATCCTAGTATGGTCCTTCCACAAGAACAATCATCGGCGCGAGGAGGCGGGTCATGGTGGATCTGGCGGCCAGGCGGCATGCCGAGCATGTCTTGCGGTCGGTGGCCGAGGGCCTGCCCGATCATGCCAGCCACATCGCCCGCTCCTGGCAGCGCTGCGTCAGCGACTACCGGCTGAACCCCGCCGGCGCCTTCGCCCTCGCCGGCCTGCCGTGCGAGCGGCTGGAGGAGTGCCGCGAGCGCAACGCCCACCTGCTCGACAGCGCGCGCGGCGAGGCGCTCAGCCTGCATCGCCAGCTGCCCGACCGCGACACCCTGGTGGTGATCGCCGACGCCGCCGGCACCGTGCTGGAGACCCACGGCGACGGCGTCTTCGTGCGCCAGGCGGCGCGCCTCGGCATGAGCCCGGGCAGCGACTGGAGCGAGCGCGCCTGCGGCACCAACGGCATCGGCACCTGCCTCGCCGAGCGGCGGCCGCTGGTGGTCAACCGCGCCGAGCACTTCTTTCCCAGCCTGATCGGCCTCTCCTGCTGCGCGGCGCCGATCTTCGACGAGCGCGGCGAGCTGGTCGGCGTGCTCGACGTCACCTCCGAGTCGGACCTCAGCGCCGAGCACCTGCGCATGCTCGTCGGCATGTCGGCCAACGCCATCGAGAACCGCCTGTTCGAGGCGCGCCACGCCCACCTGCACCTGCTGCGCCTGCACAGCCGGCGCGAGCTGCTCTACACCTTCCACGAGGGGCTGCTGGCCCTCGACGGCGCCGGCAGGGTGGTGGCCGCCAACCGCAGCGCCACCCTCCAGCTCGGCCGCGCCGAGCTGCTCGGCCGCGACGTCGAGGGGCTGCTGGAGACCGGCTTCGACGAGCTGCTCGCGCGCGCCGGCGCCAGCGCCGGCTACCCCCTGCCGCTGATCGCCGCCGGCGGCCGCTCGATCTTCGCCAACCTCACGCCGCCGCGGCGCGGCGCCGCCGCGCGGCGCGGCGAGCGGCCGGCAGCCGCCGCCGGCCGGCCGCGACGCAGCTGGGGCGACGCCGCCATCGAGCGCGACTTCGAGCGCGCGGCGCGGGTCTACGAAAAGGGCATCTGCGTCCTGCTGCAGGGCGAGACAGGCAGCGGCAAGGAAGTCTTCGCCCGCGCCCTGCACGAGGCGGGGGCGCGCGCCGCCGGCCCCTTCGTCGCCGTCAACTGCGCCGCCCTGCCCGAGTCGCTGATCGAGAGCGAGCTCTTCGGCTACCGCGCCGGCGCCTTCACCGGCGCCTCGCGCGAGGGGCGCCGCGGCCGCATGCTCGCCGCCGACAAGGGCACGCTGCTGCTCGACGAGATCGGCGACATGCCGCTCGCCCTGCAGGCGCGCCTGCTGCGCGTGCTGGAGGAGAAGGAGGTGACGCCGCTCGGCGGCGAGGCGCCGGTGCGACTCGACGCGCGCGTCATCTGCGCCACCCACCGCGACCTCGAGCAGATGGTCGCCGCCGGCACCTTCCGCCGCGACCTCTACTACCGGCTGGCCGGCTTCACCGTCGCCCTGCCGCCGCTGCGCCTGCGGCGCGACCGCGCCGAGCTGATCCTCGCCCTGCTCGAGGAGCTGATGCCCGGCGCGCGGCTCGATCCGGCGGCGCTGGCCTGCCTCGCCGCCCATCCCTGGCCGGGCAACCTGCGCCAGTTGCGCAACGTGCTGGAGACCGCCGCCGCCCTCGCCGAGGAGCGGCGCATCGGCCTCGCCGACTTGCCGCCGGAGATCCGCGCCGAGGGCGGCCGCGAGGCGCCGCCGGAGATGTTCGAGGCGCCGCCGCCGGCTGAAGCGGGAGCGAAGGAGCTTGACGGGGAAGATGGCGCGGAACTCAGCTGCCTAGAGCGCGCCGCGCGCGAAGCCATGCTGCGCCTGCTCGAGCGGCACCGCTGGAACATCACGCGGGTGGCCGGCGAGCTCGGCGTCAGCCGCAACACCGTCTATCGCAAGGTCGAGCGCTACCGGCTGAGCCGCGACTGAGCCGCGCCGGCGCCGGCGGCTACTTGCAGCCGGCGTTGCAGGTCCTGGCGCTACAGTTGACCGCCGCCGCCGGCTCGTCGGCGTTCGCCGCCGCGCGCGATGCCGCCTGCGGCCAGTCGTCCGGGCGCAGCGCCTGCATGATCACCTCGCCGGATTCCTCGCGCAGGGGCTTGAAGCCGAGGCGCTCCGCCAGCCCGATCATCGGCCGGTTGTCCTGCAGGCTGGAGAGCTGGATGCGCTTCAGCCCGCTCTCCCAGCCGTGGCGCATCAGGTAGCCGAGCAGCGCCCGGCCGACGCCCATTTTCCGCAGGCGGTCGGAGACGGCGATGCCCAGCTCGGCGCAGGACAGCGCGCCGGGGCGGTTCTCCTCGCACAGGCCGCTGCCGGGTATCGAAGACAGCTCCGCCACGCCGACCAGGCGGCCGTCGCAGAAGGCGCCGAAGACGGCGAGGCCTTCGCCGAAGCGCATCTGCTCGACATAGGCGCGCACCGTCGCCGGCGTCATGGTGCGGAAGAAGCGCCAGTACAGGCTGATCTCGTCGAGTTCCTCGAGATAGAAGCGCACGATCGCCTCGCGCTCGCCGGCGGCGAGCAGGCGGAGGGCGACGGGGGGCGGTTCGCTGGCGCTCATGATCCTGGCCTGGCGGGAAACGTCCGCACTCTAAGGCCTTTTGCCGCGGCTGAAAAGGCTAGGGCTTGGGCAGGCCTTGGCTCACCGGTGGCGCGAGCCGGAGAGATGGCGAGCCGCTTCGCCGCGCTGTGGCCCCCGGTTCGGGCGCGGCGCCGCGCCGCGGGCCGGCGTCGCTCCCGGCTGCGCGCCGCGGGCCGGCGGCTTGCCGCGCCGCTCGGGGCGCGGGCCCTGCCCGCGACGGCCGTTCTCGATCGGCTCCGGGCGGATGCCGGGGTCGGGCTCGAAACCGGGCACGACGAGCTTCTCGATCGGCCGCTTCAGCAGGCGCTCGATGTCGCGCAGCAGGCCGTGCTCGTCCACGCAGACCAGCGAGACGGCATGGCCGCTCGCCCCGGCGCGGCCGGTGCGGCCGATGCGGTGCACGTAATCCTCCGGCACATTGGGCAGCTCGAAATTCACCACATGCGGCAGCTGGTCGATGTCCAGCCCGCGCGCGGCGATGTCGGTGGCGACCAGCACGTTCAGCTTCAGGCTCTTGAAATCGGCCAGCGCGCGGGTGCGCGCATTCTGGCTCTTGTTGCCGTGGATGGCGGCGGCGCGGATGCCGGCCTTGTCGAGCTTCTCGGCCAGCGTGTTGGCGCCGTGCTTGGTGCGCGTGAACACCAGCACCTGGTGCCAGTGGTGGTCGTCGATCAGCTTGATCAGCAGCTCGCGCTTCCTCGCCTTGTCGACGGGATAGACCTTCTGCGTCACCAGATCGGCGGTGGCGTTGCGCGGTGCCACTTCGACCAGTTGCGGCTCGCGCAGCAGGCCGCTGGCGAGGGCGCGGATCTCGTCGGAGAAGGTGGCGGAGAAGAGCAGCGTCTGCTTCTGCTGCGGCAGCAGCGCCAGCACCTTGCGGATGTCGTGGATGAAGCCCATGTCGAGCATGCGGTCAGCCTCGTCGAGGACGAGGATCTCGACGGCGGAGAGGTCGGCGGTCTTCTGGCCGACGTGGTCGAGCAGGCGGCCCGGTGTGGCCACCAGGAGGTCGACGCCGGCCTTCAGCGCCTTCACCTGCGGCCCCATGCCGACGCCGCCGAAGATGAGCGCCGTCTTCAACGGCAGGAAGCGGCCGTAGGTGCGCACGCTCTCCTCGACCTGGGCGGCGAGTTCGCGCGTCGGCGTCAGCACCAGCGCGCGCGGCTTGCCGCGCTGGCGGGCGGGGCGCGTGCTGAGCAGCTGCAGGATGGGCAGGGTGAAGCCGGCGGTCTTGCCGGTGCCGGTCTGGGCGGCGGCCATCAGGTCGCGGCCGGCGAGCACGGCGGGAATTGCCTTGGCCTGGATCGGCGTCGGCGCGGTGTAGCCTTCTTCGGCGATGGCGCGAAGGATCTCGGCGCGCAGGCCGAGCTCGGTGAAGCTCATGGTGGTGTACCTGGATCGGCCTCGCCTTGGCGGCGATCAGTCTGGGCGGGATCTCGTTGGGGGGAAGAAAACGCGAAGAGAACAGCGCGGCGCGCGGCAGACAGACTGATGGAAGGCCAGCGCGGCGCGCAGTGTAACAGCTTGGCGGCGGCCGCGGTGGATTTTTTGGCGCCGCCGCAAGGGCGCGGCGAAGCGACGCTGCCTTCCCGAGCGGCAAGAGGCGGGGGGAGGCTACTGCTTCGGCGGGGCGACGACGCTGAGCGCGCGCGCGAGCACCGAGAAGCGCACCGGCGCCAGGCCGATCAGCTCGCCGTCCGCCTCGACCGGCAGCGGTCCGGCCTCGACGCGCGCCGAAGCCTCGCGCAGGCTGATCACCTTCGGGTGCTTCAGCAGCGTGCCGTCGAACAGCCGCCGCAGGCACAGCAGCACTTCCCAGCGCGACAGGGCCTGCACCAGCGTGATGTCGAAGAGGCCGTCGTCCGGTTCGGCGCGCGGCGCGACGTTCATGCCGTTGCCGCAATAGCGGCCGAGGGCGAAGAACAGCACGAAGGCGCGCGCGTCGATGCTGCGGCCGGCGAGCGCCAGCTGCAGCGGCACGGACTCGTAGCCGAGCAGGCCCTTGACGACGCTGACCAGATAGGCGAGCGGGCCGAGGCTGCGGTCGGGCAGTTGGGCGACGACGTGGGCGTCGAAGCCAAGGCCGGCGACATTGACGAAATGCCGTCGCGCGCCGCCGGCCAGCTCGGCCAGCCCGGCGTCGTGCCGGCGGCGAGCGCCGCTCGCCATCAGCGCGGCGACGCCGCCGAAGTCCTTCGGCAGGCCAAGGCCGCGCGCCCAGTCGTTGCCGGTGCCGATGGGCAGCACGCCGAGCGCCACCTCGGCGCTCGGCACCGCCTGCTGGCCGAGGATGCCGTTGGCGCATTCATGCACCGTGCCGTCGCCGCCGACGGCCAGCACGCCGCGGCAGCCCTGGGCTATGGCCCGTGCCACCAGCTCCACCGCATGGCCGGGCCGCTCGCTGACGACGAAGTCGTGGGCCAGGCCGTGACGCTGCAGCGTCGCCGCGATCTCGTGGCGATGGTGCATGGCCCGGCCCTGGCCGGAGATCGGATTGGCGACGACGAGCCAGCGACCGTTCATTTTTCCGCCACGGCGATCCGCCCTATAATCCTGCGCAGACCAACGAATGGCCTGCCGTTCATGAAATTCCGCGACTTGCGCGATTTTATCGCGCATCTGGAGGCGCTCGGCGAACTGAAGCGCATCGCCGCCGAGGTCGATCCTCATCTTGAGATGACCGAAGTCTGCGACCGCGTGCTGCGCGCCCAGGGCCCGGCCCTGCTCTTCGAGAAGCCGAAGGGCCACGCGATGCCGGTGCTCGCCAACCTGTTCGGCACGCCGCGACGCGTCGCCCTCGGCATGGGCGCCGAGTCGGTGGCCGCGCTGCGCGAAGTCGGCGAGCTGCTGGCGGCGCTGAAGGAGCCCGAGCCGCCGCGCGGCCTGAAGGATGCCTGGGAGCGGCTGCCGCTGCTGCGCAAGCTGGTCGACATGGCGCCGAAGGCGCTCGCCAGCGGGCCCTGCCAGGAAGTGGTGTGGGAAGGCCGGGACGTCGATCTCGCCCGCCTGCCGCTGCTCACCTGCTGGCCGGGCGACGCCGCGCCGCTCATCACCTGGGGCCTCGTCGTCACGCGCGGGCCGCACAAGACGCGGCAGAACCTCGGCATCTACCGCCAGCAGCCGATCGCGCCGAACAAGCTGATCATGCGCTGGCTGCCGCACCGCGGCGGCGCCCTCGATTTCCGCGACCACTGCCTCGCCCGCCCCGGCGAGCCCTTTCCCGTCGCCGTGGCGCTCGGCGCCGATCCGGCGACCCTGCTCGCCGCCGTGACGCCGCTGCCCGACACCCTCTCCGAATACCAGTTCGCCGGGCTGCTGCGCGGCGCGCGCAGCGAGGTGGTGAAATGCGGTGACGGCGCGCTGCAGGTGCCGGCCTCCAGCGAGATCGTGCTGGAAGGCGCCATCCAGCCGGGCGAGACGGCGCTGGAAGGGCCTTTCGGCGACCACACCGGCTACTACAACGAGCGCGCCGAGTTTCCCGTGTTCACGGTCGCGCGCATCACGCTGCGTCGCCAGCCGATCTACCACGGCACCTACACCGGCAAGCCGCCCGATGAGCCGGCCATGCTCGGCGTCGCCCTGAACGAGGTCTTCGTGCCGCTCCTGCGGCAGCAGTTCCCCGAGATCGCCGACTTCTACCTGCCGCCCGAGGGCTGCTCCTACCGCCTCGCCGTGGTGAGCATCAGGAAGCAGTATCCCGGCCACGCCAGGCGCATCATGTTCGGCATCTGGAGCTTCCTGCGCCAGTTCATGTACACCAAGTTCATCATCGTCGTCGACGACGACATCGATGCGCGCGCCTGGCCCGAGGTGGTGTGGGCGCTGACCACCCGCGTCGACGCCGCGCGCGACACCCTGATCGCGCAGAACACGCCGATCGACTACCTCGACTTCGCCTCGCCCGTGGCCGGGCTGGGATCCAAGATGGGCATCGACGCGACGAACAAGTGGCCGGGCGAGACCGGCCGCGAATGGGGCCGCGTCATCGTGCAGGACTCCGCGGTGAAGCGGCGCGTGGACGCGCTCTGGCAGGAACTCGGCCTGTAGCGCGGGCGCCGTCTATAATCCGCAAGCTGCCGCCGGGCGGACTTCCATCCCGCGGCTCGAGGAGAAGCCATGACGGAAATCGATCACGACAGCGGGCTGGCGCGGCCGCCGCAGGGGCTGGTGACCCTGACCCACATCATCTACGCCCTGCACGGTTTCAGCGCCCTCACCGGGCTGCTCGGCGCCGCCTTCATCGTCACCGCCTTCCTCAGCGGCTGGCCGTCGATCATCGCCGTGATCCTCAACTACATCAAGCGCGGCGAGACGCGCGGCACCTTCCTCGAGTCGCATTTTCGCTGGCAGATCCGCACCTTCTGGTTCGCCCTGCTGTGGGTGGCGGTCGCGGTACTGATCGGCCTGACCGTGATCGGCCTGCCGCTCGCGTGGCTGGTCGCCGCCCTCGCCGGCCTGTGGGTGCTCTACCGCATCGTCCGCGGCTGGCTGCGCCTCGTCTCGGAGCAGGGCATGCCGCTGTGAGCGAAGCGCCGGCGCGCGGCGAGCGCTTCTGCCTTCATGACAGCGATGCCGTCGAGGCCGTGCTCGACCGCATGGCGGCGCAGGCCGCCGGCCTGCTCGCCGGCGCGGCCGACCCGCTGCTGCTCGGCATCCTGCGCCGCGGCATGCCGCTGGCGCAAATGCTGCAGGCGCGGCTGCGCGAGCGGCATGGACTGGCGCCGCCCTGCCACGGGCTCAGGCTGAAGCGCTACGCCGACGACCTCAGCCTGCTGCACCCGCAGACCGAGCTGACCGAGAACCCCGAGTTTTCCGCGCGCGATCTGTCGCGCGCCACCGTGCTGGTGGTCG
>CAUJIV010000132.1 GCA_963205435.1 Pseudomonadota bacterium
AGCCCGCGCCGCGCCAACCACGATCTCTTCCACGAGTTCCAGTGGCTGATCGACGAATTGCACGGCTGCGGCGACGCCACCGTGCCGCGCGGCCTCGACCAGGCCATCCACGAAGGCTACCGGCTCGGCTGCCGGATCTGAGGCGACAACGGGCAGGAAAGGAGGAGCGCATGGCACGCACCGCTCACGTCGATACCTTCGTCCGCGACAACCAGCCGCCGCCGGAACAGTGGCCGGAGCTGCGCTTCGACCTGCCCGAGCTGCAGTATCCCGGGCGCCTCAACTGCGCCGCCGAGCTGCTCGACCGCCTGGTCGAAAGCGGCCACGGCGAGCGCGTCGCCCTGCGCGCGCCCGGCACGGCACTGAGCTATCGCCAGCTGCTCGCGCTCGCCAACCGCATCGCCCATGTCCTGCGCGAGGACATGGGACTGGTGCCGGGCAATCGCGTGCTGCTGCGCGGGCCGAACAACCCGATGATGGCGGCCTGCTGGCTGGCGGTGCTCAAGGCCGGCGGCATCGCCGTCGCCACCATGCCGCTGCTGCGCGCCAGCGAATTGAAGGCCATCATCGACAAGGCCCACGCCACGCTGGCCCTGTGCGACGCCCGGCTTGCCGAGGAATTGCGGCTGGCGCAGGCACAATGCCCGCAGCTCGGCCGCATCGTCCTGTTCAACGGAGAAGAAGCCGGCGGGGTCGAGGCGCTGGCGGCCGGCAAGCCGGACACCTTCGACAATGTCGACACGGCCGCCGAGGACATCGCCCTGATCGCCTTCACCTCGGGCACCACCGGCCAGCCGAAGGGCACCCTGCATTCCCACCGCGACCTCATCGCGAGCTGCGACTGCTTCCCGCGCTCGATTCTCAAGCACGGGCCGGAGGACATCTTCTGCGGCACGCCACCGATCGCCTTCACCTTCGGGCTCGGCGGCCTGCTCACCTTTCCCCTGCGCTTCGGTGCCTCGACGGTGCTGATGGAACGGCTGCTGCCCGACAGCATGCTGCAGACCATCCAGGACTTCAAGGCGACGATCTGCTTCACGGCGCCGACCTTCTGGCGCCAGATGGCCGGGCTGGCGAAGGACTACGACCTGTCGAGCCTGAAGAAATGCGTTTCCGCCGGCGAGGCGCTGCCCGACGCGACACGGCAGTTGTGGAAGCAGGCGACCGGCATCGAGATCATCGACGGCATCGGCTCGACCGAGATGAGTCACATCTTCATCTCGCACACGCCGGAGAAGGTGCGCCGCGGCGCCACCGGCTACGCCATTCCCGGCTACCAGGCGCGCATCGTCGACGACCAGGGCAGGCCGCTGCCGCCCGGCACGGTCGGCCGGCTGGCGGTGAAGGGGCCGACCGGCTGCCGCTATCTTGCCGACGAGCGGCAGAAGAACTATGTCCAGGACGGCTGGAACCTCACCGGCGACGCCTACCTGATGGATGCCGACGGCTATTTTTTCTACCAGGCGCGCACCGACGACATGATCATCTCGGCCGGCTACAACATCGCCGGGCCGGAGGTGGAAAACGCCCTGTTGGGCCACCCGGCCGTGGTCGAATGCGCGGTCATCGGCGTTCCCGACGAGGAGCGCGGCCAACTAGTCAAGGCCTTCATCGTGCTGCGGCCCGGCTTCGAGGGTACGCCGGCGCTGGTAAAGGAGCTGCAGGATTTCGTCAAGGCCGCCATCGCACCCTACAAATATCCGCGAGCCGTTGAATTCATGACGGAATTGCCGAAAACGGAGACCGGCAAGCTGCAGCGCTTCCGGCTGCGCGAAAACCATCGGTAAGCCGGCGGAGGATCGTCGGCTTTACACCGCCGGAAACCGTGTATACAGTATCCAACGTACAGGATATCCACTCGATCCGAATCGCCGCCGAGGCTCCAACGTGGTGACAACGCTCAAGCCGCTGCAACGCCCCCTCGCCCTCGGCGACCAGGTCTACCAGACCTTGCGCGGCCACCTGCGCGACGGCACCATCGTCGCCGGCCAGCCGCTACAGGAAGTTCAGCTGGCCGAACGGCTGGGGGTGTCGCGCACGCCGGTGCGCGAGGCGCTGACGCGGCTGGCCAGCGAAGGGCTGGTGGCCTCCGACGGCCGCAGCTTCGTCGTGCCGGCGCTGACCCTGCAGGACGTCGAGGACATCTATGAAGTGCGCTGCCTGCTCGAGCCGGCCGCCCTGCGCCGCGTCGCCGAAGTGACGACCGATCCTTCGCGGCGCCTGCCCATCGAGGAGGCGCTGGGCGACGCCGAGGCGGCCTACAAGGCGCGCGACGCCGACGCCTTCCGCGATGCCAACATCCGCTTCCGCAACGCCTGGAAAGGCCTCGTGCCCAACAGCCGCATGGTCAAGGCCATCGAGCAATACGCCGACCACATGCTGCGCATCCGCGCCCTGACGCTGGGCGACGCCCGCGTGCGCACCATCGTCATCAAGGGCCTGCGGCGCATCGTCGCCGCCCTCGTCGCCGGCGATGGCGAGGCGGCCGCGGCGGCGACGCGCGATCACCTCGCCGAGGCGAAGCGCTGCTTCATTGCCGCCACCGGCCTCGACCGGCCGGAGTGCGGCAGCGAGGAGAGCGGCCAATGAGGCTGCAGCGGCTGGAATACAGGGCGCCCGGCGCGGCGCGTCGGCCAATCATCGTGCCCGGCGATTGAACGGCAGCGAAAGGACGGCAAGCACATGAGCTACAAGGCGGAAATTCCCTACGGCGCCTACTGGAGCACGCCCTTCGCCCGCTGGCAGGGCAGCTTCGCCGGCCTGCACAGCATCGAGTTCGCCGCCCATGTGGCGAAGCAGGAACTGGCGAAGCGCAATATCGATCCGGCCGTCTTCGACTACGGCGTGCTCGGCTTCTCGGTGCCGCAGAAGCATTCCTTCTACGGCCTGCCCTGGCTCACCGGGCTGATCGGCGCCGGCCAGGCCGGCGGCCCGACGGTGATGCAGGCCTGCGCCACCGGCGTGCGCAGCCTGCTCGCCGCGGCGCAGGAGATCGAGTGCGGCCTCGCCAGCACGGCGCTGGCGATCAACTGCGACCGCACCTCCAACGGCCCGCATCTCTATTATCCGAATCCGAGGGGACCGGGCGGCACCGGCGCCGCCGAGGACTGGGTCATGGAGAACTTCGGCTGCGACCCGCTCGGTCGCCACTCGATGCTCGCCACGGCGGAAAACGTGGCGAAGAAGCACGGCTTCACGACGGCACAGCAGCACGAGGTGGTGTTGCGCCGCGAAGAGCAGTATCGCGAGGCGCTCGCCGACGGCGCCGCCTTCCTCAGGCGCTTCATGACCCTGCCCTTCGAGGTGCCGGCGCCCAATTTCCGCAAGGCCGCCGGCACGCTGGAGAGAGACGAGGGCATCAACCACTCGACGCCGGAAGGCCTGGCGAAACTGAAGCCCGTCATGGACGGCGGCACCGTCACCTTCGGCGGCCAGACCCACCCGGCCGACGGCAATGCCGCCATCGTCGTGACGACGGCGGCGAAGGCGCGCGAGTTGTCGCGCGATCCGAAGATCGCCGTGCGCCTGCACGGTTTCGGCCTTGCCCGCGCCGCGTTGGCGTTCATGCCGGAAGCCACGGTGCCGGCGGCGAAGCAGGCGCTGGCGCAGGCCGGCAAGGCGATCAAGGACCTGGCGGCGATCAAGACGCACAACCCGTTCGCGGTGAACGACCTGTTCTTCTGCCGCGAGACCGGCGCCGCGCTGAAGGACATGAACAATTTCGGCTGCTCACTGGTCTGGGGCCACCCGCAGGCGCCGATGGGCACGCGGGGGATCATCGAGCTGATCGAGGAACTGGCGCTGCGCGGCGGCGGCTGGGGCCTGTTCACCGGCTGCGCCGCCGGCGACACGGCGATGGCGGTGGTGATCGAGGTAAGCGGGGCCAGATAGCCCGGGCGCAGGACGATGCCGCGGCCGGCGGCAAGACCGGCGCGCGACAGGACGGAGGAGGAGCATGCGGGTTTCGCAGTGGATCGGCAGGCATGCCGCGGCAACGCCGCGCAAATGCGCCATCCGCTATGGCGGCAAGGATCTCGGCTACGCCGACTTCGAGGCGCTGATCGGACGCGCCGCCGCGGCGCTGGCGGCCGCCGGTGTCGGCCGCGGCGGCTGCGCCGCCTATCTTGGCTGCAACACGCCGGAGATGCTGGCGCTGTTCTTCGCCTGCGCCCGCCTCGGCGCCCTCTTCATGCCGCTCAACTGGCGGCTGGCGGGGCCGGAGCACCAGCAGATGCTCGACGACTACCCGCCCGCCGTGCTGGTGGTCGAGGCGCCCTTTCTCGAGCAGACCGACACGCTGCGCGGCCTGCCGAAGGCCTTGCGGCGGGTGGCGCTCGGCAGCAGCCGGGCCGGCTGGCAGGACTGGCAGGCCTTCCTCGCCGCCGGCGGCGCCGTGCCGGACGACGCCGAGGCCGGCGCCGACACGCCGCTGCTGATCTGCTACACCTCAGGCTCGACCGGCAAGCCGAAGGGCGTGCTGCTCAGCCAGGGCGCCATCGACGCCAACGCCGACAACAGCGTCGACATGCACGGCATGACGGCAGACGACCGCGTGCTCACCGTGCTGCCGATGTTCCACGTCGGCGGCCTCAACATCCAGACCACGCCGGCACTGCGCAGCGGCTGCACGGTGACGCTGATGCCGCGCTTCGAGGCCGAGGCGGCGCTCGACATCATCGAGCGCGATCGCATCAGCCTGACCCTGGTCGTGCCGGCGGTGGCGGACATGATGCTGGCCAGCCCGCGCTGGGCGCGCACCGACCTGTCGAGCCTGCGCATGATGAGCATCGGCTCCTCCATCGTGCCGCTACGCATCATCGAGGCGGTGCATGCCCGCGGCGTGCCGATGACCCAGGTCTATGGCGCCACCGAGACCTGCCCGGTCGCCGCCTACCTGAAGCGCGACGAGGCGCTGCGCAAGGTCGGCTCGACCGGGCGCGCCGCCCTGCACTGCCGCCTGCGCATCGCCGGGCAGGATGGCGCCGAGCTGCCCGCCGGCGAGGTCGGCGAGATCCTCGTCAAGGGCGCCAACCTGATGAGCGGCTACTGGCGCAACCCGCAGGCCAGCGCCGCCGTCTTCGACGAGGGCTGGTACCGCAGCGAGGACATGGGCTGGCTCGACGAGGAAGGCTTCCTCACCGTCGTCGGCCGCAAGAAGGAGATGATCATTTCCGGCGGCGAGAACATCTACCCGGCCGAACTGGAGAACGTGCTGGTCGAGTGCGAGGACGTGCTCGAGGCGGCGGTGGTCGGCCGCAGCGACCCGCGCTGGGGCGAGATCGCCGTCGCCGTCATCGTGCCGAAGGCCGGCCGCCAGCCGGCCGCCGCCGACATCCTCAGGCTCTTCGACGGCCGTCTCGCCCGCTACAAGCAGCCAAAAGACGTGGTCTTTCTCGAGACGCTGCCGAAGACCGCGCTCGGCAAGATCCGCAAGGACGAGCTGCGCCGCCTGGTGACCCACCCGGCCGCGGCCTGAACCACGCAATGGAGCCCACATGGCACTGAAAATCGGCATCGACGTCGGCGGCACCTTCACCGACTTCGTCGTCACCCGCGACGGCGCCGCGCCGGCGATCTTCAAGTCGCTGTCGACGCCGAAGGACCCGTCCATCGCCGTGGTGAACGGCCTCGCCGACATCGCCGCGGCGCAAGACCCGCCGCTGACGCTGGAGGCCTTCGCGCCGCAGATCGACACCATCGTGCACGGCACCACCGTCACCACCAACGCCACGCTGACAGGCACCGGGGCGAAATCCGGCCTGCTCACCACCGAGGGCGTGCGCGACGCGCTGGAGATGCGCCGCGGCATCCGCGAGGAGCAGTACAACAACCGCTACGCCAACGTCCGCCCGCTGGTGCCGCGCTACCTGCGCGCCGGCATCCGCGGCCGCCTCGATCGCAACGGCCGCGAACTGGCGCCCCTCGACCTCGGCCAGGTGCGCGAGGCCCTCGACCTGTTCCGCCGCGAGGGCGTCGAGGCCGTCTCGATCTGCTTCATGAACTCCTTCGCCAACCCGGCCCACGAGCAGGCGGCGGCGGCGCTGGTCCGCGCTGAGATACCCGGCGCCTATCTGTCGGTATCCACCGACCTGCTGCCCTCGATCCGCTTCTACGAGCGCGTCAGCACCACCGCGCTCAACTCCTACGTCGGGCCCAAGCTCAACCATTACCTCGACCAGCTGGTCGGGCGGCTGAAGGGCATCGGCTTCGGCGGGCTGCTGCTCATCATGCAGTCGAACGGCGGCGTCATCTCGCCGCAGCTGGCGCGCGAGAAGGCGGCCCTGACCCTGCTCTCCGGCCCCTCCGGCGGCCCCGGCGCCGGGCTCTTCTACGTCGGCCCGCACGGCCAGGGCAAGTGCATCATCACCGACATGGGCGGCACCAGCTTCGAGGCCTCGATCGCCGTCGGCAGCCCGATGGTCAAGAACGACGGCGAGATCGCCCGCCACAAGATCGCCCTGCCGATGCTCGACATCCACACCATCGGCGCCGGCGGCGGCTCGATCGGCTGGCTCGACGAGGGCGGCCTGCTGCGCATGGGCCCGCAGAGCGCCGGCGCCGACCCCGGCCCGGCCTGCTACGGCAAGGGCGGCAGCCTGCCGACCACCACCGACGCCAACGTGGTGCTCGGCTACCTCGATCCCGACTTCTTCGCCGGCGGCAAGATGAAGCTCGACCTCGCCGCCGCGCGCCGCGCCATCGAGGAGCACATCGCCCGGCCGATGGGACTGTCGGTCGAGGAGGCGGCGGCCGGCATGTACCGGGTCGCCTGCAACAACATGGCGCAGGGCGTGCGCGAGGTGACCATCAAGCGCGGCTTCGACCCGCGAGAGTTTCCCTACATCCCGGCCGGCGGCGCCGGGCCGATCCATTCCTGCCTGATCTGCGACGAGCTGGAGATCCCGCTGCAGATCGTGCCGCGCGAGTCCTCGGTGCTGTGCGCCTTCGGCATGCTGATGAGCGAGCTGAAGCACGACTTCGTGCGCACCTTCGTCGCCCGGCTCGAGTCCGCCGACTGGCCACGCCTGGCGCAGGTCATCGACGAGATGTCGGCCGAGGGCGGGCGCCAGCTCGCCGAGGAGCGCATCTCCGAGGCGCGCCGCCGCCACGACGTCAGGCTCGACTGCCGCTACATCAAGCAGTACCACGAGGTGTCCTTCCTCGTGCCGCGCGAGCTGATCGACCGCGGCGACGCCGCCGCCGTCGCCCGCCTCTTCCACGCCGAGCACAACCGGCTCTACGGCTACTCGCTGGAGCAGGAGAACACGCCGGTCGAAATCATCAACGTGCGCGTGCAGTCGGTCGGCCAGACCGACAAGCCGTTCTACGGCGAGGAAGCCTGGGCCGGCGCCGACGCCGCCGGCGCGCTGAAGGGCCGGCGCGGCGTCTACATTCCGGACGAGCGGGCCTTTCGCGAGATCCCGATCTACGACGGCCACCGGCTGCGCTGCGGCAACCGCATCGCCGGGCCGGCGATGGTCGAGGAGGAGACCACCGCCATCTTCCTCGGCGCCGGCTTCGACGGCATCGTGGACGCCTACGGCTCCTTCGTCATGCATCGCAAGGGACGCGAGGACCTCGTCGCCGCCTGCCTGGCCAGGGAAAGGGCGACGGCATGAGCGCCCCTCGCCGAATTGCCGCAGCGGCAGTGCAGCCAGTCGCATGCATCCGTGCCCCGGCTGGCAGGCGCCGCTTGCCGCCGCCGGCTGAAGCCATGGAGAAAAGGCCATGAAGATCGATCCCATCCTGCTGTCCGTCTATGCGCGCACCTTCAAGTCGATCACCGACGAGATGAGCATCTCGATGGAGCAGACGACGCGCTCGCCGATCCTGTGCGAGGCCAAGGACTACGTCACCGGCCTCTACGACGGCGACGGCAACATGCTCGAGCAGACCGAGAACCTGCCGATCCTCGCCTTCTCGCTGGCGCCGGTGTGCAAGTACATCAAGCAGTACTACGGCGACGACCTGCATCCGGGCGACGTCATCTTTCACAACGATGTCTTCAGCCTCGGCAACCAGAACAACGACGTCGCCGTCTACAAGCCGATCTTCCATTCCGGCAAGCTGGTGGCGTGGACCGCCGTCAAGGGCCACCAGGCCGACATCGGCGGCAACGTGCGCGGCGGCTACAACCCGAACGCCGTCGAGGTCTGGCAGGAGGCGCTGCGCATCCCGCCTGTCAAGGTCTACGAGAAGGGCAGGCTGAGGAAGGACGTCTGGAACCTGATCTTCGCCAACATCCGCCTCGACATCGTGCAGCACGACATGAAGGCCGAGATCGGCGCCTGCACCGTCGGCGAGCGCCGCCTGCTGGAACTGCTCGACAAGTACGGGCTGGAAAGCTACGAGGCGCACAAGCAGGCGCTGTTCGAGGCGACGCGCAAGATGATGGAGGCCGAGATCGCCAAGATCCCCAACGGCCGCTACAGCGGCGAGGGCTATGTCTACTACGACGGCCGCCACGAGGGCAGCAAGTTCACCATCCGCGTCGACATCGAGGTGCGCGACAAGTCGATCACCTTCGACTACTCGCGCACCGACGCGCAGACCAACGGCTTCGTGAACGGCACCTTCACCTCGAGCGCCTCGGCCACCATCCTCACCCTGCTGCAGATGGTGAATCCCGACATCCCGCACAACGAGGGCATGGTGCAGCCGATCGAGATCATCATCCCCGAGGGCACCCTGCTCAACGCCGCCTACCCGAAGGCGACCACCTTCGGCAACCACCTCTGCCCCCCCAACGCCGACGCCATCCAGCGCGCGCTCGGCCCGGCCATGCCCGACCGCGTCACCGCCGGCTGGAACAACCTGCTGTGCTCGCTCACCACCGGCACCGACCCGGAGAAGGGCGAGCAGTATGTCGACATCGGCTTCATGGGCCTCAAGGGCGGCTCCGGCGCCCTGCAGGGCATGGACGGCTACGACCACATCGGCATGATCGACGCCTCGGGCGGGGTGCTCGACCAGGACTACGAGATGTTCGAGCAGCAGACGCCGCACCTGCTGAAGAAGCATGAGTTGCTGATGGATTCCGCCGGCGCCGGCCAGTGGCGCGGCGGGCTGGGCGTCGAGACGATCTTCGAGATCGGCTCCGAGGACACCCAGCTGGTCACCTTCGGCGACGGCGACTTCGAGCCGGCCTTCGGCCTCTTCGGCGGCAAGGACGCCGGGCTCAACTTCATCCGCCTGCACTACCCCGACGGCGCCACCGTGGTGCCGAGAAACAAGGACCTCATCACCGGCGTGCCGAAGGGCACGGTCTACCACCAGGTGGCGAGCGGCGGCGGCGGCTACGGCGACCCGCGAAAGCGCGACCGCAAGCTGCTGCGCGAGGAAGTGAGGAACGGCGTCATCTCGCGCGAGGCGGCGCTGCGCGACTACGGCATGACGGAAGCGGAGCTGGGGGAATGAGAGGGCAGACGCTTTCAACGCAAAGAGCGCAAAGGCGCAAAGAGCGCAAAGAAATGCATTCTTTTTGCCGGCTTTTCTTTGTGTCCTTTGCGTCTTTGCGTCCTTCGTGTCGAGAGAGGTTCTCATGAACTTCGATCTCACCGACGAGCAGCGCCAGGTCCGCGACACCTTCGCGCGCTTCTGCGACGAGCGCATCGTGCCGCAGGCGGCCGCGCTCGACGAGGCGCGCGCCTTCCCCCGCGCCCTCTTCCAGGAGCTCGCCGGCCTCGGCTTCTTCGGCATGCGCTACCCCGAGGACGTCGGCGGCTCCGGCATGGCGCTGACCGAGTTCTCGCTGGCGCTGGCCGAGATCGCGCGCGGCTCGATGTCGCTCGCCGGCGCCGTCGCCATGCAGTCGCTGATGGGCACCAAGTTCCTGCACATGCTCGGCAACGAGGACATCCTCGAGCGCCTGTTCATGCCGGCCCTGCGCGGCGAGAAGATCGGCGCCATCTGCATGACCGAGCCGAACGCCGGCTCCGACCTCGGCTCGATCGCCACCACGGCGAAGCGGGTCGACGGCGGCTACATGCTGAACGGCCAGAAGACCTGGATCACCTCGGCGCCGGTGGCCGACTTCTTCACCGTCTTCGCCCGCGCCGGCGAGGAGAAGAAGCTGACCATCTTCCTTGTCGAGAAGGGCTTCAGGGGTCTCGCCGTCGGCCGCGAGATCCACAAGATGGGGGTCTGGGCCCTGCCCACCTCGGAGGTCGCCTTCGACGAGTGCTTCGTGCCGGACAGCCACCGCCTGTCGCGCGAGGAAGGCGACGGCGAGAGCCACTTGAGGAAGACGCTGGCCGAGATCCGCATCATCACCGGCGCGCTCGGCCTCGGCATCGGCCAGGCGGCGCTCGACGAGGCGCGGCGCTACGCCGCCGAGCGCAGCCAGTTCGGCAAGCCAATCAACCGCTACCAGGCCATCCAGATGAAGCTGGCCGAAATGGTCACCGAGCTGGAGGCCGCCCGCCATCTGGTGTACTACGCCGCCTGGCTGCGCGACGCCGGCCGGCCGCACCACAAGGAGGCCGCCATGGCCAAGCTCAACGCCACCGAGGCGGCGGCGCGCATCTGCGACCAGGCCGCCCGCGTGCTCGCCTCCTACGGCTACGCCATGGAATACCCGGTGCAACGCTACCTGCGCGACGTGCGCTTCACGTTGATCGGCGGCGGCACCAGCGAGATCCTGAAACTCATCATCGCCAAGGAACTGAGCTCATGACCGCCGCGCAAGAGTCATTCGCCACATCGCGCCGGGCCGTGCCGGACGCGCCGCGGCCAGCCGCAGGGAGCCGCGCGGCGGCGAACGATCGACATCGTCTTGCGTCGCAAGAGGGATGGAGGAAAGGCTCATGACGCAACGGCGCATCAAGGTGCTGCTCGCCAAGCCGGGCCTCGACGGCCACGACCAGGGCGCCAAGGTCGTCGTCCGCGCCCTGATGGACGCCGGCATGGAAGTCATCTACACCGGACTGCGGCAGACGCCGGAAGCGGTGGCGCGCATGGCCCTCGACGAGGACGTCGATGTCATCGCCCTGTCCAGCCTGGCCGGCTCGCACCTGCCCTTCTGCGCCAAGCTGAAGCCACTGCTGGAAGCCAACCAACTTCAGGACAAGCTGTGGCTGATCGGCGGCAACCTGCCGGCGCAGGACCACGACGCCCTGCGCGCGCTCGGCTTCGCCGGCATTTTCCCGACCGGCTCCAGGCTCGACGCCATCGTCGACTACATCCGGGAGCACGTCAAATGAACGACCGCGCCAGGGACGAGCTGAAGCCGGTCATCAACGAGTCCGGCATCGAGGTGAAGCCGCTCTACACCGCGGCCGACGTCGAGGCCAGCGGCGGCCTCGACATGGTCGGCCAGCCGGGTGAATACCCCTTCACCCGCGGCATCCACCGCCTGATGTACCGCAAGCAGCCGTGGACCATGCGCCAGTACGCCGGCTTCGGCAACCCGGCCGACACCAACCAGCGCTTCAAGTACCTCATCGCCAACGGCCAGACCGGGCTCAACGTCGCCTTCGACCTCCCGACGCAGATCGGTCTCGACTCCGACGACCCGCAGGCCGAGGGCGAGATCGGCCGCGTCGGCATGTCGGTGGACACGCTGCGAGACTTCGAGGTCGCCTTCGACGGCATCGACCTCGACCGCATCACCGTCTCGCTGACCATCAACGGCGCCGCCGCCATCCTCATCGCCATGTACCTGGCCATGGCCGAGAAGCGCGGCTACGACGTCAGGAAACTGCGCGGCACGGCGCAGAACGACATCCTCAAGGAGTTCATCGGCCGCGGCACCTGGGTGTTCCCGGTCGAGCCCTCGATCCGCCTGGTCGGCGACACCATCGAGTATTGCGCCGAGCACGCGCCCAAGTACAGCCCGGTCTCGGTCTGCGGCTACCACATCCGCGAATCCGGCGCCAACCCGGCGCAGGAGATGGCCTACGCCTTCTGCATCGCCAAGGCCTACGCCGACGAGGTGATCCGCCGCGGCCTGCACATCGACGAGTTCGCCGGCCGCCTGTCCTACAACTTCAACATCTTCGGCAACATCTTCGAGCAGGTCTGCAAGTTCCGCGCCGGGCGCGGCCTGTGGGCGAAGATCATGAAGGAGGAGTACAAGGCGGAGAAGCCCGGCTCGATGTGGCTGCGCATGATCGCCGCCGGCGGCGGCGGCGGGCTGACCTTCGAGCAGCCCGAGGTGAACATCGTGCGCGGCGCCTACTATGCCCTGATCTCGGCCCTGTCGGGCACGCAGACCATGGCGCTGTGCTCCTACGACGAGGCCTACACCATCCCGACCGAGTACTCGGCGCGCATCTCGCTGCGCACCATGCAGCTGCTGATCGAGGAGATGGGCCTGACCGAGACGGTCGACCCGCTCGCCGGCTCCTGGTACGTCGAGACCCTGACCAACCAGATGCGGCAGAAGATGGAGGAGATCATGGCCGAGGTCGACGCCCAGGGCGGCATCGTCAAGCTGGTCGCCGAGGGCGCCATCCAGGCCAGGGTCTCGGCCCAGGCCTACCAGATGCAGCGCGACATCGAGTCGGGCAAGTTCCGCAAGGTCGGCGTCAATTGCTACCGCAACGAGCAGGAGGAGGACCATCCGGTCGAGTTCCATCCTTACCAGGAGGAGGATGCGCGCCAGCAGATCGCGGCGCTCGGCCGCATCCGCGCCGAGCGCGACCAGCCGCGCGTCGACCAGGCCCTCGCCCGCCTCTCGGCCGACGCCGCTGCCGGCCGCAACGTCATGCCGGCGCTGGTCGAAGCGGTCAAGGCCTACGCCACGGTCGGCGAGATGACCGGGGAGATGGTGAAGGTCTTCGGCCGCTACCAGGAACCGATCCGTTTTTAGATATGCAAACCGCTTTCAACGTGAAGATCACAATGCGCAAGGAAGATCGCTTCGACACGCGTTTCCCTCGCATTCTTTGCGCCTTTGCGCCCTTTGCGTTTAGGGCGTTTGCTTTTTCCAGGTAACCTTCATGACCACACTCGACAATTACGTGGCGCCGACCAGCCTCGAGCAGGCGGTGGAGCAGCTGCAGGAGCTCGGCGAGGTGACCATCCTCGCCGGCGGCACCGACCTGATGCCGCAATCGCACGCCGGCCGCGTCAAGTTCAAGCGCACCCTGATGAACATCCGCCGCATCCCCGAGCTGCGCGGCATCAGCCTCGAGGACGGCGCCATCCGCATCGGCGCGCTGACCACCATCAGCGAGCTGATGGAGCACCCGCTGATCAGGAGCCGACTGCCGCTGCTGGCCGAGGCCGGCGACCACTTCGCCAGCGCGCAGATCCGCAATGCCGCCACCGTCGGCGGCAACATCTGCAACGCCTCGCCGGCCGGCGACACCCTGGTGCCGCTGATGGCGCTCGGCGCCCAGGTCGAGCTCTGCTCCAAGCCGGACGACACGCTGTTCTGCCGCAGCATGCCGCTGCCCGAGTTCTTCGTCAGCCCGGGCCGCACGCGCCTGGCCGAGGCCGAGTTGCTCGGCGCCGTGCGCGTGCCGCTGCCGCCAGAAGGGTTCACCGCCCGCTTCCACAAGTTCGGCACGCGGCCGGCCCTCGACATCTCGGCGATCTCCATCGCCATCGGCGGCGTGCTCAGCAACGGCGTCTTCAGCGACGTGCGCGTCGCCTTCGGCGCCGTGGCGCCGACGCCCTTGCGCGGCGCCGCCACCGAGCAGGCGCTCGAGGGCCGCCGGCTGGACGAGGCCGCCATCGCCGCGGCGGCGCAGGCGGCGCACGACGAAGTGCATCCCATCTCCGACGTGCGCGCCAGCGCCTGGTACCGCAAGGAGATGATTCGCAACATGACAAAGAGGATCCTCGAAGATGTCGCAGCAAACCATTAGCTTCACCCTGAACGGCGTGTCGACCCGCGCCACGGTGCCGCGGCAGATGAGCGCGCGCGACATGATCCGCGACGTCATCGGCCTGACCGGCACCAAGTACGGCTGCGGCGAGGGCGAGTGCGGCGCCTGCACCGTGCTCCTCGACGGCGTCTCGCTGAACGCCTGCCTGCTCTTCGCCGTCGAGTGCGACGGCCGCGAGCTGACCACCATCGAGGGCCTCGCCGACGATCCGCTCGGCCGGCGCCTCCAGGAGGCCTTCGTCGCCCATGGCGCGGTGCAGTGCGGCTTCTGCACGCCGGGCATGGTGGTGCAGGCGCGCCAGCTGCTCGAGGGCGGCGAGGCGCCGAGCCGCGAGCAGATCCA
>CAUJIV010000133.1 GCA_963205435.1 Pseudomonadota bacterium
TGACTCCGCGCCTCCACATAGCAGCTGAAGAGGTCCGCATGCTCCGCGGCGAGGCGGATCGCACGCGGCCCGTTGCCGCCCATCATCACCGGGAGCCCGCCCGGCCGCGGCCCGCGGGGGGCGTCACCAGGGGGGTCACCCCTGTCCGCGCCGGGGCCGGCCTCGTCGCCGGAACCCGGGCCATCAACGCCCGCCTCAGCTACGGCTTCACGACCCTCCTCGACCTCGGCAACGCCGAATACGACGCCGCCGCCCACACCCTGACCTGGACCGGCGAGCTGCCGGCCAACGCCACGATTCCCGCCGGCAGCCACATCCGGCTGAGCGTCTCCAACAACGAGCCCGGCAGCAGCTTCAAGATCGACTACGACAGCAGCACCAGCCCGTCGCGCATCGACCTGCCGGTGACGACGGTGATCGGCTTCGCCGATGTCGATGCCGACGCCGGCAACGGCGTCCAGCTGATCGGCATCTTCAACCGGCCTTACGTCGATGCCGGCAGCCTGATCGCCGACGCCACCGCCAACGCCGGCCAGACCGTCTATCTGCGCGTCAGGGTGAGCGACCCCTTCGGCGACTACGACATCAGCGGCCTCACCCTGAGCATCGACGGCCCCGGCAACGACGGCGACATCGGCCCGCTGCTGCTCGGCAACCCCGCGGTGGTGGATGGCGGCGGCGACGGCTTCAAGATCTACGAATACGCCTGGCATACCATCAACCACACCGGCAGTTACACGGTAACTGCCATCGCCCACGAGGGCAGCGAGGGCATCCAGGCCCGGGTCAGCGGCGAGTTCTTCGTCGCCGCGGTGGACCAGGGCACGCCATCGGTCACCGAGTTCATCCGGCCCGACGGCAGCGACCCCGGCGCCGCCTACAACCCCGGGGAGGACGCCTGGCTGCGCGTCACCGACCTCGACGAGGCCGGCAAGGGCACGGTAACGGCCAAGGTGAACGGCATCACGGTGACGCTCGCCGAAACCGGGCCGGGCACCGGCATCTTCGAGGCCGACCTCAGCCTGCAGAATCCTCTCTTCGACAACCTCCCCCCGGGCACGGTGCTCAACGCCAGCTACAAGGACGTCGATGATCCCGCGGACACCAGCAGCGACATGATCGCCGTGCCGGTGCCGGGCAACAATCCGCCGGTCGCCACCGACAATGCGCGCAGCATCAACGAAAACCAGACGGCCGCCGGCGGCAACCTGATCAGCAGCAACGAGGGCTCGGGCATCGACTCCGATCCCGACGGCGATCCGCTCGGCGTCATCGCCATCAACGGCGACAGCGGCGCCGTCGGCGCCACCATCACCCTGCCCTCCGGCGCCAAACTTGCCGTCGCCGCCGACGGCAGCTACACCTACGACCCCAACCACGCCTTCGACTACCTCACCGGCGGCCAGCAGGCGACCGACAGCTTCACCTACACCATCAGCGACGGCAACGGCGGAACCAGCACCGCCACGGTCAGGATCACCATCAACGGCGTCGGCGATCCGTCGATCACGGTGACCGACCACAACGGCGCCGGCACCGTCGGCGACAACAGCATCGCCGAGAACGCCGGGGCGCCGGTCAACGGCACCTTCTTCGTCAGCGCGCCCTACGGGCTGAAGGAGATCAGCGTCGGCGGCACCCCCGTGACCGCCGTCCAGCTGGCCGGCCTCGGCGTGACGCCGGTCACCATCGTCACCGCCGAGGGGCAGATCACCCTGACCGGCTATAACGGCGCGACCGGCGAGGTCGCCTACAGCTACCGGCAGGCTGGCACGCACAAGGACCACGCCGCTGGCGACACCAGCGTCGTCGACCGCATCCCGCTCACCGTCACCGACCTCGCCGACACGACCTCGCCGAGCCGGCTCGACATCCTCATCACCGACACCGCGCCCGCGCCCGCCAACGACGCCAGCAGCGTCACCGAGGGCGCCACCCTGACCGTCGCCGCCGGCGCCGGCGTGCTGTCCAACGACACGCCCAGCGCCGACGGCTGGTCGCCGTCCGGTCCGGTGGTGGGCGTCAAGGCAGGCCCCGGCGGAACCCCGGTGACAGGCGTCGGGGCCGAGATCGTCGGCGCCCATGGCAAATTGAGGCTGAATGCCGACGGCAGCTACGCCTACACGGCCAACGCCGGCATCGATCACTCGGGCGGCCTGATCCAGGACGTGTTCACCTACACGGTGCGCGACGCCGACGGCGACCAGGCCACCGCCACCCTGACCATCACCGTCGACGACGACACTCCCGTGGCGTCGAATGACACGGGCAGCGTGCGCGCAGGCGATACCCTGACGGTTGCTCCCGCCGGCGGCGTGCTCGTCAATGATGCCTCCGGCGCCGACGGCTGGGCGGCCGGCGGCGCCGTCGTCGGCGTCGCGCACGGGATGGTTCCGGGCGCGGTCGGCGTGGCGCTCGCCGGCGACCATGGCACGCTGACGCTGAGCGCCGACGGCAGCTATGTCTATGTCGCCGATCCGGCGCTGCCGCCTCCCGGCCCGGGCACCCTGACCGACAGCTTCACCTACACGGTGCGCGATGGCGACGGCGACCAGACCACCGCCACCCTGACCATCACGGTCATCAACAACCAGCCGCCGGTCGCCAACGACGACGCGCGCAGCGGCGGCGCCGACGTCCCGCTCTCCGGCAACGTCATCGGCGGCGGCGGCCCGGGCGACACCCCCGACTCCGATCCGGACGGCGACTCCCTGCGGGTGACGCAGATCGTCGTCGACGGCGTCGTCCATCCCGTCGCACCGGGCGCGCCGGCCGTCGTCGACCTGCCGCAGGGACAACTGGTCTTCGAGAGCGACGGCAGCTACACCTTCACCCCGGCGCCGGGCTGGAGCGGCACCCTGCCGCCCGTGACCTATACCGTCGATGACGGCTCGGGCTACGACAACGGCAGCGCCACGGCGACGCTGACCATCACCGTGCTGGCGGAGAACCGGCCGCCGGCCGCGCCCTTCGCGCCCGATCTCCTGCCGCCGCTGCCGCCCAACCCGCTCGGCGACAGCCCGGTGACGCTCGAGGCCGGCCCCTATTTCGCCGGCGAGCGCTTCAACGAAGTGCGCCTGCTGCCGCTGCCCTTCCACCCGATCGTCTATGTGAACCGCGAGGTCGAGGCTTCGCACGCCGAGCGCGAGGGAAACGATCCGCGCGGGCAAGGGCGCGATCCGCAGGCGGCCGCCGACGGCTATCGCGAGCCGCGCTCGCTCGCCGTCGGCCTCGGCTTCGACCCGACCCTCTACGTCACCCCGGCGGTGCGCGAATCGCAAAGCCTGGCGGATTTCTACGAGCGCACGGTCGATGGCCGGTGGGGCCGCGTCTGGCTGGGCAGCGACAACTATGTCGGCGGCCGCAGCCTGTTCGACGAACTCGAGCTCAACCTGCCCTATGTCTATGACCTGGGCCAGCGCGACGATGGCGGCACGGCAGGCGCTCCCGCGGAACGCTCGCATGCAGATGGGGCGGCCGCCGAGCGCCTGGCGACAGCGCCGCGCGACGCGCAGGCAGCAATGCAGTCGGCGGCGCGCCAGCCGCCCGCCGCTGCCCCGGAACTTGTGGCCGCGCCCTCCTTCGCCCAGCAGCTGCGCAGCGGCGCCTCCCGGCTGCCGCTCGCCGCGCCGCGGCCTTCCTGATATTTCGACACGAGAGCCTGACATGACCCTGTCCTTTCCTCCGCCCTCCGCGGGCAGCCTGAAAACCCGCCCGAGCCGCCCGGCCCTGCTGGTGGCCGCCTGCTTCGCCACGGTCCTCGCCGGCTGCGGCAGCGTCGCCCCGCTGCCCTACCAGCCCGACGAGATCCGCGAGCGCGTCGGCCAGGACCGCGTCCGCATGTACGCCGAGCAGGAGCCGATGGCGGCGCCCGTCACCTTCCACGAGGCGGCGGCGCGCGCCCTCAAGTACAACCTCGACTACAAGCTCAAGCTGATGGAGAGCGCGCTGACGCGCAGCCTCTACGAGGTGTCCACCTACGAGATGCTGCCGCGCCTCGTCGCCGGCGCCGGCTACGCCTGGCGCAGCAACGACTCGGGCGGCACCTCGATCGGCATCGAGGACCGCCTCATCTCGCTGCGCCCCTCCACTTCCCAGGAACGCGAGCACACCCTGGCCAACCTGACCTTCTCCTGGAGCGCCCTCGACTTCGGCGTCTCCTACTACCGCGCCCAGCAGAAGGCCGACCAGGTGCTGATGGCCGAGGAGCGCCGCCGCAAGGTGGTGCAGAACGTCATGCAGGACGTGCGCAACAGCTACTGGCGCGCCGTCGGCGCGCAGCGCCTGATCGGCCGCGTCGACGCCCTCATCGAGCGGGTGAACACCGCTCTCGAGCGCTCGCGCAAGGTCGAGCGCGACGGCCTCATGCCGCAGCCGCAGGTCCTCGCCTACCAGCGCGCCCTGCTCGACGCGGTGAACCTTCTCACCCTGCGCCGCCAGGACCTCGAGCTGGCGCGCGCCGAGCTCGCCGCCCTGATGTCGGTGCCGCCGGGCACGCGCTACACCCTGGCCGAGGAGAATGAGGTCGAGCTGCCGCCGCCGCCCGCCAACATCGAGGAACTGGAGCAGATGGCGCTGGAGAAGCGCCCCGAGATCATGGAGGAGTGGTACCGCAAGCGCATCACCGAAAACGACATCAAGGCGGCCAAGCTGCTGGTCTGGCCCAACCTCAGCCTCGACGCCGGCTGGCAGTACGACTCGAACAAGTACAACTACAACAGCCACTGGACCGACGTCGGCCTGCGCCTGACCTGGAACATCCTCAAGCTGGCGCAGCTGCCGGCCTTGGAGCGCGCCCACGAGGCGCAGAACAAGACCGACGACATGCGCCGCATGGCCCTGTCGATGGCCGTGCTCACCCAGGTGCGCGTCGGCGTGCAGCGCTACGGCCTGTCGCTGTCGGAGCTGAAGTTCGCCGAGGAGAGCCTGCGCGTCGACCGCCGCCTCAACGAGTACGCCCGGGCGGCGGCGAAGAGCCAGTTCGACTCCGAGCTGGAGCTGATCCGCACCGAGGCGCGCGCCCTCCTCTCGGAGTACCAGCGCTACGTCTCCTACTCCAACGCCCAGGCGGCCTGGGGCCGGGTCTACAACTCGGTCGGCCTCGACGTGCTGCCCGAGACCATCGACAGCCACGACGTCAAGGCGCTGGCCGCCAGCCTCGCGGCGACCACGGCGCAATGGCAGGGACAGGTCTTCAAGGCCGCGGGCAAGAACTGAGCATGCCCGCCGCCGCGCTCCGGCAGGGCCTGCGGCTCGCCTGCGGCCTGGCTGCCGCGCTGTGCCTCGCCCTGCCGGCGACGGCCCAGTCCCCGGTGCCGCCTGCCGGCGCTTCGTCTCCCGTTCCGCCTGCCGGCGGCCGCGCGCCGGCCACGGCGCCGCCGCAGCAAGCCGCTGCCGCCGAGGCACCTGACGCCATCCGCGTCCTCCTCGCGCCGGACCTTGAAACCACCCTGGTCTCGCAGATGGTCGGCCGCGTCGCCAGCCTGCGGGCGGAGCTCGGCGGGCGCGTGCAGAAGGGCGGCGTCCTCGTCGCCTTCGACTGCGCCGAGATGGCGGCGCGCCTCAGCATGGCGCGCGCCGAGTACGCCCAGGCCAGGGAAACCCTCGAGGCCAAGCAGCGCCTGCGCCAGCTCGACGCCGCCGGCGACGTCGAGGTCTCCCTCGCCGCCGCCGGCGCCGACAAGGCCAGGGCGGCGATAGCCCTCTCCCAGGCGCAGATGGCCCACTGCACGGTGGCCGCGCCCTTCACCGGCCGCGTCGTCCGCATCCACGTCAAGCCGCACCAGGGCGTCAATGTCGGCGCGCCGCTGCTCGAGCTGATCAGCGACGGCCCGCTCAAGCTGCGCCTCAACGTGCCCTCGGCCTGGCTGCGCCAGGTGCGCGTCGGCACGCCCTTCGAGGTCGACATCAACGAGACCGGGCGCAGCTATCCGGCAAAGGTGACGCGGGTGAATGCCCGCGTCGACGCCGTCGCCCGCACCATCGAGCTGGAGGCGCGCATGGACAAGGCCGAGCCCGATCTCCTCGCCGGCATGAGCGGCGTCGCCCGCTTTCGCATCGCGCGCTGAGCACGCCGCGGCGCCGCGCCCATGAACGAGTCCCTCGCGGCGGCCGCGCTTGACCTCGAGGCGCGCGCCCGCGCCGCCGCCAGCCTGGCGGAGTTGCGCTTCTCCATCGCCAACGATTCCCACGCCGTCCTCGGCTTTCGCCAGGCGCTGGTGTTCGACGCCAGGGGCCGCGTGGCGGCCGTCTCCGGCCTCGCCCAGCTGAACGAGGACAGCCCCTACCTGATCTGGCTGAAGCGCGCCTGGCCCTGGCTGGCGGCGCAGCTGCCCGAGGCGGGCGGCTGGTTCGCGCCGGACGGCGAGGCGCTCGCCGCGGCGCCCGGCGACATCGCCGAGGGCTGGCGCGAATGGTGGCCGGCGGGCGCGCTGGCGCTGCCCCTCGCCCGCCGCTCCGGCGAGCCGCTCGGCTGGGCCTGCTTCCTCCTCGAGGCGCCGCCGCCGGAGGAGCATGCCGCCGTCATCGAGCGCGTCGCCGCCACCTGGGCCTACTGCTGGGAGATGCTCGCCGGCAAGCCGCGCCGCGGCCTGCGCAGCCGCTGGCAGGCTCTGCCCCCGCGCCGGCGTCGCATCATCCTCGCCCTGCTGCTGGCCTTCTTCCTGCTGCCGGTGCGCCAGACGGCGCTGGCGCCGGCGGAAGTGGTGGCGGTCGACGCCATGGCCATCACGGCGGCGCTCGACGGCGTCGTCAAGACGGTCCATGTGCGGCCCAACCAGGCGGTGAAGGCGGGCGATGCGCTCTTCTCGCTCGACGACACGACGCTGCGCAACCGCCTCGAGGTGGCGCGCCAGGCCGTCGCCGTCGCCGACGCCGAGCTGCAGGCCGCCACCCAGCTCTCCTTCGAGGACAGCCGCCGCAAGGCCGAGCTGGCGGCGCTGGCCGGGCGCGCCAGCGAGCGGCGCGCCGAGCTCGCCGCCGTGCAGGCGCAGCTGGCGCGGGTGGACGCGATCGCGCCTTACGACGGCGTCGCCGTGTTCGCCGACCCCGACGACTGGCAGGGCCGGCCGGTGGTCACCGGCGAGCGCATCATGCTGCTGGCCAACCCGGCAAGGCCGGGCATGCTGATCCACCTGCCGGTGGCCGACGCCATCGCCCTCGACGTCGGCGCTCCGGTCAGGCTCTTCCTCACCGTGCGCCCCTTCTCGCCGCTCAGCGGCGCCGTCAGCGAAACCAGCTACCAGGCCGAGGTGACGCCCGAGGGCATCGCCAGCTACCGCCTGCGCGCCAGCATCGACGGCGGCGACGCCCGCATCGGCCTGCGCGGCACGGCCAAGCTCTACGGCGGCTGGGTGGCGCTCGGCTACTACCTGCTGCGCCGGCCGCTGGCCAAGCTGCGCGAGTGGAGCGGCCTGTGAGCGCCGCCGCGGCGGCCGCCGCCCTCGCGCCGCTGCGCCAGGACCTGCGCCTGCACGAGACCGGCCCGGCCCGCGACGGCTCGCCGTCCTGGGCCATCCAGGACCCGGTCAGCAACCGCTTCTACCGCATCGGCTGGCTGGAATACGAATGCCTGCTGCGCTGGCCGGGCGACCCGGCGCGGATCGCCGCCGAGATCGAGGCCGCCACGCCGCTGTCGGCCGACGCCGCGCAGGTGGAAGCCTTCGGCCGCTTCCTCGAGCAGCACCAGCTCACCCTGCCCGAGGGCGAGGCGCGCGGCCGCATGCTGCGCCAGGCCAGCCAGCCCGGCTGGAGGCACTGGCGCTGGTGGCTGCACCACTACCTCTTCATCCGCATCCCGCTGGTGCGGCCGCAGCGCTTCCTGCGCCGGCTGGCGCCCTGGCTCGAGCCGCTGTTCTCGCCGCTGGCGCTCGCCCTGCTGGCGGGCGCCTGCCTGCTCGGCCTGGTGCTGACGGCGCGCCAGTGGGAGCAGTTCTCCCACGACGTGCTCGACAGCCTGACGCCAACCGGCCTGCTCGGCTTCCTGCTGGCGCTGCTCGTCTCCAAGACCCTGCACGAGCTCGGCCATGCGGCGGTGGCGACGCGGCTCGGCGTGCGCGTCGCCCACATGGGCATCGCCTTCCTCGTCCTCTGGCCGATGCTCTACACCGACACCGGCGAGTCCTGGCGGCTGCGCTCGCATCGCCAGCGCCTGGCGATTTCCGTGGCCGGCATCGCCGTCGAGCTCGCCCTGGCCGGGCTGGCGACGCTGGCCTGGGCCCTGCTCGACGACGGCGCGCTGCGCCAGGCGGCGCTCTACCTCGCCACCACCGGCTGGGTGCTGACGCTGGCGCTCAACCTGAGCCCCTTCATGCGCTTCGACGGCTACTTCATCCTCTCCGACCTGGCCGACACGCCCAATCTGCACGAGCGCTCCGGCGCGCTGGCGCGCGCCTGGCTGCGCCGCGCCCTGCTGCGCCTCGACGAGCCCTGGCCGGAAACGCTGCCGGCGCGGCAGCGCGCCGCGCTGATCGGCTTCGCCTTCGCCACCTGGCTCTACCGCCTCGTCGTCTTCCTCGGCATCGCCTTCCTCGTCTATGCCTTCTTCTTCAAGCTGCTCGGCATCTTCCTCATGGCCGTCGAGCTGGCCTGGTTCATCGCCCGCCCGGTGTGGAGCGAGCTGGCGGCGTGGCGACGGCGCTGGCCCGAGGTGCCGATGTCCGGCCGCCGCCGCGTCCTGATGCTCCTCGCCCTGCTCGGCCTGGCGCTGCTGCTGCCCTGGCGCTTCGCCGTCGAGGCCGAGGGCTTCGCCCACGCCGAGCGCCAGCAGCTGGTGTTCGCGCCTTTCCCGGCCATGCTGGCGGAGCTGCGGCCGCCGGGCCGGCTGGCCGCCGGCGCCCTGCTGGCGAGTTTCGCCACGCCCGAGCTGGCGGCGCGCGAAGCGCGCGCGCGCGCCGCCGAAGAGGCGCTGCGCAGCCGCCTCGGCGGCCTGCTCGAGGACGAGGAGGGCATCAACCGCCAGCGCGCCCTCGAGGAACGCCTCGGCGAGCAGCAGGCGGAGATCCGCGGCGCCCGCGCCGAGGCCGGCCGCCTCGCCATGCATGCCGAGTTCGACGGCGAGTGGCGCGACGTCTCGCCGCTGCTGCGCCCCGGCAGCTGGGTCGGCGTGCGCGACGCCCTCGGCGTGCTGGTTGATCCCTCCGCCTGGGTGGTCGACGCCTACGTCGAGCAGCGCCTGGTCGAGCGCATCGCCGTCGGCGACGCCGCCAGTTTCCTGCCGCAGGGAAGCCTCGGCGCGCTCGCCGCGACCGTGGTCGACATCGACACGGCGCGCGTGCAGCGCCTGCCGCACGCCATGCTCGACAGCCGCTTCGGCGGCGCCATCGGCACTCAGGCCGGCGAGCGCCAGCCGCTGCCGCGCGAGGCGCTCTATCGCGTGCGCTTGAGGCTCGATGCGCCGCCGGACCAGGTCCGCGAAATGCGCGGCAGCGCGCGCATCGAGGGCCGCCGGCGCAGCCTCGCCTGGGAGGCGCTCAAGGGCAGCCTCGCCGTCCTCATCCGCGAGAGCGGCTTCTGAGCGGCACCGGCCGCGCCGGCGCGCGGCGCCTCACGCCGGCTTCTTGATTCTGAGCAGATAGACGAAGGTCGTGGCGAAGACCAGCGACCACAGCCAGGCGCTGGCGACCAGCCCGGCGTCGTGCGGCAGGGGCGTCATGCGCAGCACGGCGGCGAGCGAGATCACCAGCGTCATCGGCAGCACCAGCCGCCCCTGCGAGGGCGGGATCTTGCGTCGCATCAGGCGGGTGCGGATCATCACCGTCGCCGTCAGGCTGCCGAGGGCGCCGATGGTGATGCCGTGCAGCGCCACCGGCCGCACCGTCTCGCTCGACAGCGCCTCCAGCGCCAGCAGCGCCAGCCCGATGCTCAGCCACAGGTAGCCGACGGCCAGCGCCAGCAGGTCGAAGCGGTCGAGGCAATGCCACCAGCGCCAGCGCAGCCAGCGCACCAGCACCAGCAGCGAGGCCGCCAGCAGCGCCAGAGCCGTCAGCCGGTTCCAGCCGGCGCCCTGCATGAACACCGCCAGCGGCAGCAGGATGATCAGCGCGCCCTCGACATAGGGCTGCACCCGCGTCTCCAGCTTGAAGCCCTTGCCCTGCATGTGGCCGGCGACGGCCGGCGCGATCATGCGCCCGCCCATGAAGCTCATCATCAGCACCAGCAGCAGCACCGTCGCCGTGCGGATCGGCGCCAGCCAGCCATCGTGCCGCAGCAGCAGCGCCGCCTGGAACAGCGTCAGCGCCAGCGCCAGCCCGGTCAGGCCGACGCTGGTGGCGTGGTTGCGCCACTTCTTCACCGAGACGAGGAACTGCGGCAGCGCCCGGTGCAGGAACAGCCCGGCGAAGGCGACGTCCGCCAGCGCCGACAGCCAGCTGCCGGGCCACAGCAGCCAGGCCGCGCGCGAGGCCAGCCAGCTGGCGGCGAGCACGGCGAGCGCCGGCCGCTCCACCCGCGTGATGAGAAAGCCGCCCATGACGGCGAGGGCGAAGCCGAACAGCATTTCGTGCGCGTGGCCCATGGTGAAGCGCAGGCCCGGCGGCAGCGGCACGCCGTGCAGCCAGCCGTGCAGGGTCCACGGAATGACGACGGCGGCATACAGCGTCGTGGCGGGAAAGAAGAAGACGCCGGCCGGCAGGTAATTGGCCTTTTTCTTCGGCTTGGCGGGGGTGGCTTCGGCCATGCGGATTCTTCGTCGGGCGGGCTTGTCGCTGCCGTCGCCGCCAGACCCTTGGCAAATCGCTAGCATGGCGGCGCGGCAGGCCGGCGGATCGTGCGAGTCACGAACGGCAACGGCCCGGCAAGTATCGCAGGCAAGCGCCACTTGCAGCAACACGGATATTCGCCGCCGCGAGCCGCCGGGGGCTGGCCCCGCGCAAATTCGGAAGCCCGGCGCGGAGCTGCCGGCACGCAAGGCGGGCGACCGTGCCGCTGCCTCAGGGCTTACGCGCGACCATGCCGATCAGCGCCGAGCGGCCCTTGTGCCCGCTGCCCTCGCTGATGTCGTCCTCGTATTCGACGAGTTCCTCGATGCGCCAGTCTGCGAACAGCTCGCGCAGCATCGGCTCGGTGTACATGTTTTCCGCGTGCGGCGGGCCGCCTGTGCGATACTCGACCTGCCTCGGCGTGTAGCCCTGCACCAGGATGCCCCCGCCGCTGCGCGCCGCCGCCTTCAGGCCCGCCATCTGCGCCGGGCGCTCGCCGGGGCCGGCGAACTGGATGAAGATGGCCACCACCCAATCGTAGGCCTCGCGATGCCGCGGCGGCGGCCAGTCCGGCGCCAGGATGTCGCCGACCTCGAAGCCGACCGCGACCCCTCGCGCGGCGGCGAGCCGGCGCGCCTTCTCCACTGCCACCTCGGTGTATTCCACCGCCGTCACCTGCAGCCCCTGCGCGGCGAGCCACACCGAGTTGCGCCCCTCGCCGTCGGCCACCGAGAGAGCGCGCTGGCCCGGCCGGAACAGGCCGGCGTGCTGCTCGAGGAAACGGTTGGGCGCCGTGCCGAAGAGATAATCCTCGCCTGCCGCGCGATAGCGCTGCGACCACATCTCGTGCTGGTTCATGCCACCATTCTCGGCCAAGCCGCGCCTGTTTGCAAAACCGCTCCTGCGAATCATGCATGACGACGCCGAGCGCGGGCGTCGGCTCTCACGGCGTCGGCTCTCGCGGCGTCGGTTTTCACGGCATCAGGTTTTTGTAGGTCCGCCTTCAGGCGATCAGCATCCCGGAGCGCATGCGGTCGGGCCTTGCCTGACGACGACCTCCTCTGCCGGGCAAAGGCCATCGTCGCCCTGAAGGGCGACCTACACAAACCAACTCCCTTCGCGAACGCCCCACGTAAGCAAAAGCCGGCGCATGGCGCCCATGTAGGTCGGGCTTCAGCCCGACGTCGGCATTTCCGATTCAGCAAGCGCGCACGTCGCCCTGAAGGGCGACCTACACAAATCAATTCACTCCGCACACGCTGTTGCCGCCCTGAAAGTCGACTTCTAGGGCAATGGTTCTCGCAGCGTTGGTTTTCACGCCACCAGGTTTTTGCAGGTTCGCCTTCAGGCGGACAACATCCTGGCCTTCAGGCGTGCGCCGCCGCGCGCCGCGACTCCCCCTCGGACACCTTGCCGAGCATGCGCAGCTCAGCGGCCTCGATTTCGGTGATGTAGCGGTCCTTGCCTTCCTTGTCCTGCCACTTGCGCGTGCGCAGGCGCCCCTCGACATAGACCCGGCTGCCCTTCTTCAGGTGCTGCGCGGCGACCTCGGCGAGGCGCCGGTAGAGGATGACGCGGTGCCACTCGGCCTGCTCGCGCTCCTCCCCAGTCTCCCTGTCCTTCCACTTCTCCGACGTCGCCAGCCGGAAATTGACGACGGCGTCGCCGTTGGCGAACGCGCGTCGCTCGGGATCGGCGCCGAGATTGCCGATCAGGATCACTTTGTTGATCGATGCCATGGCTCTCCTCCTCTGGTCAAGACGTGCCCAATCTACCCGCCCGGAAGCTCAGGGGATGAGCCACTCCGCGCGCCTGCGCAAAAAAATTTCAGGCGGTCCTCGGAGCGGATGGCCAGCGCTGCGACCTCGACGGCTCATCCGTCCCGGGAGACGAGCCGGATTCTCCGTCCAGCCTCTTGAACTCGGTCATCCAGCGCCTTGCCTTGCGCTCGTCCGCCGTCACTCCATCGCCGTGGTGGTATGCCGACCACAGCCGCTCGGCCGCCTCGGCGTTGCCGTCTTCGGCCGCCTCGACGAGGATTTTCAGGCCTTCCCGCCTGGCCTCGCTGTCATTGGCCTTCCTCAGCAGCGCGGAGCCGAGCCGTACGGAGCCGTAGGCTTCGCCACGCTCGTGCGCCTGTCGCAGCCAGCGCAGGCCTTCCTCCTCGTCGCGCGCGACCCCGTTCCCGTCGAGATAGAGTTCTCCCACGACCGCCATCGCCATGCTGGCGCCCTTGCCGGCGGCTTTTCGAAACAAGCCGAAGGCCCGCGCCTCGTCCTTGCCGACACCCGTTCCGTACAGATACATCGAGCCCAGGAACATCATCGCGTAGGGATCGGCATCACCCACCATGGAAAACCAGCCGGCCGCTTCACGCATGTCCTCGATGACCCCGATGCCATTAAAGTAGTAGATCCCGACCAGCATCTGCGCTTCCGTATCTCCCAGCTGGGCCGCCTGCCGTAGCCAGGCCAGCGCCGAGGTGGAATCGACGAGGACACCACGCCCGTTCTGGTAGGCGCGGCCAATCAACGTCATGGCCGGCACATGGCCCAGTTGCGCCGCCATCAGGTAATAGGCGAAGGCGCTGCCGTGCCGTCCCTTGTCAACTTCCTCATGCACGCCGAGGGCATGGTAGGCATGGGCATAGCCGGCCGTCGCGGCCTTGCCGATCCACTCGACGGCCTCGGCTTCGCGGCCCGCCTTGAGCAGCGTCCGGCCGTACTGGTAGGCGAGGCGCGCATTGTCCGGCCGTGACTCGAGAGCCTTGCCGCAGGCCTCCAGCGCATCGGGCATGGCGATGTCGTCGAAGAACACGCCCTCCGACTGGCGCAAGGGATCATCCGGATGCGCGGCCAGACGGTCGCAGTCCTCGACCGGCGAGGCGAACGCCCAGGCGCAAGCCATCGCCGGCAGGATGAGAAGAAGCCGCAGCAGGCGGCGCCAGGGCGCCACGACTTCCGCGTTCCCGCTCCGGCCGCCGGCCATCCCGCAAGTCATGCTTCGTTTTTCCATTTCAGCGACTCCCGCTTTCGTTCCCCGGCGTGGCCAGATGCGATTCGCCAGGCCGGCCATGCGTTATCAACGGCCTTTCGCCGCAAGCTTTTAGCGCTCGCCCGATCTCGTGCGTCAGCAGCCCCGGCTCTCTTCGCGCGCCCGCTGTGCACGAAAAACGGCAGCCCTCGGCCGCTTCGCCGGCCGCGCATGCAACGATGCTATCCGCCGTCGGTCTCGCGGCATGAGCCTGGCAGGTCCCGGTCCGGCAAGCCGTTTCCGCGCCCGGGTCCGCCAGCCCGCCGGAAGGCGCGGCGCTCACAGCCGCCCCTGCCTTTCCCATGGCAGGTCCGCGCGGGAAAAGTGCCCCCAGCGGGCCAGTTCCAGCAGATCACCGGGCGCGAACCGCTCGCCACTGTGCGCCAGGCTGAGATCGACGCAGCCGGCGAGTTCCGCCGCCGCCGCCAGCGGCCCGTCCGGCGTGTCGATGCCGACCAGGCGGGCTTCGCGGTCGCCCGGCATCCACAGCAGCGTCGCCTTCGCCTCCCGCGCCAGGCCGAGGCGGACGGCCAGCTTCGCCAGCCGCCGCGCATGCAGGCCGCCGGCCCGGTCCGCCTTGAAGAAATCCTTTCCCGACCAGGCGCCGCCGCCGATCGGCACGCGCGGCCCGTAGGCATCCATCACCAGCTTCTTGCCGGACAGCCCGTTGTCGCCCTCGGTGCCGCCGACCTCGAACGCGCCGGCACCATTCACCGCGATCTGGTCGGGAAGCTCGGCCGACAGGCCGGGAAGCTCTCGCGCCAGTTGCGCCATCTCCTGCGCGAGCGCCTGGCGCACGACGCGGTGCAGCGCCACCTCGTCCGCCTCCGCGCGCTGCTGCAGCGAGCAGCTGAAGGCCGCCAGCGACCAGGCGCCTTCGCCCTCGGCCACCGACACCAGCACCTTGCCGTCGGGGCCGAGGGCCAGCGCCGGCGCCTCGCGGCGCAGCGCGTGCAGCCGCCGCGCGAGCCGGCCGGCGAGCCAGTGCTCCACCGGCAGGTGGCCGGTTTGCGGCAGGTCGTTGGCGTAGCCGATGCAGATCGCCTGGTCGTCGGCCAGCTCGCGAAACTCGGCCTCGCCCTCCTCGAGCGGCCCCAGGCACAGATCGGTCTCGATCCGCAGCGCCTCGGGCGCCGGCTGCCAGTCGCCGTCATAGCCGGCCGAGCGGAAGGCTTCGCGCGCGATGGCCGCGACGTCGATCCCCTCGGCGCCCTTGCAGGCGATGCGCCCGGTGACGAAGACGCGGCTGCGATGCACGGCGACCTCGACGCCGGCCAGCGCGCGCCGCTCGCGGCGCCGCGCCTCGGCGACCAGCGCGTCGGCGATGGCATCGCACAGCTTGTCCGGATGGCCGGGAAAGACGAATTCCGCGGATTGGCATTTGCTCATGGTTTTCCTCCAATCGTGATGACTCCGGTGTGGTCGGCGACGCCGGCAAGGTCGGCGCTGTTGTGGTTGCCGAAAAAGGCGACGGCGAGCCGCGCCCGCGCCAGCGTGTCGCGATGGCCGCCGCGCGGCGCTCCCACCCAGCCGTCGGTGACGATCAGCGCGCGGCGCACGTTCTGCGCCGCCATATGCTCGGCGACGCAGGCGATGCTGGTGCCGCCCGTCGTGCGGCAGACGCCCTGGCGCAGCTCGGCGAAGCTGACGTCGGCCACCCTGGTCGAGAAGAGGTGCACGGCGGGATGCAGCAGCGGCAGGCAGTCGAGGATGGCGCCGTAGAGCGCGTCCTTCACGCCGCTCATGCTGCCGGAGACATCCACATACACATGCACGCGCTCGCCCGCGCGGACCGTGCGGCGCCAGGGCACGCTGCCCGGATGCAGCAGCGGCTCGAAGCCGAGCGCGCGCTGCACCAGGCCGCGCCTGCTCGCCGAGGGAATCGGCGTCAGCGCCTCGCAGCCCGCCAGGGCGCGCCTGCGCACGGCGCCGTCGAGGCGCGCGTCGGCGATCCTGCGGATCAGGCCGCGAAGGACGCCGCGCGCCGACGGCGTCTTGCGCGGCCGCGTCCGCTCCTGCTTGAGGACGTCGGCGAGCGAGCGGCCGCGGATCGGATCGGGGGGCTGCGGCCATTGCTCGACGATGCTGCGCACGACGTCGAAGAGCAGCGGCGAGCGCGCCTCCAGCCCGCCGTCCTCGCCGTCCTCGCCGTGCGCGCCCAGCAGCGGGATACCCGCGACCGCCTGCACCCCCAGCAGCTTCGGCAGAACCTCGTACACTTCCTGGTAGGTGGCGCCGGCCGTCGAATAGAGCGCCCGGTGCACTTCCTCTGCCACCCGGCGCATCTCCGCCGGCAGACTGGCGATGCCTGGCGCCGTCCGCGGCCTGCCGGGCCAGCCCGGCATCGGCCGCAGCAGGCATTCCGGAAACTCCGCTGCGCTGTAGAAGTCGGTGAAGAACGCCACGTGCTCCCGTTCCGGGAACATGCGGCAGACGATGCCGTTGATCACCGCGTCGAAGACGAAGTTCTGCACCGGCGTCAGGCGCGGGAACAGCGTGGTGTGGCCGAGCAGGACGTGGTGCAGCTCGTGCATCACCAGCATCATCAGCTTCTCCGCGCTGGCGGCGTGGCGCGCGACGAAGCCCGGATTCACCAGCAGGCGCGGCTGCAGCCGGCACTCGACCGCCGCCGTCTGCACCGCGTCGCTCTCGACGATGTCCATCAGCCGCAGCAGCGCGGAGAAGGCGTAGGCGCCGCTCGGGAAGGCGTCGAGGATGCGCTCGGCCAGCGGCTGCCGCGGCGCCTCCATCGCGGGGAGCGCGCTCATGCCGCGCCCTCCGCCAGCCGGCGCGCCTGCTCCGGCGGCACCAGCAGGGACGCCCGCCGCCGCCGCAGCGCAGCGGCAAAGGCCGGCGTCTTCGCCCGCAGCCACACGCTCTCCGAGCACTTGGCGAGCACCGCCAGCGCGGTGAGCAGATCGGGCCACGGCGCGTGATGGCCGTCATTCGCCGGGATCACCACGCAGCCCTCGGGCAGCGGCAGTTCCGCGGCGCGGGCGTCGATCAGCGCCGCCAGTCGCGCCTCGCGCTCGGCGCGGCCGCCGCCGCGCTCGATGCCGAGGGTCTTCATGATCTCCGGCAGGGTGCGCGCGCCGGCGCCGGGCGGCAGCTCGAAGCGCAGCGGCGTGCCGAACAGCGCGGCGGCGCTCGCCGCCTCCTGGCCGCCCGCGCCGCGGCAGCCGGCCAGCCCGGAATACTTCATCACCGACTTCGGCGGCACCGACATGTTGTGCGCCAGCGCGCCGCCGATCACGAATATGTCCGCCCCGCTCATGCCGCCCCCAGCCGCGCTTCCATCTCGGCGTAGGCGGCGAAGGCGCGCTCGGCGTCCTCCGGCTCGGCGAGCTCCTTGCGCTGGAAGGCGGCGACGACGGCATTGGCGCGCAGGTTGTCGCGCGCATTGGCGGGGTCGAGCCGCGAGAGCAGTTCCAGCACCCGCCTCCAGGTCTTGAAGCGCTCGCTCGTCGCGTGCGCCGTCTCGGAGAACCCGGGCGGCGCCGCGATGTCGCGGTAGACCAGCGCCGCCTGCTCGGCGACGGCGGCATTCAGCCGCCCGGCGGCGCCGCTCTCGAACAGGTGCACCACCGCCGCGTCGCGCGCGCCCGGCGCCAGCTGGGCGAGGACGTCGGCCACCACGCGCGAGAACTCGGCGTTTTCGAGCGTTTCCGCCGCCACCGCCAGCCGCAGCCGCTCGGCCGGGTCGACGGCGCGCAGGATCGCCTTCAGCGGATCGTCCTCGCTCACCCCCGCCAGGCGCCAGGCCTCGCGGTGTGCGCCGAGGATCTTCACCTCGGGCAGCTCGATGCCCTGCGCGCGCTGCGGCAGGCCGTGGCGCAGCGCCAGCAGCGCCGCGTCGGCCGCCGCCGCCAGCGGGTCGAGCGCCTGCGCGGCGGCCTGCACCGCCAGCACCGAGCGATACAGCATGCCGGCGCGGCGCGGGCTGAGGGGAATGTTCGCCTGCGCCAGCAGGGCGGCGAGCGCCTGCACGTAGGCGGCGATGCCCGCCGCCCGCTCCGCCTCGAGCAGCGGCCGCAGCGCCCGCGCGCGCGCCAGCGCATCGGCGAGGCATTGCGCGGCCTCCAGCGGCAGCGGCCCGTCCGCGGCGCGGATGACGGCCAGCTGCTCATCGACCGAGAAGGTCGCCCAGCCGGGCATCTCGACGACGAAGGCGAAGCGGTCGGCGAGCGCCGCGTCGAGCGGCTCCGAGCCGGCGTAGCCGTTGTCGTCCGTCTCGGTCGAGGGCGGGTTCATCGCCGCCCAGCGGTAGCGCAGCCCCTCCAGCGGCAGGCCCTGCGCCTTGCGCTCGTGGATGATCGGAAACAGCTTGTTCTGGATGTCCGGCCGGCAGCGGCTGATCTCGTCGAAGACCACCGCGCCGGCGCCCCAGATGGCCGCCGGCGTGCGCGCGTACTCCAGCCCGCCGTCGCGCCCCGGCAGGGGGAAGCCGACGAGGTCGTCGAAGTTCAGCAGGCTGGCGTTGTAGTGGCGGAACTCCAGGCCGAGCGCCTCGGCCACGCGCGTCAGCAGCAGGCTCTTCGCCGTGCCGTGCGGGCCGATCAGCAACAGCGGCTCCTCGCTGGCCAGCGCGGCGAGCAGCACCGGCGCGATGCCGCCGAGCCCGTGCAGGCCGAGGCGCTTGAAGGGATCCTCCATGGTCATGGCATTGCGCCGCGGCGGGCGGGGCGCCTTCGCGGCTTTCGCGCCGGCCTTGGCGCCGGCTGCGGGCTTTGCTTTCATGCTTCGTCTCCTCTTTAGCAGCTTGCGCCGGGTGGCGGGGCCTGCAATCCGGATCAAATCGCCCCGGCCCTTGAGGCGGGCCAGACCTTCGTTTCAAGTAACGGCGTCAGTGCAGCAGGTTGCCGGATCCTCCCTCCTTCCCGGCCTCGCGCTCCGCCATCGCCGCCTGCTCGCGCTCGATCAGGTGGTTGCCGAGCTTGCGCATCACGTCGCCCGTCACGCGCGGCCCGAAGTGGATGGCGATCGCCGCCAGGGCCAGCGTCGCGGCATCGACGAAGATCTCGACGCGCTGGTGCTTGCTCGCGTCCTCGTACAGGGCGTACAGGGCCTCGGAATAGCGCTGCATGACGCCCTCGCGATACGCCGGATCCGCCGCGGCTTCCGGCGCCGCTTCCACCGCGCCGCCCTCGTCCGCCCGCGCGGCCGGGCGCTCGTCCTCGTTCAGGGGCGCCATCACCTTTTCCAGCAGTTCTTCCATCTCGTCCATGTCGGTCCTTTCGCTCCCCCCGGTTTGCCCGCGTGCCGCGCGAGGCCGGGGGGATCCGGCGCCCGCGCGCGGGCTCGTGACATCAACCGCCTGGCGCGGCGGTTCGCCGCGCCAGTTTCGCTGCCCGGTAGGGAAAGGAAGGGATTGGCCGCTGGCGTGTTCCCTGCCGGTTCCGCAACCGGGGCGCCACGCCCGGTCCGCAGACAGGAAGCACGTGACGCTTTAGCAGCACTTGATGAGTCGCCCTGCAAGTTGTCGATTAACCCGGCGACGGCCCAGGGGCCATTTGCTTCCAGCCATGGCGGCGCGGCAAAACCCGCGCAACAAAAAACCCGCCCGGCTCGCGCCAAAGCGGGTCATCGCTGAAGACTCGCTTTAGCCGCATTTCTTGAGCGCCCGCAAGCTGAAATCAAATCGGCGCTATGTGTGAATTATAACCAGCGGCGCGAAAATGTCAAAGCATTTTTTCGCTGCCGCCACGGCGCGCATCATCCGGGCAGGCTCATGCCCCCTCCCCGATCGACATGCAGCGGCGGCGCGGGAAGTAGCCCACGCTCCGGCCATGAAGGACAGCGTTGCCGACGATGCCGTCGACCGAAGCCATCATCAGCGTCAGCCCGATCAGCTCCGGCAGCCTGCCGCAGCGCAGCTCGAAGGCCGCGCCGCCGAGCGACAGCGGCACCCGCCGGGTTTCCGTGCGGAAGCGGCCCAGCCCCGGGTAGAAATCCTCCACGGCGCCGGCATCGGGATGCTCATCGAGCGCATCGCCCTGGAAGTAGGAGTACTGGGCGCCGGTGTCGAAGAACATGCGATGCTCGCGATGCTGGTTCTCGCCGATGCGCGCCGTCACGATCGGGATGCCCATGAATTCCTCCAGCGGGACGTTCCGCCCCCGGTGCGCCAGCTCGGATTTCGAGACCTCCAGCCTGCCGGTATCGAGATCGAAGACATGGTCGAAGCATCCCAGCACGTCGGCGCCGAGCAGCCCGGCGCAGGGCGTTCCCGTCAGCTCCGAGAGGCCGGCGGCGTCGAGTCCGAGATAGCTTTCCCCGGGCTCGAAGGCTTGCCCGGCGATGCTCAACCCGCGGCTGGCGCCAAAGCTTTCCGGCGCGCCGGTGTCGAGCAGCCAGGCTTCCCCGGCCAGCTCGACGAAGACGTGCCCGTCAAGATAACGCAACGGCAGGGTTTCCGTCATGTCGCCCCCGTCAAGCCGATTGCCCGGCAGGCGCGCCCCGGCTCATTTCGCCGCGCCGGCGCGCCCATCGCTTTCCCTCTCCTCCGTCACCACCTTGCGCGCGGCGAGGAAGTGCGCCAGCGGAACGCCCTTGCGCGCGACGGCATAGCCCTCGCGCATTTCCAGCTTGCCGAGCGGATTCCGCCAGCTGGCCGAAAAAGACCACAACTCGCCGCCTTCCGGGCACGAGGCGAGGAAGGCCTTCCAGGCCGCGTTCAGGTGGCCGAAGGGCAGCGAGGGAACGGCGCCGAGGGGATCGACCACCCGCTCGCGCGCCTCGATCTCCTCCTGCCGCAGCCGCTCCACCAGGTGCCGCGGCTCGACCCTGAACCTGCTCCTTTCCTCCTGCCTCGCGGCCTTCCATTCCCCGAGCCGTTCCGACAGCAAGACTATCAACACCACCGGCCAGAAAACCGCCATCAGCACCAGGGCGGGCAACGGGGCCGCCACCTCGCCCTCTTGGCGCGAACCCTGCTTCTGGAGAAAGACGGCGAGCGCGACCGCCACGGTCACGGCATAGGCGAGCAGCCAGCTCACTTCCGCGCCCCGTTCGCGCCGCCGCCGGGCAGCGTCGTCATGGCGCCGATCGCATAGCCTTCCGGCGCATCTTCGGAAATTGCCGCGCCGTTGTGCCGGGTTCGCGTGGCGGTCACCACCCCGCGCTCGACCTCCAGCAGCAGGTCGCGCTCGTAACGGCTGTTGTAGCCCGCGTGGACATACAGGAGCTGCCGCCCCTGCGGCACGCGCAGGGTGCCGGAATACCAGTGGGCGAACACGCGCTCGGGAAATTGCGGGAACACGCTGGCCAGCGAGGCCTCGCTGCCGTCCTCGAGCAGGCCTTCCAGCGCGACGAGATACAGCCGGCCGTCGACGATCTCCCAGCTGCCGACATAGCCCCGCCACAGCGCCGTGCTGCTGGCGACGAAGGGCGGCTTCTGCCCGCCCAGGTCGAAGTAATCGTCGAGGGGATTGGCGCACAAGGCCATCTCCTCGCCCCGGTAGCGCAGCCTCTCCGCGATCTGTGCCGTCATCTCATCCGCCCTTTCGTGGCCGAAGCCGTCGCGCGTCCGTCCCGCCCTGCATTCGCCGGCGGGCGCGCCGATGAAAACCCGATTCGCCACTCGCCGCGAGGGATCGCTCCCCGCGCCGCGCGGCCAACAAAAAACCCGCCCGGCTCGCGCCAAAGCGGGTCATCGCTGAAGACTCGCTTTAGCCGCATTTCTTGAGCGCCCGCAAGCTGATATCAAATCGGCGCTTTACGGCTGCAATTATCGTTGTCGTGGCGGCCTTGTCAATGGAAATATTTCACGGTTTTCCAGCATCCTCGCGGCGGCGGAATATTCCGCGCTCGCCGCCGCCGCGGCCCTCCGCCATCGAGGACAGGCGCCGCGACAGGGTTTCCGCCAGCGCCTCGGTCAGGCCGAAGCGGCTGTCGCAGAGCAGCAGGTTGGCGCAGTCCCCTGGAAACTCGAAGGCCGAATCATCCAGCGCCAGCCAGGGCAAGCCCTCGCGCCGCTGCCATGCCAGCCAGTCGAGGATCTCCGCGTGGCGGTTGGCCGGCCCGCCTTGCCGCCACGGCCGCGTGGCGCCGACGATGCGCGCGGCGATGTCGCCGGAGAACCGCGACAGCAAGTCCTCGAAGGCATGGTGGTGGCGCCAGCTCGAGGAAATGACGACCTCCACCGCCGGGTGGCGGCGCAGCACCGCCTCAAGCAGCGGGCGCCGGCAGAAATGCTCCTCTTCCGGGCAGAAGGCCGGGTGCAGCACGCCGTCGAAATCGAGAAAGAGCGTCACGCCGGCCATGGCTTCACCCGCTCCCCTGGCGCGCGCGCCGGCCTCGGCCCATGCGGCCGCGCCGCCCGCATGGCCCGCCCGCGCCGGCCTGATGCATAATCAGGCTTCGCGCGCAGCGCCCGCACCGGCGATGACCCTCGACTGCTCCACGCCGAATCCAAACCCCTCCACCGCGACGCCCCGCGCACTGCGCCGGCCCGGCGAGCTCCATGCGTAGGCGGAACGTCTTCTCGCCCGGCTCGGACGAGCCCTTCGTGCTGAGCAGGAGCCGGCTCGAGAACTTCCTCGAGTGCCCCCGCTGCTTCTACATCGACCGCCGCCTCGGCGTCGATCCGCCGTCCGGACCGCCGTTCAACCTCAACATCGCCGTCGACCACCTGCTGAAGAAGGAATTCGACCACTACCGCGCCCTCGGCGAGCCGCACCCCTACATGCTGCGCGAGAACATCAACGCCGTGCCCTTCGCCCACGAGCGGCTGGACGAGTGGCGGGAGAACTTCAAGGGCGTCCGCTTCCTGCACCGCGGCTCCGGCTTCCTGCTGACGGGCGCGATCGACGACCTGTGGATCGACCTCGGCACGCGCGAGCTCATCGTCGCCGACTACAAGGCCACCGCCAAGGACGAGGAAGTCGGCATCGACGCCGACTGGCAGATCGCCTACAAGCGGCAGATGGAGTTCTACCAGTGGCTGCTGCGCCGGAACGGCTTCAGCGTCGCCAGGACGGGCTACTTCGTCTATTGCAACGGCGACCGCGCCGCGGACGGCTTCGGCGGCCGGATGGAATTCAGGGTCTCGCTGATCCCCTACGCCGGCGACGACGCCTGGGTCGAGCCGGCGCTGATGGCCGCGCGCGCCTGCCTCGAGGGCGACGCCCCGCCCGCCGCGGCTCCAGACTGCAAGCAGTGCGCCTACCTGGAGGACATCAAGTCGCTGGGCCTGGCCTAGCGGCGGCTTCGCCATGCCTGCGATCCTTCTCGCGCGAACAAGGGTGGCAAAGCGGAAGAGCCGCATTCGATGAACGGAATTGCATGAATCGCCTCCATCCCGCGCCATGACCAGGCCCAAACGCACGGAAGGGAAAGCGCTGGCCAGCGCCGAGCTCAAGCGGCGCCACCGGCTCGTGCGCGAGCAGCACCCGGCCGGCCTCAGGCTGCGCATCCATCGCGCCCTCAGCTGGCTCAAGCGCGCCGAGCAGGCGGAGGACGCCGATGGCCGCTTCGTCTTCCTGTGGATCGCCTTCAATGCCGCCTACGCCGAGGAAGCCGACGACAGCGAGCGGGCCTCCGGCAGGGCCGCGTTCATGGGCTTCCTCGAGAAGCTCTGCGCCCTCGACAAGGAGAAATTGATCGACGGCCTCATCTGGAAGGAATTCTCCGCCAGCATCCGCGCCCTGCTCGACAATCCCTACGTCTTCAACCTGTTCTGGGAGTACCGGCGCGGCAGGCTCGCCGAAGAGGAATGGAAGAAGCGCTTCGAGGGCGCGAAGCGCTCGGCCCACAAGGCGCTGGCGAGCGGCAACACCCCCCTGCTCCTCTCGGTCGTTTTCGACCGCCTCTACACCCTGCGCAACCAGCTGATCCACGGCGGCGCCACCTGGAACGGCAAGGTCAACCGCGAGCAATTGCGCGACAGCACGCGCCTGCTCGAGAAGCTGGTGCCGCTCGTCATCTCCCTGATGATGGACAACCCGCAAGCCGCCTGGGGCGACGCCGTCTATCCGGTCCTGGATTGAGGTCTTCGGGCGGGTTGCAAGAATCATCCTGTAAGATGCGGAAGCGGAAACATGGCCTGGAGGCGGCCATCGGAGTCGCTCCATCCCGGCTTCTTCACGCCTCGCGATGACCCGGAAAGCCATCCCCGGCCAGGCCGTTTCCGACATGCCGGCTCAATCGAACAGCCCCCAAGGGAGAAATCTGAGAGTTGGGCTCTCGCAGGCCGGGCAACGGTAAGTGCCGTCGGTCAGCACCAGGTCACGCCCCAAGCTGTGCTCCATCGCCCAATGCGCCGTCTGGCTTTCGCCGCTGGCGCCGGCGAGCTCGGGCTGGTCATAAGGGACGATCTCCGCCGATCCGCAATCGGGGCAGGCCAAGGGATCCGCCAGCAGGTTTGCCTGGACCAGCTTGCGGCAGCCCTTGCACAGGCAGGGGAAATAGCAGATGGTGCGGTACGTGCGCCGGCCGCCGCCGACCGCCAGCTCGGCCTCGTAGCCGCAGGGGCATTGCGCAATCACGGTCGATCCCATGCCTTCTTCTCCCTTTGGGGCGCGCCGGCAAGGGCTTTGCCAGCCCCTGCGCCAAGGCGCAGCCCGATTGTCTCATCCGCCTTGTCCGCCAGGACCGGCCGCCGCATAATGCGGCCAGCGAGTCTCATGGCGTGAGCCTGGAAGGCGGAAGAAGGCATGCCCCTCAACGAGCGCATCTACCTGATCGAGAACCTGCTCAAGAACCGCGGCGTCGTGCCCTTCTCCCTCATGCAGGAGCGCACCGAAGCCTCGCGGGCGACCATCAACCGCGATCTCCAGTTCATGCGCGACCGCCTGCGCATGCCCATCGTCTTCGACAAGGATCTGGGCGGCTACCGGCTCGATGACGGCGGCGGCAGACCGGCGCAGACCGAGCTGCCCGGCCTCTGGTTCAACGACGCCGAGATCCACGCCCTGCTCACCATGCAGCAGCTGATCTCCGGCCTCGACCGCGGCGGCCTGCTCGGCCCGCATCTCAAGCCCCTCATGGCACGGCTGAAGGAGCTGCTCGGCAGCGCCGACAATTCCGCAGCGGAAGTGCAGAAGCGCGTGCGCGTGATCGGCGTGCAGGCGAGGCACCTGCCGCTCGAGCACTTCGCCGCCGTCGGCTCGGCGCTGCTGCGGCGCAAGCGCCTGCGGATCGGCTACCGCGCCCGCTACAACGACCAGGCGAGCGAGCGCGAGGTCTCGCCCCAGCGCCTGGTCTACTACCGCGACAACTGGTATCTCGACGCCTGGTGCCACCTGCGGAACGACATCCGCAGCTTCGCCGTGGACGCCGTCGAGCGCATCGAAATCCTGGAGAGCCGCGCGAAGGACATCCCGGAAAGGGAACTCGACGAGGTGCTCGGCGCCGGCTACGGCATCTTCTCAGGCAAGGAGGTGAAGTGGGCGAAGCTGCGCTTCACGCCCGAGCGGGCGCGCTGGGTGGCCAGCGAGCGCTGGCATTCGAGACAAAAAGGCGCCTTCGAGCCGGACGGCAGCTACCTGCTGGAAGTGCCCTTCTCGCATTCGCAGGAACTGATGATGGACATCCTGCGGCACGGGGCGGCGGTGGAGGTGATGGGGCCGGCGTCGCTGAGAAAACAGGTGGAAGCGGAGGCGGTGGCGATTGCAAGCCGTTATGCCGAAATCGTCGGATGAATCCTGGCTGCCCATTCTGCCACCTGCCGGAAAGCAGGATCATTCTGGCAAACGAGCTTGCCGTGGCGATCCGGGATGCCTATCCGGTTTCCCCAGGGCACAGCCTGATCCTGCCGCGGCGCCATGTCGACTCGCTCTTCGACGCCACCATTGAAGAACGCATGGCAATGCTCGCGCTCCTGGATCCCGTGCGGAAAGGACTTGAGCACGAATATCGGCCGGACGGCTACAACGTCGGAATCAATGACGGACCGGCCGCGGGGCAGACGATCTTCCATCTTCACCTGCACCTTATCCCGAGACGTGCCGGCGACCGTCCCGATCCCCGCGGCGGCATTCGCTGGATCTTCCCCGAAAAGGCACAATACTGGACATGAACAGGGACGACATCATCAAGGCGTTCGACCGCATGCGCGTCTGGCAGCAGGGCGACCGTCGCGCCGTGCACAAGCCGTTGCTCGTGCTGTACGCCCTGGCAAGAATCAGCGCCGGCAACGCGGCGCCGATCGACTGGAACGACGTCGAGCCGCGACTCAAGGCGTTGCTGGAGGAATTCGGGCCGTGCGGATCGGATAAATCACGGCACTATCCCTTCTGGCACCTGCAAACCGATGGCCTGTGGCAGCTCGAAGGGCCCAAGAATATTCTCGCCCGCCCTCCCGCCGCGACGCCGACGCTGACCGAATTGCGCAACAACCATGTGCGCGGAGGCTTCCCGCCTGCGCTGGGGAAAGCCCTGCAGGCCGATCCGCAACTGGCGGGAATCATCGCCCGGCGCATCGTCGATGCGCACTTCCCGGCATCGATACGAAGCGACGTGCTCGCCGCCGTCGGCCTGCCCGACGATCTGTCCGCGGCGCCTGCACAAGGAGAGGCCGCGCGCCGCCGCGATCCGGCCTCCCGGGAAAAGGTTCTGCTCGCCTACCAGTACCGCTGCGGCGTCTGCGGGCATGACTTGCGCCTGGGTCAGCAAACCATCGGCCTTGAAGCCGCGCACATCAAGTGGTTTCAGGCGCAGGGGCCCGACATCGTGCCCAACGGGATTGCGCTCTGCTCTCTGCACCACAAGATTTTCGATCTCGGCGCCTTCACGATCCTGCCTGATACTTCCCAGATGGTGTTCAGCCAGCACCTGAACGGCAGCGACGAGACTGCCCGGCGCATGCTGGCCTACCATGGAGCGGGACTTATCCTGCCGCAGAGCCGTGAATACTTGCCGCAGGCGGAATTCCTGGAATGGCATGGGAAGCAGGTATTCAAGAACCCTGCCAGGCAATCCGTACTGGTCTGAACGATCCCCACAAAAGACAGTTGAAGGACGGCTAAGTCAAGACAGGGAGCAAATTTATAGGAAATTGCTAAAACAAATCGCATAAACAAAACGGGTCCTTCAGACATTTCTGTGGGTAGGTAGTACGCTTTCGCGCATGGTCTTCATGGAGGGCATGCGATGGAAAGCGCGGAGTTGTACCGACAACTGCTTGGGCTGACGGCGCCCTGGACGGTGGAGCGAGTCGAATTGGA
>CAUJIV010000134.1 GCA_963205435.1 Pseudomonadota bacterium
GCGATCCTCGTCGCCGTCACCCTGCTGCTGCTGCTGCCGGCGCTGCTTCGCCGCGGCGTGTCGGCCACGGAGGCCTCGCGCACGGCCATCAACGCCGGCATCTATCGCGATGAGCTGGAGGAGCTGGAAAGCGACTTTTCCTCGGGCAGCCTCGACCGCAAGGACTACGAGGAGAGCCGCCGCGAGCTGCAGCGTCGCCTGCTCGAGGATGCCGGCGGCGACGGCGCTGGCGCCGCGCGCGCGCTGCCGGCGCGCAAAAGCGCCCTGCTGATCGGCCTGGCGCTGCCGCTGGCCGGCGCGCTGCTCTATTTCACGCTGGGCAACGTCGCCGCGCTCGCGCCCCAGCCGCCGAAGGCGCCGCAAGTCACCGCCCAGGACATCGAGGACATGGTCTCCCGCCTCGCCGCCCGCCTTGAGCAGAATCCGCAGGACAGCCAGGGCTGGCTGATGCTGGGGCGCTCGTACAAGGCGCTCGGTCGCTACCCGGAGTCGGTGCGCGCCTACGAGAAGGCGGAGGATGTCGTCAAGGGTGACGCCCACCTGCTCGCCGAGCAGGCCGAAGCCATCGGCCTGAACGCCGGCGGCTCGCTGCGCGGCCGGCCGAGCGAGCTGCTCGAGCGCGCCCTCAAGCTCGATCCCGAGGCGCCGAACGTGCTGGTCCTCGCCGGCTCGGCCGCCTACGAGCGCGAGGACTTCGCGACGGCCGTGACGCTGTGGGAACGGCTGCTCAAGCAGCTGCCGCCGGATTCCGAGGACGCCCAGTCGATCGCCGAAGGCATCCGCCAGGCACGCGCAAAAATCGGCGAGAAGAAAAAGCCCTGACGGGCCGCCGGCGAATTTTTCTGGGAAGGGCGTGCATGCGTTCGCCTTCGCCGTTTCCCGACTCGACCATGGCCAAGATCAGCCGCCGCCAGTTCCTGCGCGGCGATTTTTCCGGCGCGGCCGACGCGCCGCCGCGCTTGCGCAAGGCGCGCATCGGCAGCGCCTGCCTGGCGCGCCAAGATGCCGTGTGCCGCGCCTGCGGCGACGCCTGCGAGGCGCGGGCGATCCGCTTCAGCCCGCGGCCGATGGCGGCGGCGCTGCCGCACATCGTCGAAGATGCGTGCAACGGCTGCGGCGCCTGCGTGGCGGCCTGTCCGGCGCGGGCGATCGACCTTGCCTGAGGCGCATCTGCATGGCACGGCCTGCGGCCCGGCGGCGGTCGCCTCCGCGCGCCGACGGCGCTACACTGGCGCGATGAAGCGGGCAAGGCGCGGGATGGCCGCGAAAGCATCGACGGAGCGCGCATGAGGACGCCGCAGGAGCCGGCGCTGGCTGCCTATCCCAACGCCTTCCTGCGCTATTTCGCCGCGACGCGGCCGGCTTTCCTCAGCGTCACCTTCGCCGCCTGCCTGATCGGGCTGGCGACGGCGGCGCTCGACGGCGTCGCGCTGCGCCCGGCGGTCGCCTTCTTCACGGTGTTCTTCGCGTTGCTGGCGCACGCCGGCATCAACGTGCTGAACGATTACTACGATGCGCTGAACGGCAGCGATGCCGCCAACAGCGAGCGCCTGTTCCCGTATACCGGAGGCAGCCGCTTCATCCAGAACGGCGTGCTCGATCTTCGCGCCACCGGCGTTTTCGGCTACGCGCTGCTCGCCGCGGTGGTCCCGGCCGGCCTGTGGCTGGCGTGGGTCTCGGCCGGCGGGCTGGTGCTGATCGGCCTGGCCGGCCTCTTCGTCGGCTGGGCCTATTCGGCGCCGCCGCTGAAGCTGATGAGCCGCGGCTGGGGCGAGGCGGCGATCGCCTGCGGCTGGCTGATCGTCGTCATCGGCGCCGACACCGCGCAGCGCGGCGCCTTCTCGCCGCTGCCGGCCATTGCTGGCCTGTCCTATGCGCTGCACGTCGCCAACCTGCTCTTCATCAACCAATTCCCGGACTGGCGCGCCGATGCCGCCAGCGGCAAGCGCAACTGGGTGGTGCGGCTGGGCCCGCGACGCGCCCGCTTCGGCTATCCGCTCATCCTCGGCCTCGCCAACGGCTGGCTGCTCGGCGCGACGGCGCTCGGCGCGCTGCCCCGAACCGCGCTTTTCGCCCTCGCCGCGCTGGCGCCGGCGCTGGCCGCGACGAGGGGCCTGCTGGCGCATGCCGCCGAGCCGCGCCGGTTGGCGCCGGCGATCCGCGCCACCATCGCCGCGGCGCTGCTGCACGGCGCCCTGCTGGCCGTCGGCCTCTTCATGGCGCGACTCGCCGCCTGACCGCCTGCATTCCGGCGCAGCGGCGCCAGGGAGTCTCCTCCGGATGCGACGACTGCCCGATCATGGCGGCGCATTCCCGATTGCGCCACGCTGCTGTGGTAGGCTTTTCAGGTCTTGCCGGAGCGGGCCATGAAACATCAGGTCCGGCCTGGGCCGTCGCCGAGGTCTGCGCGGAGGAGGTGAAACGACAAACCGCCTTCGGCACAGGGCTCACGAAGACAAGGAGGACGCGAAGTTCAGGATTGCACGCAGGATATTTCTGGTTTTTCTCTGCGCTCTCCGTGTCTCCGTGTCCTCTGTGTTGAAAGCGCTTATGAAGCCAGCCATGCAAGCGATCGGGGAGAAACACCGATGAGCGTTTATGTGATCGGCCGCATCGTCGTCAAGGATGCAGCGAAATGGGCGTCCTACCGCGAGCAGGTGCCGGCCACGCTGGCGCCCTGGGGCGCCGAGGTGCTGTTGCGCGGCCGCGGCCTGCCGCTGCTCGGCGAGGCGGGAGGCGATGTCGTCGTCGTGCGCTATCCGGACGCGGCGTCCGTTCGCGGCTGGCACGCCTCGGCCGCCTACCAGGCGCTGATTCCGCTGCGCGAGCAGGCTTGCGACATGGTCCTCGCCGCCTACGAGGAGGCCTGAGCGGCCGTTGCCGGGATCGAAGGGCCTCGCGCGAAAATTGACCCCGGTCATTTTGTCGCCGTCGCCAGGCATGGACGATGGGGTGATCGGGAAAGCTTTCACCAGAGGAGGAAATATCATGACCCTGCGCATCATGCTGCCGGCGCTGCTGGCCGTGTTTGTGCTTGCCGCCTGCGGCAAGAAGGAAGAATCGGCTCCCGCCCAAGCACCGGCACCTGCGCCGGCACCGGCATCGACACCCGCACCGGCACCTGCGCCAGCCGCCGAACCGGCGAAGACCGAGGAGGCGTCCAAGCCGGAAGAGGCGGCCAAGCCGGTCGCGGCAGCGCCTGCCGATCCTGCCAGGGGCGAGAAAGTGTTCAAGCAGACCTGCGCGACCTGCCACCAGACCGGGCTGGCCGGCGCGCCGAAGATCGGCGACAAGGCCGACTGGGGCCCGCGCATCGCGAAAGGCGCCGACACCCTGCACACCCACGCCATCAAGGGCTTCATTGGGTCGAAGGGCGTGATGCCGCCCAAGGGAGGCAATCCCTCCCTGTCCGACGACGACGTGAAGGCTGCCGTCGACTACATGGCAGGCAAGGCCGGCTAGCGCCATCTTCGACGGGCCGGAAGGGGAGGCTCAGCCTCCCCTTTTGCCGTGGCGGGCATGATCGCCGGCCGTCGTCCTGCCGGGCGGGCCGCCGCCGGCGGCATGCCGTAGAATGAGCGGCTCCGCATCGTCGCGCTGCGGCACGGCGCGCGGCGCGGAATGCGCTGTCCCTGCGGGACTCGATGTGAGACCAGGCTTGTTTCCGAGCGGAAGATGAAGTTGCCGGCCCTGCTGCTGTGCGCCCTGCTGGCGCTTTCCGCGTCTCTTGGCGCGGCCGAGCCGCCGCCGAACGCCGCCGTCGCCGCCAACATGGGCACGGTGATGCCGGCCATCGCGGCAGCCTTCACGCGGGAAAGCGGGCGCGAGGTGAAGATCGCCTACGGCTCCTCGGGCAATTTCCGCCGGCAGATCAGCCAGGGCGCGCCCTTCCAGCTGTTCCTCTCCGCCGACGAAGCCTTCGTCGAGGCGCTGGCGCGCGAAGGCCGCAGCGAGGACGCCGGCGCGGTGTATGCCGTTGGCCGCCTCGCCTTCTACGTGCCGCGGGGCTCGCCGGTCGCCATCGACAATCGCCTGCGCGATCTCGGCGCGGCGGCCGCCGACGGCCGCCTGAAGCGGCTGGCCATCGCCAATCCGGACCTTGCCCCCTACGGCCGCGCGGCGCGCGAGGCGCTCGAGCACGCCGGCCTGTGGCAGGCGGTGCAGGGCAAGCTGGTGCTCGGCGAGAGCGTCGGCCAGACGGCGCGCTTCCTCGCCACCGGCGAAGCGCAAGCCGGCTTCATTCCGCTGTCGCTCGCCACCGGCACCGAACTGGGGCAGCGCGGCGCCTGGGCCAGCGTGCCGCAGTCCTGGCACGCGCCGCTGCGCCAGCGCATGGTGCTGCTCAAGGGCGCCGGCGAGACGGCGCGGCGCTTTCACGATTTCCTGCTCGGGCCGCAGGCGCAGGCGCTGCTGCGCCAGCACGGCTACGCCGCGCCCTGATGGACCGGGCGGCCTGGCGCCTCTCCCTCGAGCTGGCGGCGGCGACGAGGATGCTGCGGCCGACCGTCGGCGCGTAGAGATAGTCGAAGTGCATGTCGATGCAGGGCTGGCCGCTCGGCGCCAGGCCGACTTCCGCCGGCAACGGTCGGGCAAGACGCGAGGAGCAGCCTGCCCGCCAGTGAGACCTATGTCAGCCTGAACGGCAGGTGCCGCGCCGCCTCCGCCGCGTAGTTCTGCAGCGCCGCGTCCTCGCGGGTGAGGAAGTCAGCGACGACGGCGCGCAGGCGCGCATCGGCGATCCAGAAGGCCGACCAGGTCGGCACCGGCTCGAAGCCGCGCGCGATCTTGTGCTCGCCCTGGGCGCCGGGCTCGAAGCGGGCGAGCCCGTGGGCGAGGGCGTATTCGATGCCGCGGTAATAGCACAGCTCGAAGTGCAGGCCGGGGAGGTCGATGTCGGCGCCCCAGTGACGGCCATAGAGCGCGCCGTCGTCGCGATAGCAGATGGCGGAAGCGACGGGTGTTTCGCCCTGCCAGGCGAGGAAGACCACCATGCGGCGGCCGAGGGCGGCGCCGGCGCGCGCGAAGAAATCGAGCGGGAAGGCCGGGTGGTTGCCGTGGCGAAGGAAGGTGTCGCGGTAGTGGCGATGGATGGCGCGCCACAGCGTATCGCCGATCTCGTCGCCGTGGCGCGCCTCGATGCGCAGGCCGGCCTCGGCGACGGCGCGGCGCTCGCGGCGGATCTTCTTGCGCTTCTGCGAGGAGAAGCTTTCGAGGAAGCCGGCGAAGTCGCCATAGCCGCGGTCGAGCCAGTGGAACTGCACGCCGCGGCGCAGCAGCAGCCCGGCCTCGCGCAGCAGCTTCGCCTCGTCCTCGCGCACGAAGAGGCACTGCCAGGAGGAAGCGCGCAGCTCGCGCGCCAGCGCCAGCGCCGCCTCGACAAGCGCTTCTTTCGTTCCCGCCGGCGCGTCGCGCGCCGCCAGCAGGCGCGGGCCGGGCGAGGGCGTGTAGGGCGCGCCGGTGACCAGCTTCGGGTAGTAGTCGAGGCCGTGCCGCTGCCAGGCGGGTGGCCAGTTCCAGTCGCGCGAGAAGTCGCCGAAGGAGTGGCTGCGCAGATAGAGCGGCAGCAGGCCCTCGAGCCGCCCCGCCGCGCCGCGCAGCTCGAGGTGCAGCGGCCGCCAGGCGAGTTCGGCGCCGGCGGCGCCGCTTTCCTCGGCGGCGCCGAGGAAGGCGCGGCTCATGAAGGGATCGTTGCCGGTGGCGAGCCGCTGCCAGTCGGATTCGGGCAGCGCCTCGGCGCCGGGCAGCAGCGCGACCGCCATGGCCTTGCCTGCCGCGGCCGGCGGCCTCAGCCGCGCTGCCAGACGAGGCAGCGGTTGTTGGCCGGCATGGCGCGGTCCTCGACGAGGCGGAAGCCGGCCTTGCGGGCCAGCGCGTCGACCGCCTCGAAGTCGCGGATGCCCTGGTGGGCGCCGCGCTCCTTCAGCCAGGCGTCGAAGGCGGCGTTGCTCTCGCTGGTGAAGCGCCCGCCATAGTTGAAGGGGCCGTAGATGGCGAGCCTGGCGCCCGCCTCGGTCACGCCGGGCAGGCCGGCGAAGAGGCGGACGACTTCCGGCCAGGCGAGGATGTGCAGGGTGTTGGCGCTGAAGACGGCGTCGTAGCGCCCGTCGGGCCAGGCGCCATTGACGTCGAGCACGATCGGCTCGGGCGTGTTGGCGAGGCCGGCGTCCTCGCGCCAGGCGCGCATGCCGGGCAGGCAGTCGGCGCGATCGGAAGCCTGCCATTCGAGATGCGGCAGCTGTTCGGCGAAGAAGACGGCGTGCTGGCCGGTGCCGCTGCCGATCTCGAGCACGCGGCGGCGGTCGGCGAAGTGCTCGCGTAGCACGGCGAGGATCGGCTCGCGGTTGCGCGCGCAGGAGGGAGCGTCGGGCTTTTCCATGGGCAAGCCTCATTGTAGCGGTTCATGAACAGCGGTTCGGTCCTTGTCGGTGCTCCGCTGCATGGCGGCGTCATGACGGTCGCGAGCGTTGAAGCCGCGCACTTGGCAAGACACGCAGGCGTTGGAGATATTGACAACAATACGGCGTGTTGTCATCATGTCCAACATGAAGGCCGTCCTCCTCGTCTCGACGCGGATCACCTACTCGGAAACGGCTTTCGCCGAGCTCGTGCTGTGGCGCCTGGCCAAGCCCGTCGCAGGATCGACGCATGGCTTCAAGTACCGGCTCGCCTGCATCGTTCGTGGCGAATGCGTCCTGCGCCATGACAACGAGGCGGGCAAGGGCGACCACCGGCATGTTGGCGGCATTGAAAGGCCCTACGCCTTCACGACGCCGGAGCGGCTGGTCGCCGACTTTCAACGCGACATCGAGAGGTGGAATGATGAAAACCGTGACGCTTGACGTCCGCGCGCCCGCCGAGGCGATGACGGACTTCAGCCAGGCCTGGAAAACGGGGAAGCCGCAACGGTCCGCGCGCATCAGCTTCGCGACGCCTGAACTGCTTTGGAAGGTGCTCAGCGAGAAGCGCTGGGAACTGCTGAAGGCATTGTGCGGGGCAGGCCCGCTGTCGATTCGCGAGGCGGCCCGCCGCGTTGGCCGGGACGTGAAGGCGGTTCATGGCGATGTCACGGCCCTGCTCAACGCTGGCATCCTTGGCCGCACCGAGGATGGGAAGATCGTCTTTCCGTTCGATGCCGTCAAGGTCGAGTTTCTGTTGCGGGCGGCGTAGAACGATTGCTTAGGGCCTGTTCGCACCGATAGATTGATCGTGAACAGGCCCTAAAGGATGGGTGGACATTTTGGAAAAGCATACAAAGCAAAACCGGGGTCTGTCCCCGGTTTCCCAATAAGCAATCTGAAAATTGCGCTAAATCATGGCACGATCATGCTAATATCTAGCCATGTCGATTGCGTCTGCACTTTTTTCCGACAGTCAATCCCGGGTCCTGCGCTGGCTGTTTGGCCAGCCTGAACGCGGTTATCACTTGAGCGAACTGCGCAGGCTGACCGGCCTGGGAAGCGCATCGCTTCAGCGCGAGCTGAACCGTCTGGTCGATGCGGGCTTGCTTGTATCCGAGCGGGTCGGAAACCTGCGACGCTTCCAGGCCAATCCGGGTAGTCCCGTGTTCGGCGAACTGGTGGCGCTCACGCGCAAGACCCTCGGTGCGGAACCCCTGCTGCGCGAGGCGCTGCAGCCGCTGTTACCCGGCCTGCTGGGCGCGTGGATCTTCGGCTCGGTGGCGAAACGGACCGACACGGCGCAAAGCGACGTCGACGTGATGCTGGTCGGCAAGGACCTGTCGCTTTCCAGAGTGCTGGAGCTGCTGCTGCCGGTGGAAGTGCAGCTCGGGCGCAAGATCAATCCGACCTGCTACACGCCGGCCGAGTTCGCGCGGCGCCGCGGCGAGCCGGATTCGTTCGTCAATCGGGTCCTGTCGCAACCCATCCTCCCGTTGATCGGCGAGCTCCATGAGCCTGCCCGCATTGGATAACCTGGTGCGTATCGGCCAACTCAAGGCCGAGCCGCGCAACGAGGCTGAGGTCAAACGCATGCTGGCGATGGCTAGAAGCCGGTTGTCCGATGCCGGACAGACCAACATCTCGCTCGAAGGTCGCTTCACGAGCGCCTACAACGCTGCGCATGCCGCGGCGTTGGCTGTCCTGCGCTGGCAGGGCTACCGTAGCGAGAACCGCTTCACTGTGTTCCAGTCGCTCGCGCACACCCTCGGCTGGCCCGCGTCGCGCTGGCGGGTACTGGATGCCGCCCATCAGAAGCGAAACAAGGCCGAGTACGAGGGATTTCTGGAAATCGAGGAGTCCGCCATTGTCGATCTCTGCGAGGTGGTAGCCGATTTGATTGACGACGTGACAAAGCTGGTCGGCCAGTAATCTGACTGCAAAACAGGGGCCTGTCCCCGGGTTCCGGGTTCGCGCGCTTGCTCATGGAACGTGAATGTAGTACTGTACCTACATTTATTGATACGATGTAGCAGGAGGTGCGCTGTGACCATCACGACTCTATCCAGCCGGGAGCTGAACCAGGACGTGAGCCGGGCAAAGAAGGCTACCAAGAGCGGCCCGGTGTTCATCACGGATCGCGGCAAGCCTGCGCACGTGCTGTTGAGTTTCGAGGACTATCAGCGGTTGACGAGGCAGCGGCGCAACATTGCCGACGCGCTGGCGATGCCGGGTGTTTCAGATATCGAGTTTGACCCGCCGCGCGTGATCATTGGAGCCCGTCCGGCTGATCTCTCGTGATGTATGTGCTCGACACCGACGTGTTGTCCGAGCTGCGTAAGGTACGGCTTGGCAAGGCCGACGGGAATGTGAAGGCATGGGCGGAAAGCGTCGATGCCGCCGACCTCTTTGTATCGGCCATCACCATCATGGAGCTGGAGCTCGGTGTTCTGTCGATTGAACGCAAGGACGCTGCTCAGGGGGCCATGCTGCGCGCGTGGCTGGAGCAGCACGTACTACCCGAGTTCTCCGGGCGCACTTTGCCCATCGATACCGCTGTGACGCAGCGCTGCGCCCGACTGCATGTGCCTGACAAGCGCGGTGAGCGCGACGCGCTCATTGCCGCGACGGCGCTGGTACACGGCATGGCGGTGGTCACGCGCAACGTGGCCGATTTCAAGCCTACGGGAGTGACCCTCGTCAATCCGTGGGAGCTATCGCCATGACCGCCTGCGCCATGGCCTTGGTCGATGGCGGCCCTGAAACGTGCTCACAGAAGAGAAAATGAAACCCGTTCATTCTCTCGTTCCTGCCGTGTGCCGTCGATCGCGCTGCTACCGCTTCTCCTGCTTTCGTTCACTTCTCTGACTCTTGCCCAGGCGCCACCCGACGTGGGCGCCGTCCAGCGCGAGACCAAGCGTACCCTGCGCCCTCTGGCACTACCCCAGCGCAGACCGGGTTTTCAAAATCGGGGGCTGTCTCCGCTATCGCTGCCCTCAATATGCGCATTTTTCATTTGCCAGCGGCGCTCGATTCAGCTCGCGGAGTTCTTTCCGCAGACGAATTGCCAAGCTCGCACCGCCGCTGGTTTTTGGGGGATTGTGCGCTCGATGCAGAAAACCCGGTAAATCCTGATTTTTGGTGTCTCGATTGGCGCCGCTTCAGAAACGCTCGTCCTCGCGCAGGTAGCGCCACTGCCCGGTCGGCAATCCGCCCAGCTTCACTTTTCCAATCCGGATGCGCTTGAGCCCGGTCACCTTGAGGCCGACCAGCTCGCACATGCGGCGGATCTGGCGCTTCTTGCCCTCGCGCAGCACGAAGCGGAGCTGATCCTCGTTCTGCCAGCCGACCTTGGCCGGCTTGAGCGCCTGACCGTCGAGCGAGAGGCCGTGGTTGAGCAGCGCCAGCCCCCTGGCGTCGAGCCGGCCCTCGACGCGGACGAGATACTCCTTCTCGGTGCGCGAGTCGGCGCCGATGAGGTGGCGCGCGATGCGGCCGTCCTGGGTGAGCACCAGCAGGCCGGTGGAATCGATGTCGAGGCGCCCGCAGGGGGCGAGGCCCTTGAGGTGCGAGGGATGGAAGCGCAGCGGCGACTGGTCGCCGGCGTGGCGGCTTGCCGCATTGACGAGGGTGACGGCCGGGCGGTGGCCGCCCTCGGCCTGGCCGGAGACATAGCCGACCGGCTTGTTGAGCAGGAGGGTGACCTGCTGCAGCTGGCTGGCTTTCGCCTCGCGGCTCAAGGTGATCTTCTGCGTCGGCAGCGCGCGGCTGCCGAGCTCGGTGACGCGCTCGCCGTCGACGAAGACCCAACCGCGCTCGATGTAGGCGTCGGCCTCGCGGCGCGAGCACAGGCCCTGCTCGGACATCAGCTTGGAGACGCGGACCTTTTCCGTGGGCGGCGGGGCCATGGCTGGGCGAGGGCGGGCGCCTCAGCGGCCGGCGCCAGGCAGGGGGCGGCGGCACGAAGGCGGCGCGGGGCGCCGCCGGTCGCCCTCAGTACTGGTAATAGTAGTAGCCGGGCTGCGGCACATGCGATTCGCGCAGGCGCCGCTGCTCGTCGGGGGTGCGCGGCGTCTTGTCCCACCACAGGGCGCGGCCGCTTTTCTGCACGGCGGCCTCCTCGGGGTGGGCGGCCAGCCAGTCGCGCATGAAGCGGGTGTGCTCGGATTCGTACATGGCGGTAGTTGCAAAAATGCCGGAAGCGGGAAGGCGGTTGCCGTGAGCGCCCATTCTACTCCCTGACGCACGAGATGCGCACCACCTCGGGCAGGTGGCGCAGGGCGCGCATGATGCGGGCGAGGTGGGTGCGGTTGGAGACCTGGAGGACGAAGTAGAGGGCGGTATACACGCCGTGCTCCTCGTCCATGGTGACGTGCTGGATGTTGGAACCGGCCTCGGCGATCTCGGCGGCGACCCGCGCCAGCACGCCGCGGCGGTTCTCCACCTCGAGCTTGATCGCCGCCTCGAACAGCTTGCCGCCGGCCGGCTCCCACTCGACGTCCACCCACTTGGCGTGCTCGCCGCGGATGCGCGAGATGCCGGGACAGTCGGCCATGTGCACGACCAGGCCCTGGCCCTTGCGGATCAGGCCGACGATGGGGTCGCCGGGGATCGGCCGGCAGCAGTGGGCGAGCTGCACCGCCATGCCCTCGCTGCCGCGGATCGGGATCGGGCCCTGGCCGCGGGCCTCCGCGGCGCCGGCGCCGGTCTTCTCGACGCCGTCGGCGAGGTGGCGGGCGACGATGGCCGGCAGGCGCTTGCCGAGGCCGATGTCGGCGAGCACGTCCTGCTTCGACTTGGCGCCGCACTCGGCGACGAACCTGTCCCAGACGGCGTCGCCGATCTCGCCGGCGCCGAGCTCGAAGGGGCGCAGGGCCTGCGCCAGCAGCCGCTCGCCGAGCGCGGCCGACTCGTCGAACTGCACGGTCTTGAGGAAGTGGCGGATCTGCGAGCGCGCCTTGCCGGTCTTGACGTAGGAGAGCCAGGCCGGGTTGGGGCCGGCGTGGGCGGCGGTGATGACCTCGACCTGGTCGCCGCTCTTCAGCTCGGTGCGCAGCGGCATCAGCTCGTGGTTGATGCGGCTGGCGATGCAGCGGTTGCCGATGTCGGTGTGCACGGCGTAGGCGAAGTCGACCGGCGTCGAGCCGCGCGGCAGCGAGAGGATGCGGCCCTTCGGCGTGAACACATACACCTCGCTGGGGAAGAGGTCGATCTTCAGGTGCTCGAGGAACTCGGCCGAGTCGCCCGAGGCCGACTGCAGCTCGAGCAGGGACTGCAGCCACTGGTGGGTGCGCTGCTGCAGCTCGGGCAGGCTCTTGTCCTCCTTGTAGAGCCAGTGCGAGGCGACGCCGGCCTCGGCGACGTGGTTCATCTCGGTGGTGCGGATCTGCACCTCGACCGGCGTGCCGAAGGGGCCGATCAGGGTGGTGTGCAGCGACTGGTAGCCGTTGGCCTTGGGGATGGCGATGTAGTCCTTGAACTTGCCCGGCACCGGCTGGTAGAGGCCGTGCAGCGCGCCGAGGGCGAGGTAGCAGGTCGGCACGTCCTGGACGATGACGCGGAAGCCGTAGATGTCGAGCACCTGCGAGAAGGACAGCGACTTCTCGCGCATCTTGCGGTAGATGCCGTAGAGGTGCTTCTCGCGGCCGCTCACCTCGGCCTCGATCTTCGCCTCGGCGAGGCGCGCCTGGATGGCGACGAGGATCTTGCCGACCACCTCGCGGCGGTTGCCGCGCGCCGCCCGCACCGCCTTGCCGAGCACGCGGAAGCGCAGCGGCCAGACGTGGCGGAAGCCGAGCTCCTGCAGCTCGCGGAAGAGGTTGTTGAGGCCGAGCCGGTTGGCGATCGGCGCGTAGATCTCGAGCGTCTCGCGGGCGATGCGGCGGCGCTTGTCCGGCCGCAGCGTCTCCAGCGTGCGCATGTTGTGCAGGCGGTCGGCCAGCTTGATGAGGATGACGCGCACATCGCTGGCCATCGCCAGCAGCATCTTGCGGAAGTTCTCCGCCTGCGCCTCCTCGATCGACTGGAACTCGATCTTGTCGAGCTTGGAGACGCCGTCCACCAGCCGGGCGGTGGCCTTGCCGAACTTCTCGGCGATCTCGTCGAGCGTGATGTCGGTGTCCTCGGCGACATCGTGCAGCAGGGCGGCCATCAGCGCCTGGGCGTCGAGGTTCCAGGCGGTGAGGATGCCGGCGACCGCCAGCGGATGGGAGAAGTAGGGGTCGCCGCTGATGCGGAACTGGTTCTTGTGCGCCTCGGCGGAGAAGCGGAAGGCGGCGGCGACGCGCTCGATGTCCTCGGGCTTGAGGTAGGTGCCGAGCAGCTCCCTCAGCTTCTCGAGCTGGAGGGTGAATTCAGTGTCGTAGGCCTGCGGCGTCTGCGGACCGGGCGCGGTGGCGGCGGCGCGCATGGCTCACCCTCGACTCCGCGTGCGCCGGCCCGGAAGGAAGGCGGCCCCCTCAGGCCTGGCCGCGATTGAGGACTTCCAGCCCGACCTTGCCGGCGGCGATCTCGCGCAGGGCGATGACGGTCGGCTTGTCCTTGTCCGGCTCGAGCAGCGGCGTGGCGCCGATCGTCAGCTGGCGGGCGCGATAGGCGGCAGCCAGCGTCAGCTGGAAGCGGTTGGGGATTTGTTTCAGGCAATCGTCTACGGTGATGCGGGCCATGGCCTAGGTATCCTGTTCGAGAAACGCGAAAAGCTCGCGGTGGCGCTCCAGCTGCGCGGCGGTGCGCAGGCGGACCGAGCGTACCACGCTCTGGAGGTCGTCGACGGCCTCCGGCAAGGTCTTGTTAATAATAACATAATCGAACTCGTCGACGTGGCGCATTTCGCCCAGCGCGGCGGCCAGGCGGCGGGCGATGACTTCCTCGCTATCCTGGCCGCGCCCGCGCAGGCGCTGCTCCAGTTCCGCGGGCGAGGGCGGCAGGATGAAGATGCCGACGCATTCGTGGAACAGGCCGCGCACCTGCTGCGCGCCCTGCCAGTCGATTTCCAGCAGGATGTCCCGGCCGGACGCCAGCTGCTCGACGATCCAGCGGCGCGAGGTGCCGTACCAGTTGCCATGCACCTCGGCGCTCTCGAGGAAGTCGCCGGCTTCGCGCATGGCGAAGAATTCGGGCGGACCGATGAAGTGGTACTCGCGGCCGTCCTGCTCGCCCGGGCGCGGCGCGCGCGTGGTGTGGGAGATGGACAGGCCGATGCCGCCGTCACGCTCGAGCAGCATCCTGACCAGCGTGGTCTTGCCGGCGCCGGACGGCGCCGAGACGATGAAGAGGTTTCCGCTCATGGGCGGATTTTACCCATCCTTGGGCGGTCGCACGACGGCTCATGACCGCGCCCGCGTCAGGGGCATGCGTCGCCGTCGTCGAAATTTGCCGCCGCACCGTTGCGCCAGGCGCGGCCACCTGTTAAAAACAGAAGGAGAAGCCCGCAGCAAGCCAAGACCATGAACGACTATCCCGCGCTCTCCCTGTGCATCGACGGCAAGTGGATCGAGAAGGCATCCGCCGGCAGCCGCCCCGTCATCAATCCGGCCAGCGGCCTCGAGCTCGGCCAGCTGCCGCTGGCCGGCGAGGAGGAGCTGGCGCTCGCCATCGAGGCCGCCGCGCGCGGCTTCGAGCGCTGGCGGCGGACGCCGCCCCAGGCGCGCCGCGACATCCTGCTGCAGGCGGCGCGCCTGCTGCGCGAGCGCATCTACGCGATCGCCCGCATCATCACGCGCGAGCAGGGCAAGCCGCTGGCCGAGAGCCAGCGCGAGATCATGGCGGCGGCCGAGACGCTGGACTTCTTCGCCGAGGAGGGCGCCCGCATCGGCGGCCGCCTGGTGCCGCCGCGCGGCGAGGCGGTGCTGATGCAGGCGGTGACGCGGGTGCCGGTCGGCCCGGCGGCGCTGTTCACGCCGTGGAACTTCCCGCTCAACCTGCCGGCGCGCAAGCTCGGCGCGGCGCTCGCCGCCGGCTGCAGCGCCGTGATCAAGCCCTCGGAGGAGGCGCCCGGCAGCGCCATCGCCCTGGCGCGCGCCTTCCACGACGCCGGGCTGCCGCCGGGCGCGCTCAATCTCGTCTGCGGCGAGCCGCAGCAGGTGGCGGATCGCCTGATCGGGCATCCGGCCATCCGCAAGGTCTCCTTTACCGGCTCGATCGCCGTGGGCAAGCAGCTGGGCGAGCAGTGCGCGCGCGGCGTCAAGCGCTTCACCGCCGAGATGGGCGGGCACGCGCCGGTGCTGGTGATGGCCGATGCCGACGCCGAGAAGGCGGCGCGGCTCGCGCTCGCTGCCAAGTTCCGCAACGCCGGCCAGGTCTGCGCCGCGCCGACGCGCTTCTTCGTGCATCGCTCGCTGTTCAAGCCCTTCGTCGAGGCCTTCGTCGCCGGCGCCTTCGGCCTGCGCATCGGCGACGGCGTGGTGTACGGCATCGAGATGGGGCCGCTCACCCACGACCGCCGCCTCGATGCCATGAAGGCGCTGGTCAAGGACGCGCTGGCCTGCGGGGCCAAGCTGGCCTGCGGCGGCAAGCGCATGCCGATCGGCGGCTATTACTACATGCCGACGGTGCTGACCGAGGTGCCGGATGCGGCGCGCGTCATGCAGGAGGAGCCCTTCGGCCCGATCGCCGTCATCAATCCGTGGGACGACCTCGAGGAAACGCTGGCGCGGGCCAACGCGCTGCCTTACGCGCTGTCGGCCTTCCTGTTCACGCGCGACCTGGCGCAGGCGCACGAGCTCGCGGCGCGGCTCGAGGCCGGCGTGGTCGGCGTCAATCATTTCAGCATCACCCAGCCGGATGCGCCCTTCGGCGGCCTCAAGGAGAGCGGCCAGGGCTCGGAGAACGGCCCGGAGGGGCTGGCCGCCTATCTCGACACCAAGCTGATCAGCCTGGCGCGGCCGTAGGTGAGGCGGGTGCCGGCGCAGGCCGCGCCAGGATGCGGATGTCGCGGCCGACACGGCGCAGCTCGGTGATCTCGAGGTCGCGGCGACCGGCGAGGTCCTCGAGCGGCGGCAGCGCGAACAGGTCGCGGCCGCTACCGATCAGCGTCGGCGCGAAATAAAACAGGAATTCATCGACGAGGCTCTGCTCGAGCAGGGCGCCGCTCAGGCGCTGGCCGGCCTCGGCGTGCAGTTCGTTCACGCCGCGCTCGGCGAGCAGCCGCAGCAGGGCGGCGAGGTCGACGCGGCCGGCGGCGTCGGGCAGCAGGACGACTTCAGCGCCGGCCTCGCGCAGGGGGTCGGCCTTCGCCGCGTCGCCGCTCGCCGTCGCGACGAGGACCTTGCCGCCCTCGAGGATGCGCGCTCGCGGCGGCGTCAGCAGCCGGCTGTCCACCACCACGCGCAGCGGCTGGCGCGTGCCCTCGACCCCGCGCACGGTGAGGCGCGGGTCGTCGGCGCGCACCGTGCCGGCGCCGGTGAGGATGGCGCAGGCGCGGGCGCGGAAGCGGTGGCCGTCGCGGCGCGCCGCCTCCCCGGTGATCCACTGGCTCTTGCCGTTGGCGAGCGCCGTGCGGCCGTCGAGGCTGGCGGCGAGCTTCAGCCGCAGCCAGGGGCGGCCGCGCTCCATGCGCGAGACGAAGCCGATGTTGAGCTCGCGCGCTTGCGCCGCCAGCAGGCCTTCTTCGTAGGCGATGCCGGCGGCGCGCAGCTGGGCGCCGCCTTCGCCGCGGACGCGCGGGTTCGGGTCGGCCATGGCGGAGACGACGCGCGCCACGCCGGCGGCGACCAGCGCGGCGCTGCACGGCGGCGTGCGGCCCTGGTGGCTGCAGGGCTCGAGGCTGACGTAGACGGTGGCGCCGCGCGCCCGCTCGCCGGCCGCCGCCAGGGCGAGCGCCTCGGCGTGGGCCTCGCCGGTGCGCGCGTGCCAGCCCTCGCCAACGACGTCGTCGTCGCGCACGATGACGCAGCCGACGCGCGGATTCGGGCTGGCGGTGTACAGGCCGCGCGCGGCCAGGCGCAGGGCGCGCGCCATGTGGGCGTGGTCGGCGGCGGAAAACATCAGGCGCCGCGCGGGCGCCGCGGCTTCTTCACCTCGCGCACCGCCTCGCGGAATTCCTCGACGTCCTCGAAGTTGCGATAGACCGAGGCGAAGCGCACGTAGGCGATCTTGTCGAGCTTGCGCAGCTCGCGCATGACCAGCCCGCCGATCTTCTCGCTCGGCACCTCGCGCTCGCCGCTGGCGAGCAGGCGCTCCTCGATGCGCTCGATGGCGGCGTCGACGCTGTCGCTGGCGACCGGGCGCTTCCTCAGCGCCAGCATCAGGCTGGCGGCGAGCTTGTCGCGGTCGTAGTCGACGCGGCTGCCGTTCTTCTTGACGATCAGCGGCATGCGCAGCTCGACGCGCTCGTAGGTGGTGAAGCGCTTGTCGCAGGCGAGGCAGCGCCGGCGCCGGCGCACGGTGTCGCCTTCCTCGTTCTCGCGCGTGTCGATGACCTGGGTGTTTTCCTCGGAACAGAAGGGGCACTTCATGGCCGGCTCGCTGGGACGGGGGCGAAGCGGGCGCTCATGGCCGGGCTCAGCCGCCGTAGACGGGATGCTTGCGGCACAGCGCCGCCACCTTCTCGCGCACGCGGGCGAGGGTCGCCTCGTCGTCCGGCCGGTCGAGCACGTCGCTGATCAGGTGCGCCACCTGCTCGGCCTCGATCTCGGTGAAGCCGCGCGTGGTCATCGCCGGCGAGCCGATGCGGATGCCCGAGGTGACGAGCGGCTTCTGCGGGTCGTTGGGGATGGTGTTCTTGTTTACCGTGATGTGGGCGCGGCCGAGCGCCGCCTCGGCTTCCTTGCCGGTGAGGTTCTTGGCGCGCAGGTCGACGAGGAAGACGTGGCTCTCGGTGCGGCCGGAGACGATGCGCAGGCCGCGCTCCTCGGCCAGCACGCGCGCCATGACGCGGGCGTTGGCCAGCACCTGCTCCTGGTAGTCGCGGAAGGAACTGGTCATGGCCTCCTTCAGCGCCACCGCCTTGCCGGCGATGACGTGCATCAGCGGGCCGCCCTGGATGCCGGGGAAGATCGCCGAGTTGATGGCCTTCTCGTGCTCGGCGCGCATCAGGATGAGGCCGCCGCGCGGGCCGCGCAGCGTCTTGTGCGTGGTGGTGGTGACGACGTCGGCGTAGGGCACCGGATTGGGATAGACACCGGCGGCGACGAGGCCGGCGTAGTGGGCCATGTCCACCATGAAGCGGGCGCCGACCGCCTCGGCGACGCGGGCGAAGCGGGCGAAGTCGATGCGCAGCGAATAGGCCGAGGCGCCGGCGATGATCAGCTTGGGCCGGTGCTCGCGGGCGAGGCGCTCCATGGCGTCGTAGTCGATCTCCTCGCGCTCGTCGAGGCCGTAGGGCACGATCTTGAACCACTTGCCGCTGATGTTGAGCGGCATGCCGTGGGTGAGGTGGCCGCCCATCGAGAGGTTCATGCCGAGGATGGTGTCGCCCGGCTGGAGGAAGGCGAAGAACACCGCCTGGTTGGCCTGCGAGCCGGAGTTGGGCTGGACGTTGGCGCAGTCGGCGCCGAACAGCTTCTTCGCCCGGTCGATGGCCAGCTGCTCGACGACGTCGACATGCTCGCAGCCGCCATAGTAGCGCCGGCCCGGATAGCCCTCGGCGTACTTGTTGGTGAGCTGCGAGCCCTGTGCCTCGAGCACCGCCTGGCTGACGTAGTTCTCCGAGGCGATCAGCTCGATGTGCTCTTCCTGGCGGCGGTTCTCGGCCTCGATCGCCGCCCACAGCTCGCTGTCGGCCTGGGCCAGGGTGTCCTGTCTGGAAAACATGGTTCGGTCTTTCAAAAGGGCTTTGGCAAGGGCCGAAGCGATCAGGCGGAGCGCAATTTTATCATGGCGCGGGAGACTGCCGCGGCGGCAGCTCGGGCAGCAGGCCGCCGAGGTCGTGCTCGCCGGACAGGCGCAGCATCTCGGCGCGGGCGGCCTCGCGCAGGCGGGCGGCGGCGGCCCAGTCCCCGCCGCCGGCCCATAGCACGGCGCCGATCTCCAGCTCGGGGCGGCCGTGGCGGGGCAGCCAGCTGCCGTCGCGCAGGATGTCGCGGCAGCCGCGCAGGCCGGCCACCGCCAGCGGCACGCCGGCGCGCGCCGCGGCGACGAAGGCGCCCATGCGGAAGGGCTTGAGGCCGGCCTCGCGCGAGAAGGTGCCCTCGGGGAAGACGAGCAGGCTGTCGCCCTGGCGCAGCCGCGCGACGAGGGCATCGACGTCGCCGGCGCCGCGGCTGGTCTCGTAGCGCTCGACGAGGAGGGCGCCGAGGCCGCGCAGGCAGGCGTGGAGCAGCGGCTGGCGCTCCAGCTCGCGCTTGGCGACGAAGGCGTGGCGCGGCGGCAGCGCCGCCTGCAACACGAGCAGATCGAAATAGCTGGCGTGGTTGACGAGCAGCAGGTGCGGCCCGGCGGGCAGGCGCTCGAGACCGCGCGCGCGCGGCGGCATGGCGGCGAGCAGCAGGAAGAGCCGCGCCGCGGCGCGGGCAAGCCGCCGCCCGGCGGCGGGCCGTCGCAGCGCCAGCACCAGCAGGGCGGTCGGCGCGCCGAGCAGGAGCAGCAAGCCCCAGCACCAGAGGCCATAGAGGCGGCCGCCGCCGCGCCTGGCCGCGCCGCGCAGGGCGGCGCCGGCGGCGGCCAGCGCCAGCTTCGTGCGCTGCCGCCAGGGGGAGAGGCCGCCGCGGCCGAGCTCGCCGCGCTGCCAGGCCTCGCGCGTGGCGGCGCGGCGGATCTTGCCGCTGGAAGTCTTCAGCACGGCGTGCGGCGGCGCCAGCACGTTCTCGTCGGGCGCGAAGCCGAGCACCTCGTGCGCCGCCGCGACGATGGCCTGGCGCAGCCGCTGGCGCGCCGCGCCGTCGCGCTCGCGCGTCTCGGCCACCACCACCAGGCGCTCGCCGGCGCGGTCTGTCGCGCCGGCGAAGACGGCGACGCAGCCCTTGCGCACGCCGGGCAGGGCGCCGACCGCCTCCTCCAGCTCGTAGGGATAGAGGTTGCGGCCGCCGCGGATGATGAGATCCTTGACGCGCCCGGTCAGGTAGATCTCGCCCTCGGCGAGGTAGGCGTAATCGCCCGAATCGAGCCAGCCGTCGCGGAACAGCTGCGCCGACGCCCGCGGGTTGCGGTAGTAGCCGCGGGTCGCCGAGGGGCCGCGGAACTGCAGGCGCCCGACGCGGCGCTCGGGCAGCTCGCCGCCCGCCTCGTCGACGATGCGGATGGCGTGGCCGGGCAGGGCGCGGCCGCAGGCGGGCAGGCGCACGGCGTCGGCGCTCGCCGCATCGGCCGGCACGGCGTGGCGCTCGCGCAGCAGGAAGGCGCGATCGACGGCGTCGATGCGCGGCCCGCGGCCGAGCGGCGGAAAGGCGAGACCGACCGAGCATTCGGCGAGACCGTAGACCGGCGCCAGCGCCTCCGGCCGCAGGCCGCGCGGCGCGAAGCGCCGGGCGAAGGCCTCCAGCGTCGCCGGGCTGACCGGCTCGGCGCCGTTCAGCGCCAGGCGCAGCGAGGACAGGTCGAGGCCTTCCAGATCGGCTTCGTCGAGCTTGCCGGCGCACAGCTCGTAGGCGAAGTTGGGCGCCGCCGTCAGCGTGCCGCGGTGGCGCGAGACGGCCTGCAGCCAGCGCGCCGGCCGCGAGAGGAAGGCGAGCGGCGACATCAGCACCAGCGGCATGCCGAAGTAGAGCGCGCCGAGCCAGGCGCCGATCAGGCCCATGTCGTGGTAGAGCGGCAGCCAGGAGACGAAGACGTCCTCGCTGCTGACGCCGAAGGCCTCGCCCATGGCGCGCAAGTTGGCGAGCAGGTTGGCGTGGCTGAGGACGACGCCTTTCGGCTCGCCGGTGCTGCCCGAGGTGTATTGCAGGAAGGCAATGTCCTCGGGTCGCGCCCGGTGGAGCAGCGGCCGCGGCGCGACGGCGATCTCGCGCGGCGTGACGATCTCGGCAAGGCTCGGCACGGTGGCAGCCAGTTGCGCCGCCACCGGCCTGGCCTGCGGCACGGTGATCATGAAGACGGCCTGGGCGTTGTCGAGGATGCGGGCGTGGCGGCGCAGGTGGTCCTCGATCTGGGCGAGGCGCGCCGGCGGGTAGATCGGCACCGGGATGGCGCCGGTGATCAGCGCGCCGAAGAAGCTGGCGAGGTAGTCGCGCCCGGTGGGCAGCATCAGCGCCACCGCCTGTTGCGGCCGCAGGCCGCGGGCGACCAGCCCGCAGGCGATGCCGCGCGCCGCCTCGAGCAGCTCGCCATAGCTCAGCGGCGTCTCCTCGCCGCCTTCGCCAAGCAACAGGACGTGGGTGCGCCCGGGCGTGCGCCCGGCGTGCCACTCGAGCGCCTCGACCAGGCTGGCGGCCGTCTGTGGCACCGGCAGCGCGGCGCCGCGCGGCAGGTCGACCGGCGCAGGCGGCGCGGCCGGCGGCGCCGGGTGGCCGAGGAAGGGCAGCAGCGCGCCGAGGGTTTCGGCTTCGCCCAGGGCCGCCTCGGGCAGGGCGGCGCCGAATTCGCGGCCGAGGCGCAGCAGCAGCTCGACCCGCGCCAGCGAGTCCAGCCCGAGGTCGCGCTCGAGGCGGCTGTCGAGCGCCAGCGGCGGCGGCCGGCCGGGATGGGTCTCGCGCAGCAGCTCGCCGGTCACGCGCAGCAGGCGCCGCGCCGCGTCTTCGGCCGGCTCAGCCGGGCAGCTCATCGAGCGCCGCCGCGAGATGGTCGCACTCGGCCCAGCGCCGCAGGCTCCAGCGGCCGCCGTCGACCTGCAGCCAGTTGAGGCCGCAATTGGGAATGTCGAAGTCGCGCGGCCGGTAGAGCGGCAGACCGCTGGCGCGGCGCTGCAGGATGTCGAGCACGCCGCCGTGGGTGAACACCAGCACCAGCTCGCCCGGATGGTCGGCAACGATGGCGTCGAGGCAGTCGTGCACGCGGCCGGCGAACTGGCGCAGGCTCTCGCCGCCGCCGGGCAGGGCGAAGTCCTCCTCGCGGGCGCGATAGCGCGCATGGGCGGCAGGATCGCGACGGGCGAACTCGGCGAAGGTAAGCGACTGCAGCAGGCCGAAATGGCGCTCGCGCAGCCCGGCCCGCGTGCGCACGGCGAGGCCGAGCCGTCGCGCCGCGTGCGCAGCGGTGTCGCGGGCGCGAGAGAGGTCGCTGGCATAGACGGCGGCGGCGCCCTCGCCGGCCAGCCGCTCGGCGGTGGCGCGCGCCTGGGCCTTGCCGCGCGGGGAGAGCGGCACGTCGAGCTG